>DATJBA010000112.1:0-2648 GCA_035515675.1 Mycobacterium sp.
CTCGTGTGCGATCGCGCGCGTGCGCGCTATTCGTTGTCGCCACCGGTCGTGGCGGTGGCCCCGATCTTGCTTTTCACCTGTGCACCATGCGCATCCGGCCATACCCAATCGCGCACCTCGGGGATGTCATCGCCGTGCTCGCGGGTGTACTCGCGGGCGGCGAGCCGCTTGTCGACCATCTGCTGCCGCAGGGTCGCGCACCTCGATTGCAGGAACGGGACGCGGTCAATAACGTCGATCACCAGGTGGTAGCGATCGAGGTCGTTCAGCATCACCATATCGAACGGCGTCGTGGTGGTGCCTTCCTCCTTGTAGCCCCGCACATGCCAGTTGTCGTGCCCGCGGCGACGATATGTCAGTCGGTGGATCAGCGATGGATAGCCGTGGTAAGCGAACAACACCGGCTTGTCGCGGGTGAAGATCATGTCGAAATCGCGGTCGGCCAAACCATGCGGATGTTCGGTGTCGGGTTGCAGGCGCATCAGGTCCACGACGTTGACGAACCGGATTTTCAGGTCGGGCAGATGGCGACGGAGCAGGTCTACCGCAGCGAGGCCCTCCAGCGTGGGGATGTCGCCCGCCGCAGCGATGACGACGTCAGGATCCATGCCGAGTTCCTCGGTGCCCGCCCACTCCCAGATACCGAGTCCCCTGGTGCAGTGCGCGACCGCCTCATCCATGCTCAGCCAGTTCGCGCTTGGCTGCTTGCCCGCGACCACCACGTTGACGTATTGGCGTGAACGCAGGCAATGATCGTACGTGGACAACAGGGTGTTCGCGTCGGGCGGTAAATAGACCCGGACGATCTCAGCGCGCTTGTTGACGACGTGGTCGATGAAGCCGGGGTCCTGGTGGCTGAAGCCATTGTGGTCCTGGCGCCAGACATGGCTCGACAGCAGATAATTCAGGCTTGCGATCGGCCGCCGCCACGGGATGTGGTTGGTGACCTTCAGCCATTTGGCGTGCTGGTTGAACATCGAGTCGACGATGTGGATGAAGGCCTCGTAGCAATTGAACAGGCCGTGTCGGCCGGTAAGCAGATACCCCTCCAGCCAGCCCTGGCACTGGTGCTCTGACAACATCTCGACGACTCGACCGGCGCGCGCGAGATGCTCGTCGACCTCCGGGCCGAAGAATTCGGCGTTCCACTGCTTGGCGGTCACCTCAAAGACGGCCTGCAGACGGTTGGACGCGGTCTCGTCGGGCCCGAATATCCGGAAGTTGTCGCGGTTGAGCCGTATCACCTCGGTAAGCCATTCGCCCAGAACCCGGGTGGCTTCGGCGACCGTGGCGCCCGGTGTCGGTACGTCCACGCCGAAGTCGCGGAAGGGGGGCAACCGCAAAGCCTTGAGCAGCAGGCCGCCATTTGCATGCGGGTTGTCACTCATCCGCAAAGTGCCGCTGGGCGCGAGCTCGGCGATGTTCGGATCGAGCCTGCCGTCCTCGTCGAAGAGCTCGTTGATGCGGTAGGAGGCCAGCCAGTCCGCGAGCACCTGCAGGTGTTCCGGGGTGTCGCGGGCGTTGGCGAGCGGCACCTGGTGCGCGCGCCAGGATCCCGTGGTCTTCTTACCGTCGATGTAGTCGGGGCCGGTCCACCCCTTGGGGGTGCGGAAGATGATCATCGGCCAGCGTGGCCGCCGTTCGTCACCGGCGGCGGCCTTTTCCTTGATTTCCGAGATCTCGTTGAGAACCGTGTCGAGCAGTAGCGCGAACCGCCGGTGGGCGTCGGCGCGGTCGTCGCCTTCCTTCACCTCGAAGGTGTAGGCGTTGTGGCCGTAGCCGGCCATCAGGCTGCGCAGTTCGTCGGCCGGAATGCGGTCAAGGACCGTTGGATTGGCGATCTTGTAGCCGTTCAGATGCAGGATCGGCAGCACCACGCCGTCCCTGGAGGGGTTGATGAACTTGTTGGAGTGCCAGCTTGTCGCCAGAGCCCCGGTCTCCGCCTCGCCATCGCCGACGACCGCGGCAACGAGCAGGTCCGGGTTGTCGAATGCGGCGCCGTAGGCGTGCGAGAGAGCGTAGCCCAGCTCGCCGCCCTCATGGATCGAACCCGGCGTCTCGGGAGCGACGTGCGAGGGGATGCCGCCCGGAAAGGAGAACTGCCGAAACAGTCGCCGCAGACCTTCGACGTCCCGGGTGATGTCGGAGTAGACCTCCGAATAGGTGCCGTCGAGGTACGCGTTGGCGACCAGACCGGGGCCACCATGACCAGGACCGGCGATGTAGATCGTCGATTGGCCGCGCTCCTTGATCACCCGGTTCAGATGCGCATAGATGAAGTTCAAACCCGGCGTCGTTCCCCAATGCCCGAGCAGCCGGGGTTTGACGTCGTCGCGTGACAGGGGGGTCCTGAGCAGTGGATTGTTCAGCAGGTAAATCTGGCCCACAGACAGGTAGTTGGCGGCGCGGAACCATCCATCCAGTTGGGCCAACGTTTCGTCGCTCAACGGGTTGAGGTCGGCTGAGTGCCAGGCGGAGGTTACAGCGGTCATTCCACACGCTCCCACAACGTTCGGACAGCGGTTTCTTCATCCAATCGCGCAACGCCGCGGTTCGACAGGCCTTGCGCGAGTTGTTCATCTACAGGCAACCTGATCTACCCGGCCGGGGGATTCGGCGTGACCACCACACAAACAATCGCTTGGCGG
>DATJBA010000113.1:0-11829 GCA_035515675.1 Mycobacterium sp.
ACTCCAACGTTGCAGCAGGGGGCCCGGCTGGCCGGCGCGGCGCGGATCATCGGTGCCGACCGGGTGGCTGCCCGGCTTCCCGCCGCAGTCGCCAACGGTGCGACCGACACCGTCGACGCGAGCGAGGTCGACCTCGCCACCGCGGTTCGCGACCTCACCGGCGGCGCCGGGGTCGATCACGGAATCGAGGTGGTAAGCAAGCCCGCCACCATCCGCGCGGCTTACGACGCGACCCGCCGCGGTGGCCGGGTCACACTGGTGGACGCCGCCGGCATCGAAGAGTCGGTGACGTTTCCCGCGCTGTCGTTGATGGCCGACGGCAAGACGATCCGGGGCAGCGTCTATGGTGCGAGCGACCCGGCGCGCGATCATCCCGGTGCTTGCCGAGCTTGTCCAACGCGGCCAGCTCGACCTCGAAGCGCCGGTGACGCGACGGATCGGTATCGATGATGTTGAGGCAGCCTTCACCGACATGACCGCCGGGCAGGGGGCGCGCAGTCTGGTGGCATCGGTGGAATGCCGCTGGCCTGGAGATTCCGCAGCGAGTACCGTTGTTCGTCGCGGACGAGTTGGCTGGGCGGCCGCGGCTCGAGCCGGTCTGAAAGGCCCGGCGCCGAGTCGAGGAAAGTCCGGACTTCACAGAGCAGGGTGATTGCTAACAGCAATCCGAGGTGACTCGCGGGAAAGTGCCACAGAAAACAAACCGCCACCCTCGCGGTGGTAAGGGTGAAACGGTGCGGTAAGAGCGCACCAGCATTCCGGGTGACCGGAGTGGCTAGGCAAACCCCACCCGAAGCAAGGCCAAGAAGGCCGCACCGAAAGTGCGGCCGCGCAGGCGTTCGAGGGTTGCTCGCCCGAGCCTGCGGGTAGGCCGCTCGAGGCACCCGGCAACGGTGTGTCCAGATGGATGGTCGCCGCCGCGCCGCCGTTGCTTACGCCGTGGCGGCGGGGAACAGAATCCGGCTTACAGGCCAACTCGCCCGCCCCTGCCGGATGGGCTCAGTGCCGGGCTTTGCGCACCGATTTGGTGAGTCTGCACAGCGCGTCGTCGAGACGCTCACGGCAACTCTCGGCCAAGTCGGCCTCCTGCTGGTAAAGCAGACCGTAGGTGAAGGTGTCCTCGCCGGCGGCGTGCGCGACTTCGGCCTGGTGACTCAGATGTTCCCGGCTGACCACGCTGTCCTGATGATCACCGAGCAACGTCTGGATGACCTTCGCCTGCTCGGACACCTGCGTCGCGCCGATAGCTGCTGCGGTGTAGCGAAGCCGCTTGGCGCGCTTGCGGATTCGGTGCAGTGCCAGGTCGCGTTCGTGCTCGGCCCCTGGGACGTCTCCGGCCACTTGGGCAGCGGCCTTTGCCGCCTTCCGGACTTTCTTGTAGGCCGCATCAATGGTTACCGGCGGCCGCTCCTTGCCCGAAGCGGTGGCAGGGGTTTCAGCCACCACCGTGTCGAGGGCGTCGAGCAGCCGGAAGTATCGCTGCGACCGCATTGCCATCAAGGATCGCCGCAGCCCGGTCTGGTAGCGGTGCCGGGCACCGTCGACGAGGCGTTCTCGGACACGTCCGCGCACCAGCTCCGGTGGCAGCCTGTCTGATGCCAGCCGGTAACGCTCGCCGAGCACCTCGGCGTCACGGGCCGCGCCCAGCACATTGCCGAGCTCACGCAGCTCCTCGAGAATCCACGCGGTGTCGGACGACCCGAACGAATCTTGGGAATCCCCGAGCAGGCTGCGGAGCTTGCGGATGGTCACCCGCATCTGGTGCACAGCATCGTCGGCGTCGGCCCGAACGGCCCGATCCCACACCAACAACTCGTTGACCTGCTCGGCCACCGCGCGGTGTACCGGGTCCACGGGCAGCCGTGTGCCGTTGGGCTGCGAGGTCGCGCCGAGCACCCGCGCCAGCTTGGAGGCGTGAGCAGCGGGCGCGGCACCAGCGTCGAGCAGCCGATTACTCAGCCGCCCCAACAGTTCGGTGTCAGCGGACCCATTCGATTCGACGAGCTCCAGTTCCCACTCGCGCCACTCTTGATCGGCAGGGCCCGAGCCCAAGCCCTCGAAAGCCCCAGCCGACCAGGCGGTGACGTGGTCATTGCTGAACTCCGCCAGCGCAGTGCCGTCGGCGCTGTACAACACCTGGCTTTCGCGTTCGGTGGTGATGCGCGCGACCGGCTCAACCGGGCGGTTGCGAACAATCGCCAGCACCACGTCCAGCAACTCGCTTGGCACGGCGTCTTGCCCTGCAGGGCCGGACGCCTCCAGCGCTGCACGAATCTCGGTGCGGGCGTCGGGTCCGGCCGGCAACTTCAGGTGCCAACCTGCGTCGGTGCCACCGGTGCGGCGCCGCAGGGTGATCTTGTTGCGCGCCAGGTCCTGCGTCGGCGTGTCGAAGTACGTCGCATCCAGCGATTGGGTCGGCGACTTCTCGACGTGAGCCACCGCGGCGATGCCTTCGAACGACGGTGACACTGTGGACTCGACGACGTCGAACTTGCGTTCCAGCTCCAGATGTCGCGAGGTCTTTGGCGCTTTTACAGGCATTTTCGGCTCCGTTGCGGGCGGGTCGCCGCGGTCTTGAAGTTCATCGACGATCGTGGGATGGGTACCCATAGCCTGCCATACCGCGATTATGTGCCAACACCGGCCGTTCACCAGCCGTTAACTAATTTGGAAGATCGGTGTCAGCTGCACTTAGAAGCACTCAGAAGCAGTGCTCGTCGGCCGGGAAGATGCCGCCAGCCACTTCCTCAGCGTATTGCACTGCGGCCCGGCGTAATTCACCTCCGATGTCCGCAAACCGCTTGACGAAGCGGGCGGCCTTGCCGCTGCTCAGACCGGCCATATCCTGCCAAACCAGGACCTGGGCGTCGCAGTTCGGACCGGCTCCGATCCCGATCGTCGGAATGGTCAGCTTGCCGGTGACCTGGGTGGCCAGCTCGGCAGGCACCATCTCCATTACGACGGAAAATGCTCCGGCCTCGGCGACGGCGATCGCATCCACAACGGTCTGCTCCGCGGCGTCGCCGCGGCCCTGCACCCGGAAGCCGCCGAGACTGTTGACGCTTTGCGGCGTGAAGCCGATATGCGCCATCACCGGGATGCCCGCCGCGGTCAGGCACGCGATCTGCTCGGCCACCCGCTGACCACCTTCGAGCTTGACGGCGTGCGCGCCGCCTTCCTTCATGAACCGGGTGGCGGCGGCCAACGCGGCAGCCGGTCCCGCCTCGTAGCTGCCGAACGGCAGGTCGGCGACGACCAAGGCGTGTTGCGCCCCCCGCGCCACGCCGCGGACCAGCGGAATCAACTCGTCAATCGAGACGGGCACCGTGGTGTCGTATCCGTACACGACGTTGGCCGCCGAGTCACCGACCAGCAATACCGGGATGCCGGCCTCGTCGAAAATGCGGGCAGTCGAATAGTCGTAGGCCGTGAGCATGGCCCACTTGTGGCCTTCGGCCTTCATTTTCTGCAGGTGGTGGGTGCGAATTTTGGGCTTAGCCGCTAAAGGTGCCGAAGGCACGGACGAGTTTGCACCGTAAACATTCTGCTCAGACATCGTTGTCCCTAGTGATGGTGGCCGGGTCGATCCTCGTGGCCCTGCAGGTTCTAGTCCGTACGGGTCCCCGGGTTCGTCTGACCCTGACATTCTGCCATCTGTTCTGCGCAGTTGCACCGCCGCTGCGGTGTGAGACATGCCGTTCCGCACCTGCAGCGGCTCGGTGGACACCAGCTAGCCACCAGGTAGTGCCGCTAGTCAGGAACCCAACTCTTCTCTGGCAGCATAGGTTGGCATGGGCCTGTCTCGCCGCGACAAGGTCGCGCGCACGCTGCTGATCTGGACGGCGATCGCTGCTGTGGCGCTTCTGCTCGCGGGCTGCCTCCACGTTGTCGGCGGGCGCGCTGTCATGGCGGGGCCCAAGCTGGGCCAGCCAATCGAGTGGACACCGTGTCGGTCCTCGAACCCGGAGGCCAAGATCCCCAGCGGGGCACTGTGCGGCAAGCTGGCCGTGCCGGTCGACTACGACCATCTCGGCGGCGACGTGGCGGCACTGGTAATGATTCGCTTTCCGGCAACGGGAGATAAAATCGGCTCGCTGGTGATCAACCCCGGCGGCCCGGGCGAGTCGGGTATCGACGCGGCTTTGGGTGTCGTTCAGACGTTGCCGAAGCGGGTCCGCGAGCGGTTCGACCTGGTCGGTTTCGACCCCCGTGGGGTGGGGTCGTCACGGCCGGCCATCTGGTGCAACTCGGATGCCGACAACGACCGGCTGCGAACTGAGCCGAATGTCGACTACAGCCCGGCGGGTGTGGCCCACATCGAGGATGAGACCAAGCAGTACGTCGGCCGCTGTGTCGACAAGATGGGCAAGAAATTTCTGGCGAATGTCGGGACGGTCAACGTCGCCAGGGACCTGGACGCGATCCGCGCGGCGCTGGGCGACGACAAGCTGACCTACCTCGGCTACTCGTACGGCACCCGGATCGGCTCCGCCTACGCAGAGGCCTACCCACAGAACGTACGGGCGATGATCCTCGACGGCGCCGTCGACCCCAATGCCGACCCCATCGAGTCCGATCTGCGTCAGGCCAAGGGATTTCAGGACGCGTTCAACGACTATGCCGCCGACTGCGCCGCGAAGCAACCGACCTGCCCGCTGGGCACCGACCCGGCCAAAGCCGTCGACGTCTACCACAGCCTGGTCGACCCGCTGGTCGACCCGAACAACCCGATGATCGGTAGGCCGGCCCACACGAATGACCCGCGCGGGCTGAGTTACAGCGACGCCATCGTGGGCACCATCATGGCGCTGTACTCACCAGCCTTGTGGCACCACCTGACCGACGGCCTGACCGAACTGGCCGACCACCGCGGAGACACCCTGCTTGCTCTGGCCGATATGTACATGCGCCGCGATTCGAAAGGCCATTACACCAATGCCACCGACGCGCGGGTGGCGATCAATTGCGTTGATCAGCCGCCGATTACGGACCGGGCCAAGGTCATTGACGAAGACCGCCGCTCACGGGAGATCGCCCCCTTCATGAGCTACGGGACGTTCACCGGTGATGCGCCGCTGGGCACCTGCGCGTTCTGGCCGGTGCCACCCACGAGTAAGCCGCATACCGTTTCCGCACCCGGCCTGGCGCCGACCGTGGTGGTGTCGACCACTCATGATCCGGCGACTCCCTATAAGGCCGGGGTCGATCTGGCGAACCAGCTTCGCAGCTCACTGCTCACCTTCGACGGAACCCAGCACACGGTGGTCTTCCAGGGCGACAGCTGTATTGACGACTACGTGACAGCGTATCTGATCGGCGGCGCCACGCCGCCGAGCGGCGCAAAGTGCTGATCTGCCCGAGATCAAGGCGTGACCCTTTCGCGCTGTCACGGGGTACTCGAAGCTGCGACGATGGCAGCCATGTCGCGCCTGAGACCGTTGAGCTCGGCGCTGCTGTCGTTCGGGCTGTTGCTTACCGGGCAATCAGCGCTGGCACTGCCGGTGGCCGGGGCAACTCCGGAACCCGGTGCCGACCAGACGCCGAGCCCGGCTCCGCAGGCGGCCGCGGCGCCGCCGCAGAACTGGGGCAGTTGCAGCCAATTCCTGACCGACACAAGCGACGTCCCCACCGCACAGTGCACAACCGTGTCGGTCCCGGTGGACTACAGCAATCCCGGCGGGGCGCGAGCCAAGCTGGCGGTGATCCGGGTGCCCGCGACCGGTCGGCGGATCGGATCGCTGTTGATCAATCCCGGCGGACCCGGCGCTTCGGCGGTCGACATGGTCGCCGGGATGGCGTCAGAGCTGGCGGACACCGACCTCGCCCGTAACTTCGACCTGGTGGGGTTCGACCCTCGAGGGGTGGGACACTCAACCCCGGCGCTGCGGTGCCGCACCGACGCCGAGTTCGACGCGTTCCGGCGGGAACCGATGGTCGATTACAGCCCGGCCGGTGTGGCGCACATCGAGCAGCTCTACCGGCAGTTGGCCGAGCAATGCGTTAACCGGATGGGCACCGCGTTCTTGGCGAACGTCGGCACCGTGTCCGTCGCGCGCGACATGGACATGGTCCGCCAGGCGCTGGGCGAGGATCAGATCAGCTACCTCGGCTACAGCTACGGCACCGAGTTGGGCACCGCCTACCTGGAGCGGTACGGCGACCATGTGCGGACGATGGTGCTCGACGGCGCCATCGATCCGACCGTGGGCCCGGTCCAGGAAAACGTCAACCAAATGGCCGGATTCCAAACCGCTTTCAACGACTACGCCGCGGACTGCGCCCGCTCGGCTGCCTGCCCGCTGGGGACCGACCCGACCAAATTTGTCAACCGGTACCACGCCTTGGTCGACCCGCTGGTCGCCAAGCCGGGCCGCACGTCGGACCCGCGCGGCCTGGGCTACGCCGACGCGACTACCGGCACGATCAACGCGCTGTACACCCCGCAGCATTGGAAGTACCTGACCAGTGGTCTTCTTGGGCTGCAGCGCGGCACCAACGCCGACGACCTGCTGCTGCTCGCCGACAACTACGAAGGCCGCGACAAGAACGGGCGCTACAGCAACGACCAAGACGCCTTCAACGCGATCCGTTGTGTCGACACGCCGACGCCGACGGATTCGGCGACCTGGGTGTCCGCCGATCAACATATCCGTCAGGCCGCTCCGTTCCTCAGCTACGGGCAGTTCACCGGGAACGCCCCCCGCGATCAATGCGCGTTGTGGCGGGTGCCGGCGACGTCGATGCCGCACGCCGCGGCGCGGGTCGCGCCGGGCAAGGTCGTCGTGGTCTCCACCACGCACGACCCGGCCACGCCGTATCAGTCCGGGGTAAACCTGGCCCGCCAACTGGGCGGCCCGCTGATCACATACGACGGAACCCAACACACCGCGGTGTTCAACGGTGACCAGTGTGTGGATACCGCGGTGGTGCGCTACTTCGTCGCGGGCACGTTGCCACCCCCGTCCCTACAGTGCCAGCCGTAGGTCAGCCGCGACCAGCCTCTCTGAGAAGTCCGCAACGGTTCTGAACGAGCATCGGTAACACCGAATTAACAGCAGTTGCTTACTGTTCGGGTTATGGATCGCCAGAAGGAATTCGTCCTACGCACGATAGAGGAACGGGACATCCGCTTCGTGCGGCTCTGGTTCACAGATGTGCTTGGTTTCCTCAAATCGGTCGCCATCGCCCCGGCTGAACTCGAAGGCGCCTTCGAGGAAGGCATCGGCTTCGACGGATCCTCGATCGAAGGCTTCGCGCGGGTCTCGGAATCCGACACGGTGGCGAACCCGGATCCGTCGACCTTCCAGGTGCTGCCCTGGGCCACCAGCTCCGGCCACCATCACTCAGCGCGGATGTTCTGCGACATCACCATGCCGGACGGCTCGCCGTCGTGGGCGGACCCGCGGCACGTGCTGCGGCGTCAGCTGACGAAGGCCAACGATCTCGGTTTCTCCTGCTATGTGCATCCCGAAATCGAATTCTTCCTGCTGAAGGCCGGTCCCGACGATGGGTCGGAGCCCGTTCCGGTCGACAACGCCGGCTATTTCGACCAAGCGGTGCACGACTCCGCCTCGAACTTTCGCCTGCACGCGATCGAGGCCCTGGAATTTATGGGTATCTCGGTGGAGTTCAGCCATCACGAAGGCGCGCCCGGCCAGCAGGAGATCGACCTGCGCTTCGCCGATGCGCTGTCGATGGCCGACAACGTGATGACCTTCCGTTACGTCATCAAAGAAGTCGCCCTCGGGGATGGCGCGCGGGCGTCGTTCATGCCCAAGCCATTCGGGCAACACCCCGGCTCGGCGATGCATACTCATATGAGCCTGTTCGAGGGCGACGTCAACGCCTTCCACAGCACTGACGATCCACTGCAGCTGTCGGATGTGGGTAAGTCATTCATCGCCGGGATCCTCGAGCACGCTTCTGAGATCAGCGCGGTCACCAATCAATGGGTCAACTCCTACAAACGGCTGGTGCACGGCGGTGAGGCACCCACCGCCGCGTCGTGGGGGGCGGCCAACCGGTCCGCTTTGGTGCGGGTGCCGATGTACACGCCGCACAAGACTTCGTCGCGGCGGGTCGAGGTGCGCAGTCCCGATTCGGCGTGCAACCCCTACCTGACGTTCGCTGTGCTGCTGGCCGCCGGATTGCGTGGGGTGGAGAAGGGCTACGTGCTGGGGCCGCAGGCCGAGGACAACGTGTGGGACCTCACCCCCGAGGAACGCCGCACGATGGGGTATCGCGAGCTGCCAAGCAGTCTCGACAGCGCGCTTCGTGCCATGGAGTCCTCCGAGCTCGTCGCGGAAGCTTTGGGAGAGCACGTGTTTGACTTTTTCTTGCGCAACAAGCGTGCAGAATGGGCGAACTACCGCAGTTTCGTCACCCAGTACGAGCTGAAGACATACCTGTCGCTGTAGCTCACATCCTTTTTTGGGTCCGCCGTCTCGCCTGAGAGTTCGGCGGGTTGCGCTACCGTCGTGGTCGTGACCAAACCCGCGATTGAGCGCCCGAGGCTGCCCGGTGTCGGGCGGCTCGGGTTGATCGACCCACCTGCGGGTGAGCGCCTGGCGCAGCTGGGTTGGTATGACCACGACGACCAGGCACACGTCGACCGGCTGTGGTCGCTGTCGCGCGCACCGGACCCCGACACTGCGCTGCGCGCCCTGGTTCGGCTGTCGGAGAACCCGGACACCGGATGGGATGAGCTCAACGCCGCACTGCTCACCGACCGCCCCCTGCGCGGGCGACTGTTCGCAGTGCTGGGCTCCTCACTGGCCCTGGCGGATCACCTGGCCGCCCATCCACAGTCCTGGAAGCTGCTGCGGGGCAAGGTCAAACTGCCGTCGGCCGACCAGCTGCGCGCGGCGTTCACCGGCTGCGTCGACGAAGAATTGTTGGCTGCGCCGGGTTCGGCGGTGTCGCGATTGCACACCTTGTACCGGGACCAGCTGCTGGTGCTGGCCGCACTCGATGTCGCCGCGACGGTCGAGGACGAGCCAGTACTGCCGTTCACCCTGGTGGCCGCCCAGCTGGCCGATCTCGCGGACGCCGCGATGGCGGCCGCGCTGCGGGTGGCCGAGGCAACTGTGTGCGGTGACCGCACGCCACCGCAGCTGGCGGTCATCGCGATGGGCAAATGCGGTGCCCGCGAATTGAACTACGTCAGCGACGTCGACGTCATCTTCGTCGCCGAGCGCGCCGACGCACTCAGCACCCGCGTGGCCGGCGAGATGATGCGGGTGGCCTCCGCGGCGTTCTTCCAGGTTGATGCCGGGCTGCGGCCGGAGGGCCGCAGCGGTGAACTGGTCCGCACGCTCGAGTCGCACATTGCCTACTACCAGCGCTGGGCGAAGACGTGGGAGTTCCAGGCATTGCTGAAAGCCCGGGCGGCGGTGGGCGACACGGAACTCGGCGAGCGCTATCTGGCCGCGTTGATGCCCATGGTCTGGGTCGCCTGCGAGCGTGAGGACTTCGTGGTCGAAGTGCAGGCCATGCGGCGCCGAGTGGAGCAGCTGGTGCCCGCCGATGTCCGCGCCCGTGAGATCAAACTCGGCAGTGGCGGATTGCGGGATGTGGAGTTCGCTGTGCAGCTGCTGCAGTTGGTGCACGGCCGCAGCGACGAGTCGCTGCGTGTGGCTTCCACCGTTGATGCGTTGGCTGCGTTGGGCGAAGGCGGCTACATCGACCCTGAGGATTCGGCGAACCTGACCGCCTCCTATGAGTTCCTCCGGCTGCTCGAGCACCGACTGCAGCTGCAGCGGCTCAAGCGCACTCATTTGCTGCCTGCGGTCGACGATGAAGAGGCAGTGCGCTGGCTGGCGCGCGCGGCCCACATCCGGCCGGACGGTCGACGCGATGCGGCCGGGGTGCTACGCGAGGAACTCAAGCACCAGAACCTGCGGGTGTCGCAGCTGCACGCCAAACTCTTCTATCAGCCACTGCTGGAATCGATCGGCCCGGCCGGCCTGGAAATCTCGCACGGCATGACATCGGAGGCCGCGGAGCGACAGTTGGCCGCGCTCGGTTACGAGGGCCCGCAGACCGCATTGAAGCACATGTCGGCGCTGGTCAACCAAAGCGGCCGACGCGGTCGGGTGCAGTCGGTGCTGCTGCCCAGGCTGCTGAACTGGATGTCATACGCGCCCGACCCTGACGGCGGACTGTTGGCTTACCGGCGACTCAGCGAGGCGCTGGCAGGCGAAAGCTGGTATCTGTCCACGCTGCGGGACAAGCCCGCAGTGGCCAAGCGGCTCATGCACGTGCTGGGGACTTCTGCATATGTTCCGGACCTGTTGATGCGCGCACCCAGGGTGATTCAGAGTTACGGCGACGGGCCGACCGGCCCGAAACTGCTCGAGACCGAGCCTGCCGCGGTGGCCCGCGCGCTGGTCGCCTCAGCCGCCCGCTACCCCGGCCCGGTGCGGGCCATCGCCGGCGCACGCGCGCTGCGCCGCGTAGAGCTGGCCCGCATCGGTTCCGCGGACCTGCTCGGCATGCTCTATGTCACCGACGTGTGCAAGGCGCTCACGTCGGTCTGGGTGGCTGTGCTGCAGGCCGCTCTAGACGCGATGACCCGCGCCAACTTGCCCGAACACGGCAAGGCACCGGCGGCCATCGCGGTCATCGGCATGGGCAGGCTGGGCGGCGCCGAGCTGGGCTACGGGTCTGATGCCGACGTGATGTTTGTCTGCGAGCCGGCTAATGGCGTCGAGGACTCACGGGCGCTGCGATGGTCGACGTCGGTCGCCGAGCAAATGCGGACACTGCTGGGGACTCCCAGCGTCGACCCGCCGCTGGACGTCGACGCCAATCTGCGGCCCGAGGGTCGCAACGGTCCGCTGGTCCGCACGCTGGGTGCATATGCCGCCTACTACAAGCAGTGGGCGCAGCCGTGGGAGATCCAGGCGTTGCTGCGCGCGCACGCGGTCGCCGGCGACGCGGATCTGGGCCAGCGGTTCTTGCTGATGGCCGACCAGACGTGCCATCCGCCCGATGGCGTGTCAGCCGAGGCGGTGCGGGAGATCCGCCGCATGAAGGCCCGTGTCGAGTCCGAGCGGTTGCCGCGCGGCGCCGACCCCAACACCCACACCAAGCTGGGGCGCGGGGGATTGGCCGACATCGAATGGACCGTGCAGCTGCTGCAACTACGGCACGCGCACGAGATCCCGGCCCTGCACAACACCTCGACGCTGGAATCCCTGGATGCGATCGGCGCTGCCGGCCTGGCCTCCGAAGACGATGTCGAACTGCTGCGCCACGCCTGGCTGACCGCCACCCGGGCCCGCAACGCGCTGGTGCTGGTCCGCGGTAAGCCCACCGACCAGCTGCCAGGGCCCGGGCGCCAGCTCAATACGGTCGCGGTCGCCGCAGGCTGGCCAACCGATGACGGCAGCGAGTTCCTGGACAACTATCTGCGGGTGACGCGGCGTGCAAGAGCGGTCGTGCGCAAGGTGTTCGGGAGTTGAGTCGAAAGGCGGGTTGAAGTTGGACGCCACGTTTGAGGTCTTAAGCGAAGAGGAGCTTGACCGGGTGGCGGCAACTTATGCGCCGTTGACCAGGGCTGTTCGCGAACTCATCGACGCCACTGTCCGGACTCTGGCTGACGACGACCTCATCGCGCAGGCGCGGACGGCGATCCAGGCGGTGACCCGATCATTGCTCAGTCAACGGTCCCGGCCGCCCGGCGTGAGTTACCGCGTCGACGGCCGTCCGCTGCCGTTGGGTAACGCCGCGACCGGCCAGTGCAACCCGATCGCCCCGCCGGTGGTGGTTCACCACGACGGGGACGGCCGGTGCTGGAGCGAGTTTGTTCTGGGCGCGGCCTACGAG
>DATJBA010000114.1:0-14139 GCA_035515675.1 Mycobacterium sp.
GCGACCGGTTCTGCACCAGTTCACCTCCTTACTGCCGTTTTGGCATCAGCGCGGGCAAGGATTTGACAATGCGACCTCGCACGAACTCCGGGCTCAGGCCCTTGAGCAGGTCGATCAAGCGAATGCTCTTGGGCACATACCAGTGCAAACGCGTCGGGTGGTGGTAGGCCTGCAATGCCACCTCGGCCACGCTGGTCGCGGGCATCAGCCGGAACATGCCCTTTTTGGGCGCACTGGCGCGGATCTCCTCAGCGAACATCGGGGCCCCGCCATCGTCGGAGTGGTTGGGCGTCGTGGTGAGGATGGCGGTGTCGATCAGACCGGGGAGCACGTCGGCGACCCGCACACCACGTCGCTGCCATTCAACGCTCAGTGCCTCGGTCAATCCTTTGATCGCATGCTTGGTCGATGAGTAGACCGCGATGCGCGGCATGCCGTAGGTGGCTGAGGAAGACGACGTCGAGAACATCAGACTGCCCGGAGTCTTCTTCAGGTAGGGCAGTGCGGCGTAGGCGCCGGTCAGTACTGCCTTGAAGTTCACCTCGACGACGCGCATCGCGGCTTCGTAAGGCACATCCTCGAACCAGCCGGATTCGCCGATGCCGGCGTTGTTCCACATCATGTCGAGCCCACCGCCGGTATTGCCGGCACAGAAGTCAGCCAGGGCGCCATCCAGGGCCGGCTTGTCCGTCACATCCACGGCGCGGGTCCACAGCCGATCGCCACCCAGTTCCTGTGTCAGCGTCGCCAGGCCATCGTCGTTGCGGTCCACCGCAGCGACTCGCCAACCTTCCGCATGGAAGAGCTTTGCTCCCTCGCGGCCCATGCCACTGCCGGCGCCAGTGATGAAGACTGACTTCATGACGCCCGGCATCAAAGCCTTTCCTGTCAGTTCGCCTCGACCACATCTTTGATGCGGTTGAGCGTCTTGGTCATATCACGGATGTTGCGTCGCTTACGCAGAAAGCCACCAAACAACCAATACACGCCGACCCAGGGTGCCGGGTTGAGCCGAAATGATTCCGTCACGTCCGTGCCGCCGCCGCTAGGCGCCAATCGATAGTGCCAGTTGTTCACCGCTCTGTCGCCGAGCAGAACCGCGAACCCGAACTCACCGCCGGGTTCGCATGCGGTGACCTGGCACGTCGACCAATACACCGGCCCAATCTCGTTTCGCCGGACGTGACCGCGGAATTTGGCGCCCAGTGCGGGGCCGATCGCATCGCCCAGCCACTCTGCCTCAAAGACTTCCGGGGAGAACCGTCCGGTGTTGCGCACATCCGCGATCAGATCCCAGATCTTGTCCGCAGGCGCCGCCATGTGAACAGTCACCGAACCTTCCATGGCCTGATCCAAACACAGCTTCGCGCTTGGTCACAGACCCCGAATGGCCCCTGGCACGGCTAATTGTCAGTGCGGAATGCTCGCCCGAATGATCCCGTTGATGATTTGTTTGATGCCCTGCGCGGGATGCGAATACAGCCCGATTGGGAGGCCCGAGGCGGCACCGCACTTCGGCCATGGGTCCAACCCGTTTTCGGCGAAAAGCCGGTTCGCCACCGCGATCTGTTGCTCCCTGGTTGCGGCCGCCGGATTGCCGACACCACCGAATTCGGCCCAGGTGGCGGGCTTGAATTGCAGCCCACCGTATTCGCCGTTTCCGGTGTTGGCGTGCCAATTGCCACCGGACTCACATTGCGCGACCGCGTCCCAGTTAGGGGTTGGGGGGGCGGCGTGGGCCACACCGGTGGACGAGGTCAGCGACGCTGCAACGATCCCGCCCACCATCGCGGACTTGACGAGAGACTTGCAGACTTTCCTCATGTCAAGCATTTCGCCGGGCGTGTCCGAAGCGTTACCCGTTCGAAAATGTCGCGAGATAGCCCGTCTATCTGCGGAAATCGGCTTATCAGCAGCCAAATGAAACGTTAGAAATTGGTGAGGGAAAATTAAATTATCGCTGGCAATACGACTGAGATCGCTGGGCTTGGTTTATTCGGGATCGCTGACTTCCGAGTTAGCCTGGTTGCAAGGTCGTGATGTCTGACATACGCACTGCTGCAGAGAACCGCCACTCCACAAAGAGTGGCGGCAAGCGAGCAGAATGGCCGCGTGCGCTGCGGTTCGTGACTGCTGCCGCGCTGGCGATCTCGCTGCTGCTGGGTGGAGCTTTCCTATCGGTGGGTCGGCTTCGTTCGACGCCCTCTGAGGTCCTCGACCATCCCGTCAATCCGGTCACCGACGAACAGAGCAAGGCTCAGGTCGTCGGGCCGGCCAAACAGATCGTCGTCCTGACCGGGCTGCAGACGGCGTCGGCAGGCTATTTGCTGATGTCATGCAAAGACCGGGACGACCCGCCATATCAAGGCGTGATCTACCTGACCTTCGCGCTGCCCGCTGCCGCGCGGGCCGACACCTACTTCCCGATGATCGCGGCGACGCTGGTTACTCATGGCTGGGCCGAGGGCTTGCCGCCCAATGATCACGCGTTCGCCAAGACCTTCTCGAGGGATGCCATCACAGTGATCATTTATCGCCAGAGCGATGACCCGACCCTGGGCGTCCTACGGATCTACGGTCAGTGCCGGAACATGACTGATCATCGCAACGACGCGACAACGTGGATCGATATCACCGAGCAATTCGCCAGGACCGGTTGAGGGTCCATAACGCGTTACTGCGCCTGACGGGTTGTCGTCAAGCGCAGTAGCGGCCTCAGGCAGGCGAGGGTTATCCGCTGCCCCCCGGGGAAGCGCCCAAAGTGCCCTGCAGGTCCGGCTTCATGGCGTTGACCTGAGCACCCCAGTACTCCCAGCTGTGAGTTCCGTTGGCATTGAAGTTGAACACGGCGTTGTGGCCACCGGCTGCGTTGTAGGCGTCCTGGAACTTCAGGTTGCTGCTGCGCACGAAGTTCTCCAGGAACTCGGCGGGCATGTTGGCCCCGCCCAACTCCGACGGTGTGCCGTTACCGCAATAGATCCAGAGCCGGGTGTTGTTGCCGACCAGCTTCGGGATCTGCAGGCTCGGGTCGTTGCGCTGCCACGCCGGGTCACTTGACGGACCCCACATGTCGCCGGCCTTGTAGCCGCCCGCATCACCCATCGCGAGGCCAACCAGGGTGGGCCCCATCCCCTGGGAGGGGTCCATCAAGGCTGACAGCGAGCCGGCGTAGATGAACTGGCCTGGGTGGTAGGCAGCCAGGATCAGCGATGCGGAGCCGGCCATGGAGATGCCGACCGCGGCGCTGCCGGTGGGCTTAACACTCTTGTTGGCGGACAGCCACTGCGGCAGCTCGCTGGTCAGGAACGTTTCCCATTTGTAGGTGGAGCAGCCGGCCTTGCCGCAGGCTGGGCTGTACCAGTCGGTGTAGAAGCTGGACTGCCCCCCGACCGGCATGATGATCGACAGGCCCGACTGGTAGTACCACTCGAACGCAGGAGTGTTGATGTCCCAGCCGTTGTAGTCGTCTTGGGCCCGCAGCCCGTCGAGCAGGTACACCGCCGGGGAGCCGTTTCCGCCGCTTTGGAATTGGACCTTGATACTGCGACCCATGGCCCCAGACGGCACCTGCAGGTATTCGACGGGCAGACCTGGGCGCGAGAACGCCCCCGCGGTTGCCGCGCCGCCGGCAAGACCGATCAAGCCCGGGAGGGTGGCAGCCGCTGCTGCGCCGACCAAAAGCCGGCGCCCCCAGGCCCGGATCTTCTCGCTCACGTCTGTCATACCTGCGCCCCTTGTCGGATGTGGTCGTATGTTCTCGGCAGGAACTTACCGTGTGAATACGCCAAATGTCGATCGGGACGCGAAGTCATCTCAGTTTGGTATCGGTTTCCACTGCGAATTCACCCAACTTTGATAAGAGGACCGCAAAGGTCGCTCAGCCTCTCACACAACCCCCTCGGTGCCCAAAAACACCAGGTAGCAGGCCAGCATCAAGGACTGGGGCAGGGGAGCGGGCGGCATGCGGCGTAAGGTACAGCTAATTAGAATGACGGACCCGATTTCGGCAAGCTCGACCGCGCCGAGCAATCTGTCGAGGGTTTACTAGGGGTTGCTCGCATTGACGCCCTGGGATATCGGGGGACCACAGCCGGTGATGCAGGGGAGGGCGTGTCCCAGGCCCTGCCGGATCGGTTCACCGTGTCACCTGCCGTTTTGCGCTATCGAGCTGGACTTACTGAATTGCCCGGCCCGCTGGCGGGTAAGGTACGATCCGGCGCGCCGCTGCTTGTCGGCTGTGAGTTTGTCTGGTGATTGTGAACTGGTCAGCCGAACTGGCGTCGACCGCGTAGGCTCTCACGAAGCAAGCCGATGGAGACCACGCTATCCCGGTCCGTTCCGGCTCTCACGAGACACCGCACCAGCGGGCTTTATGGTGCGCGATGGTGCGGCTGAGGGCATCGGAGGCCCGGGACCGATTGGGGTACAAATTTGGACACGGTACTAGGGCTATCAGTGACGCCGACCACGGTCGGGTGGGTCCTCGCTGAAGGACACGGCGCAGACGGCGCCATCCTGGACCATCAGGAGTTGGCGCTGCGCGCCGGGCGCGGCGTGCGTGCCGTGAGTACCGCAGAGCAAGTGGCAGACGAGGTTTTGCGGGTCGACGCGCTGGCGGCCGCGAGCGATCACCGGGTGCGTGTCATCGGAGTGACCTGGAACGACGAAGCGTCGGCGCAGGCAGCACTGCTGTTGGAGGCATTGACCGACGCAGGTTTTGACAACGTGGTGCCGGTTCGGTTACTCGAGGCCGTCGAGACCCTGGCGCGGGCTATCGCACCCGTTATCGGGTACGAGCAGACCGCGGTCTGCATTCTCGAGCATGAGTGGGCGACCGTCGTTATGGTCGACACCCATGACGGCGAGACGCAAACGGCCGTCAAGCACGTGCGCGACGGCTTCGATGGGCTGACTTGCTGGCTGACCGGAATGTTTGAACGCAATGGATGGCGTCCGGGCGGCGTTGTCGTCGTCGGCGCACACAGCGACATCGATGGACTCTCGTGGCAACTCGAAAAAGCCTTGCCGGTACCGGTTTTCGCGCAAACGATGGCGCAGGTGACGGTGGCACGGGGCGCGGCGCTGGCCGCGGCTCGGAGCACTGAGTTCACCGACGAGCAGCTGGTGGCGCACCCCAGTAAACCCGCAGCCGCGCCCGCGCGGCCTCGGCAGTTGTCCTATGCCGGGGCCGTGACCGCGTTGGCTGCGGGTGCGATTACCTTCGTCTCTTCGCTATCACTTGCTGTGGGTATTCAGCTTGCTCCGGACAGCGAGCCGACAACCCCGAAACACGTGGTGCACACGCCGACGCCGCAAATCGCCGAAGCCGTCGCGCCAGCCGTTGCACCGCCACCAGAGGCCGAGCCACCGGCCCCCCAGTCGAAGGCGCCCGCCGGCGAACCGGTCACGGAGCCGGGCGCGCCGGAGGAGCAGCAGGGCGCTCCTGCCGAGCAGCAACCGGACCCGAATAGCCGCCAGCCTTACTTGACGAGGGTGCTCGAGCACATACCCGGCGATGCCGGTGATTCAGCGCCGCACGGACCGGCGCAGCCTTAAGTCCGGGCCTCAGCGAACGATCCCGAACAGCAAGGCGCTCAGGCGGATTCGGATAGGTACGGCTCGCGCGGACCCATATCCAGGCGAAGCGGAGGGTACTCGTCGCGCATCAGCGAAGCGTAGGCGTAGACTCGCAAAGCCCACCGGTTGATGCCGATCACGAAGTCGTACAGCCCCTTCGGGTAGCGCCCGGTGAACAGCAAGCCCACCACGGCTATCAGCAACAGGATCACTATCAGCGACGGCATCAGGTAGGCGACCATTTCGTTCTGGTCGACCATGAAAGCCCGCCAACCGCCGCTGAAGAAGACGGCGATTATCAGGTAGTGCGGGATGGCCAGCAGCCACCACTTGATCAGCACCAGGCCCCGGTGCAGATGCTCCGGGTAGTCGACCTCCAGGTCGGCCGGGTACTCCGTATTCGCCGACAGGCTAAACGGAGGGTACTTGTCAGTACCCAGCGCCGTCAGCGCGTAAAAGATGACCCGCCAGCGCCATCGCATGACACCTACGTTGAAATCGAACAGCGCACGTGGATACCTGCCGGTGAACAGGATCGTAAAGAACGCGATAACGGTGACCACACCGTAGGCGATATGTAAGAAAAACAGCACGATGTAGTGCGGGATGGCCAAAATCCATTTGACTAGCCACTGCCAGCGTGACAAAGCAGTGTCGAGGTCACCTCTGACCCGGACCGGGTAGGCGTCAGGTTGCATGAACCTCTCCTCCTTTGGCTCCTTTGATGCGCTTCGGCTCGATCGATAAGCCACGCTGATTGTTGCGCATCCGGCGTGACGAAACGAACGCGCGGTGCTAGTGGTGCCGGATCGATGTGCAGGAGTAGTTGTCGGCTGTCGCCAAGTTTCCCGCGGTCGGTGGTATCTCGGGTAGACCGCCCGGCCGGAACGACCAGTAGAGTTCAATCGTCCTTGGCGTGAACCGCGGTGAAAGACACCGACACGTCGTCGGCGACCTGCATCGAGCCCATCAACAGCGAGTAGGGCTTGACGCCGTAATCAGACTGGCGAACGCTGGATTCAACAGACATTCGCCACGCGTCACCGAGATCCTCTGTGCGCAGATCGATTACGTGGTCTCGCGACTTGCCCCGAATCTGGAGTTTGCCGGTCAGGCGATATCCATCGTCGGTCTTGTCAATGATCTGTGTAGCGAAGCGGATCTCGGGGAAGCGGTTGGCATCTAACGACTTCAATGCGTTCGACCGCACCAGAGTTTTCTCGGGCCCGGACAACCCTTTGACGCCACCCTCGCCGCGCAGCACCTCGAACGAATCCGTCTCGACCGAAAGCTCCGCGCTGCCCGGTTCGGTACCGGTCCAGCTCACTGTGACTTGCCACCGCGTCATCGCTATGGTGAGACGATGACCCATTCGCGCGGCCCTGCCCGTGACGCCGGTGCGAACGACTAGCTCACCGTCGGATGCGTCCAGGGTCCAGTTATCGGTCACAGACCGACTGTATTCGGTACGGCGTTACATGGTCAGGACGGTGCGGTAGTGTGCGCGCCCCTGCTCCATCGCCGCGTAGCCGTCGGCAGCCTGCGACAACGGTAGCTCCTCGATCCACGCCCGCACGCCCGACAAGACCGCAAAATGCATTGTCTCTTCGACATCTTTCGCAGTGCCGGAGGGATGGCCGGTAACGCTGAGCCTCGGGGTTATCAGCTGGACGGGACTGATCGGCAGCGGGTCAGCGGTGACACCAATAGCGACCAGTTCACCTTGGGGCAATAAGCCACCGACCGTCTCGGCCATGGCCGCGGAGTTCCCTGCAGTGGCCAGGACCACCGCTGCCCCGCCCAGGACACGCATTGCTTCGGCGACGTCACCGCTGGTGGAGTCGATGTAGTGGTGCGCGCCCAGTTTTTTAGCATCCTCAGCTTTGGCCGTGCCGCGGGCAATCGCAATGGTCTCGAAGCCCATCGCCCGCGAGAACTGCACTCCGAGATGGCCGAGCCCGCCAACACCGAGGATGGCGACCCGGTCACCGGGCAACGCTTTGGTATGGCGTAGCGCGTTGTAGGTCGTGACACCGGCGCAGCCCATCGGGGCGGCTTCCGCATCGGAGAGTTCGGGTGGTATCCGGGCCAGCGCGTTGGCCGGTACCGTCACCGACTCCGCATACCCGCCGGGATAATGCCAGCTCGGGACTTTCATGTTGGCGCAGTGGATGAAGATGCCTTTGCGGCAGAAGTCGCAGTGGTTGCAGTTTCCGCCGAACCAGCCGACCGCGACGCGATCGCCGACCCCGAAATCATCGACGCCCTCGCCGAGTTCGGCTATGGTTCCGGCGATTTCATGTCCCAAAGTCAATGGCCACGACATGCCGGGGAAGCCGCCGGCGACGAAGTGGCGGTCGGTCCCGCATATACCGCAGGCCGAGACCGCTAGCCGTACCTCGCTACGACCCGGTGGCTGCGTTTCGACGTCGGCCAGCTCCAGCGGTCCACCTGCGGACTGTATCCGGACAGCTCGATGAGTACGCATTGGCCCAACCCGCCGTGCCTCAGTGCGCGACAGGGCATTTCGCCGCCCCGTCAATGTGGTAGTCGACCTGCCAGTGCTTGATCCCGTTGAGCCAGCCCGACCGTAGCCGTTCGGGTTTGCCGATCGATTCCAGATCCGGCATGGCATCGGCGATCGCATTGAACATCAGGTCGATCGTCATCCGCGCCAGGTTGGCCCCGATGCAGTAATGCGCGCCGGTACCGCCGAATCCCACGTGCGGGTTGGGGTCACGCAAGATATTGAACGTGAATGGATCGTCGAAGACGTCCTCGTCGAAATTCGCTGAGCGGTAAACCATCACCACCCGCTGCCCCTTCTTGATCTGCACGCCGGACAGCTCGTAGTCCTCCAGGGCGGTCCGCTGAAACGACGTGACCGGGGTAGCCCACCGAACGATTTCGTCGGCCGCGGTGCCGGGACGCTCCCTCTTGAACAGCTCCCACTGATCGGGAAAGTCGGTGAAGGCCATCATGCCTTGGGTGATGGAGTTGCGGGTGGTCTCGTTGCCGGCCACCGCCAGCAGAATGACGAAGAAGCCGAACTCGTCTTCGGAGAGCTTGTGGCCGTCGATGTCCGCCTCTATCAGCCTGGTGACGAGGTCTTCGCCCGGGTTCTTCGCCCTGTCGGCGGCCATCTGCATGCCGTACATGATCAGTTCGACGGAAGCGGTGATGGCGTCATTGTTGGCGAACTCGGGGTCCTGGTCACCAACCATCTCATTGGACCAATGGAAGAGTTTCTTACGGTCTTCCTGCGGCACACCCATTAGCCCGGCGATGGCCTGCAGCGGCAGCTCGCACGACACCTGTTCGACGAAGTCGCCGGAACCCTCGGCCGCCGCGGCCTCGACAATGCGCCGGGCGCGGTCGCTGAGGTCATCGCGCAGGCGCTCGATCGCCCGGGGAGTGAAGGCCCGCGAGATGATCTTGCGCAGCCGCGTGTGCTGTGGCGCGTCCATATTGAGCAGCACGAACTTGCCCCTGTCGATCTGCTCGCCGACCATGCCGTCTTTGTAGCGCGGCAGGGCGGTCTTCCGCAGGCTGGAGAAGACGTCGCTGCGCAGCGAGACCTCCTTGACGTCCTTGTGCTTCGACACCACCCAAAAGCCGCCGTCGTCGAACCCGCCCACGCCGAGGGGTTGCTCGTTCCACCAGATCGGTGCGGTTCGACGCATCTCGGCCAGTTCTTCCACCGGCAGCCGTTCGGCGTAGATGTCCGGGTCAGTGAAATCGAATCCGGGAGGCAGATTGGGGACCGGCTTGGCAGTTGGCTCGGCGGTTGGCATGGCCCACTCCTCGATACGAGGTCTTCTAGTCGTCCTTCTTGTGCCAAATAAACCACTGCTACACCAGGTTGGGAAGCACCGGAGCAAGATCGCCGAGCTCAATTGCAACGTGTTCAGCGCCGATGAGTATCGGGCACGTCGCAGGTGTGGCGCACTCGAGCTGGTTTCGGCGACGAAAACTCCGACCGGCGTTTCTTACTTGTATATGCGGGCTCGTTGAGCCGGGCAAACCGACCCGCGAAACGACCTTGTGGCCTGGGGCGCAATCGATATGCTTTGGTGCAGGTCGCCGGCGGGCACTGTGGGGGGCCAGGTGGTATTGACGCGAAGGGTGGAACATGATTCGCGAACTACTCACCGCCGCCGCGATCACGGGTGGCGCCACGATCAGTGTGGCACCGTGCGCGTCCGCCGATCCGCATTACGACGGCGACGTGCCGGGGATGAACTATGACGCTTCGTTGGGTGCGCCGTGCGACAACTACGAGCGCTTCATCTTCGGACGAGGCCCCAGCGGCCAGGCCGAGGCCTGTCATTTCCCGCCGCCTAACCAGTTCCCACCGGCCACTATCGGGTACTGGGTGATGTCCTACCCGCTGTACGGAGTCCAGCAGGCCGGTGCGAAGTGCCCGGGCCCGCAATCAGCGGCACAGACGGCGGACGGACTCCCGATGCTGTGTCTGGGAGCTCAAGGATGGCAACCCGGTTGGTTCACCGGGGCAGGATTCTTTCCTCCTGCTGGATGACCGGCTGACTCATGAACCACCGTCAGCCCGCCGAACCCCCGATCCCGCGCTGGCTGCGCTTCGTCCTCGCGTCCGATCGTGCCGAGTCGGCCTGGTACATCGGGACCGGCTTCTTCTTCGCGCCGGTGCGTGCCGTGCTGTCACCGTGGCCGGCAGTCACCGCCGTGCTCTGGGGGATCATCGGGCTGGCCGGGCTTTGGCTGGGCCTGCTGGGCATCGCGATGGCCGTCGGCCTGGCCCGGATATTGCGGTCCGGCGCCGAGATTCCCGAAGACTACTGGGCGCACCTTGGTGAACTACCGACACCGACTCGCCGCGTCTAGAGTCGTACCAAAGGTCCTGCAACAAAACAACAATAAGGAGACTCCGATGGGCTTCAATCCCAAAGATGCAGTCGACGCGGCCAAGGACATCGCGACCAACGCCGTCGAGAAGGCCTCGGACATCGTCGAACACGCCGGCGACATCATCCGAGGTGACATCGCGGGCGGTGCCAGCGGCATCATCGAGAACTCCATCGACATCGCCACTCACGCGGTGGACAAGGCCAAAGAGGTGTTCACTGGCAAGGACGAAGTCGACGACGAGTAAGAGTTGACCCGTAATGGGTCATGCGGCGCCAAACAGCTTGGGGGCTGTCTTTTTCGGCTGGTCCCGACGTCCAGGCACAGGTCCTGGTCTGCTCGGGGGTGGGCCCAGTCTGTGCTCAGCAGAGGCCGTCATCGAACGGCAATGACGGCTGCCGGTCCTGGCCTGTCCGGCACCCGATGATGCTGGTGGCTGGTGCCGATTGACTGAGCCACCCCACTCTTGCTGGGGTGCAAGCCGTGGGCAAGTTCGTGATCGACCCGCGCGGTGCGCGGGTCGGCTGGGTCGGTGAGATCGACGCAGGCGGCCAGTGTGGCCGACACGACATCGCGGTCGCTGTGTAGCCCGCAGTGTTTGCAGTGGTGGGTGCGCTGGTCGAGGGTCTTGGCGGCCCGCTGTCCGCACAGGCAGTGCTGGCTAAGTGCGGTGGATCTGGTGGCGGCCCGGTATAGCTGTCCGCCGGTGGCGGCGCATTCGGTTTCGAGCGCGGATACCAGCATGCCGGGGTTGAACAGCGCGGTCCGCTTGCCCCACAGCTTGGCCCAGGTGGAGATCCGGCAGTCCTCGATCGTGAGGGTGTTGCCGTGGGCGGCCACGATCCGCGCGGCGATCTCGGCGGCTCGGGACTGCTTGGCCTGGCTGGTCTTACGGGCCTCAGCTCGGTGACCCCAACGGGTGTTGCGGTAGCGGTGCGGCCCCGGCCGCAAATGGGGACTGCCGCCGCCGGCGCGGGTGCTGCCGGTGTTGATCCACCCGCGCAACCAACCCGACCACCCGCGCTGGCCGTGTTGTTCGCCACCCGCCAATCCGCGCCCGACCGGATCATCCACCACCTGGTGCCGATACTGGCCAACATGCTTGGACCCCAACCCGCCGCCGATGACACACCGTGGATCATCGACGCCACCCTGATCCCCGGCGCACAACCAAACGATCACCGCCCCGGCCGCAAACTACCGGCGCAGCATCAATGCCCAGATCCGCATCTGCTCGCCCAGCCGCGCCGTGGTGGCCGTCGGCGGCTGCTGGCGCGCCACGACGTCGTGCTGGCCCGCCACACCGTTGCCCACCTGCTCACCGGCGAGCGTGTCATCCTCGGCGACGGCGGGTACCGCGGCATCGACACCATCACCACACCGGCCGGCGACAACGCCGGGCGCATCATCCCAGATGCCCGGTACCGAGCACACCGGCGCATCCGTGCCCGCGTCGAACACGTCATCGCCCGGCTCAAAGGCTGGCAGATCCTGCGACAATGCCGCCGCGGCAACGCAATTAGCCACAGTCTCCACATCTCGCCGGGCTATGGAACATCAAAACCAAAGCCGTACAAGCTATTTAGCTGCTGCACGACCATTACTGGTCAAATCTTAGATGTCGTCGACGGCAGCGGCCGCGTTGAGCTCGTCCAGCCTGCTGGTCGCTTCCAGGTACTCCTGAACCCAGCGTCCGATGACGGTCGCCGTCTTCTCCACCTTGGTGAATTGGCCGACGACCTGCCCTACCGGATTGAACGCGACGTCGACGGTCTCGTTCGGGTACTTATTCGTGGCCCGCACAGCCATGCCGGAGACCATGTACTGCAACGGCATACCGAGCGGCTTCGGATTGTCCGGCTGCTCCCACGCCTCGGTCCAGTCGTTGCGCAGCACCCGGGCCGGCTTACCGGTAAACGAACGGCTACGGACGGTGTCACGGCTGGTCGCCTTGGCGTACGCCGCTTGCTGAACCGCGGTATTCGAGGCTTCCTCGACCATCAGCCACTGTGAGCCGGTCCAGGCCCCTTGGGTACCCAGTGCCAACGCCGCGGCGATCTGCTGGCCGCTGCCGATGCCACCCGCCGCCAGCACCGGCAGCGGCGCAACCTCCTTGACGACCTGCGGCCACAACACGATCGATCCCACCTCGCCGCAGTGGCCGCCGGCCTCGCCACCCTGGGCGACGATGATGTCGACGCCCGCGTCAGCGTGCTTGCGGGCCTGCGACGGTGAGCCGCACAACGCGGCCACCTTGCGATCGGAGTCGTGGATGTGCTTGATCATGTCGGCCGGGGGAGTGCCCAGCGCATTGGCGACCATCGTGATCTTGGGGTGCTTCAGCGCCACCTCTATCTGCGGGGCGGCGGTCGCCTCGGTCCATCCGAGCAGCTGCAAGCTGTCCTTGTCGCTGTCCTCGATCGGGACACCGTGATCGGCGAGGATTTTTCGGGCGAAGTCCAGGTGCTCCTGCGGCACCATCTTGCGCAGCGTCTCGGCCAGCTCCTCCGCGGATAGGTGCGAGTCCATGCCCTCGTACTTGTTCGGGATCACGATGTCGACCCCGTACGGGTGGTCACCGATGTGCTCGTCGATCCAGTTGAGCTCGATCTCCAGCTGTTCGGGCGTGAAGCCCACGGCGCCGAGCACGCCGAAACCACCGGCCTTGCTGACGGCGACCACGACGTCGCGGCAGTGGGTGAAGGCGAAGATCGGGAACTCGATACCAAGCTCATCGCAGATGGCGGTGTGCATGCCTACTCCCTGGGACGCTCGCCGAATTGAAACGTGTTCTAGTTTAGTACGGACCTCATTGACCTGGCCAGCCGCCCCTGACCTGCGCGCTGTTACTACGAACCGTCGCGCTGGCCCGTCAGGCCGCCGCGGTGCACAAGAGCAGGAACGCGAGCGTTTGCGGCCGGCGCAGAACGGGTGATCCCGCCAGAACGGCGTTGGTGGCCGGTGTGCATTAATGCCAGCGCTTTCGTGACTCCCGCGAGCCCGGTCGAGGTCGCAAGTTGCCCCTCGGCGTCCTGCTCGCGCGCGGTCTGAGCTCATCCACCCGTCGGCCGACAAGGGCGCCGCCGCCAGCACGGTGTTTCATCGGTTTTCGGGACCGGGGTTCTTGTCGGTGGCCCGACGTAGCATTCGGACATGCTTTCGAGTAGCCGTGCGGAGATGGCCGCGGTCTTTGACGCGCTCGACGCCGACCTGGACCGCGGTTTCGAGCTCTCGTTCGGGGCGTTGACCACCCCGGAGTGATTGCGGATCTTGGCGCGTGTGGAAAAGATCACGCGGCGGCTACCAATGCCGGGCCACCAATTGATCAATCAGTTGGTCCAGCACGCCACCCAGCGGGAGCTGGGCGGCAAACTCTCTCATGCCTTGGCCGACCGGCTGTGCATCACCCGTGGCGAGGCCAGCCGCCGGGTGGCCGAGGCCGCCGACTTGGGACCGCCGGGCGATCACCGCAGAGCCGTTGGCGCCCCGGCTGACCGCCACCGCCGCCGCACAACCTCGCGGCGAGGCCGGCGCCGGCCATGGGGCGGTGATTCGCCGGTTTTTCGACGAGTTGCCCTGTTGGGTCGACGCCCCGACCCGCGAACGCGCCGAGGCGGATTTGGCCAAGGCGGCCACCGAGTATCGCCCCGAGCTGGTGGGCAAGCTGGCCGACCGGCT
>DATJBA010000115.1:0-4537 GCA_035515675.1 Mycobacterium sp.
CGGCGGTGTTAAGGGTGATCGATGCGCTCTTGGATGGGATGTCTAGGTAGGCCATCTTTAGTTCGCCTCCTGCTCACCCAGACGGGCCCAGCTACCGGTGCCCTGGGCCAGGCTGTTGTGCTCGCTGACCCGCGCTGGCTCAGTCGCGGTGGGCTGGGCGGGGTCGCCGGCCTGGTGGGCCAGGATGGCGGCCAAATCGCCGTGGGCGAACCGCCCCGCGGTCGCGGCTTGACCCAGCGCACGGTCCACGCTGGCCCGATCGTGCAGCGCGGCCAAATCGACGGCCTCGGCCATCTTGGCCCTAATCCGGGAACACCCCGCGGCGGCCGCCTCGATCAGCCACAACTCCGCGCCCTCGCCGAGTGCCAGGAATTGTTTCTCGGCAACGGTTTTCGCGCGTGGCGTACGTCCCAACGACCCTTCCGGTTGCGGCGGGAAATGCGCGTCGTCGACCCGCGGGCACCCCGGCGTGGTCTGCTCATGGCGGGCCACCTCGACCGGACCGGCAGCACCGACATGCACCACCACGATCTGCTCCCCGTGGCGGCGCACCCACACCGTCTGCCCGCACAAGGTGTGGGGCACCGAGTACTGGCCGTACTCGAATGCGATCATCGCGGTGTTGAGCGGCACCGTACGGGTCACCCCGAACGCGGCGGTGTAGGGGTGCTCGGGCAACCGGTGCAGCCGGGCGCGTTCCTCAGCCAGCATCTCCGCCGGGACCCGACGCGTCACCCGGTGCACCCGGTTGTTGACCTGCTCGCAAAACAGCGCACACGCCTGGTCCAGCTCGACGAAACTGTCGTAGCCGTCCAGCAGGTTCGCCTCGGTGGGCACCAGGTCGGCCTTGGCGATCTTGACCGCGTTCTCGCTGCCGCCCTTGCTGGCCGGATCGGCCGGAACACACGTGGCAATGCTCAGCCCGTAATGGCGCGCAAAGTCGAGCATCTGCGCATTGCGCACCGGTATCCCCGCGACATGCTCACTGGTCACCGTCTTCTCGTTGTCGGTCAGCCCATAGGTGGGCACCCCGCCAAAGACTCGCAACGTCTGGTCGATCGCGGCCATCACCGACGGCAGGGTCTTATCCAGCAGCGCCAGCACCACCCTAAACCGGCACCACGCCAGCCATGCGCAAAACAACTGTGTGGCAACACCATTCACACGTGGCCCGGCACCAAAATCGTACTGAAACCACATCCCCGGCTCAGGTGTGTTGACTGAACTAACCACAGCTCTTGGCGTGTCGGGTCAGGTTGGCTGCTCGGAGTCTCGTTACGTTCCCTGCTCATGTTCGAAACGGAGGATGCGCCGAGGGATCTCGGCTCGCTGGTTGTCGCTCGGACGGGATCGGTGGTTGAGACCGGCGACCTGTGGGAGCCGTACCGGTTGGTCGGGCCGTCCGGCGAGCCGGTATCGGCGGTGATTGCCTACCTGGGCGAGTTGCAGGCGGCGGGGCGATCAGCGGCGACACAGCGGTCGTATGCGATGGCGCTGTTGCGCTGGTTGCGGTTCTTGTGGTCGGTGGAGATTCCGTGGCAGCAAGCGACTCGGATCGAGGCCCGGGATTTTTCGCGCTGGATTCAGTTGGCCGAGAAGCCGGTGCGACCGCATTGGCGTTCACCAGACACGCCACCGTCGGTGAAGCCGGTCCTGTCCAATCCGGTGACCGGTAAACGCCCGCCGGGACGTAACTACGCGGCCTCGACCGTCGCGCACTGCGAGACGGTGCTGCGCAGCTTCTATGCCTACCATCTGGAGGCCGGCACCGGGCCATTGATCAACCCGTTCCCGCGGGCCAGGGCCAAGCGCGCGCATGCGCACCACAATCCGATGGACCAGTTCGAGCGCCAACGTGCCGGGCTGTATCGGCCCCGCCAGGCCAAGCGGATACCGCGGCAGATCCCCGACGAGGTGTTCAACGAGCTGTTCGCTGGACTGTCCAGTGAGCGAGACCGCGCGCTGGTCGCGTTCTGGGTGTCGACCGGGGCGCGGGCGTCGGAACTGCTCGGAGTGCTGCGTTCCGGCGCCGATCCGGGACAGCAGCTGATCACGGTGGTCCGCAAGGGTTCTCGGGCGATGCAGCAGCTGCCGGCGTCGCCGGATGCGTTCGTGTGGTTGCGGCTCTATCAGCAGCAAACCCACGGCCTCGTCCCGTCCGGGTCCGATGATCCCTTGTGGTGGACGCTGCGGCGGCCGTTTCGGCCACTGAACTACCACGCCGCCCGCGCGATGTTCGTGCGCGCCAACGAACTGCTGGGATCGAACTGGTCGCTGCACGACCTGCGGCACACGGCCGCCTACCGCCTTGCTCGTGACCCGGACATGCCGATCACCGATGTGCAGTGGGTACTCGGGCATGCCTCGTTGGCCACCACCCAGCTTTACACCACTCCGACCCCCGCCGACGTCATCCAGGCCGTGATGGTTCACCATCGCCGCGGCCAGGCGCAGCCGCCCGCGGAACCGCCAGCGTTGCGGTATCGCCAGGAGAGCCTCGACGTGTTGTTCGGTAGGAGGATGCCGTGACCACGATGACCATCACCCGGACCTCGACGAAGGCATGGCAGGTCAGCGACGAGGCGAAGGCGTTGCTGGCGAAGTTCCCGCCCCGGGCCGTTCCGGGGAGTTGGCCGCGGACCCGGCACGACCGCGGTGCGGTCGAGGCTCGACTGGCCGCAGCGCCTTTCCGCGCCAACGAAGCTCACACACGTAGTCATCGAAAACTGTCGTTGGGCGCGGTGCTCGATTGGCTCGAACTGTTCCCCGGCCAGACTTGGCAACAACGCTGGGATGCCAGCGGCGCCGGCCGCGACGGCCACCGCGATTGGCGGACCCAACTGGTCGCCGATCTCGACGCTGCCGGCCTGATGGACGAACGCCGAGACTACGTCCGAAAGGTGCTGGGCAAGGGCATCATTCAGTTGATCGGCGGCGATTACTTGCGCCCGTCGTTGGGCTGGTTGGTGGCGACGGCTTCACCGGTCCGGATCGTCAACGAGATGGCTGTCGTGCGTGATCCGCACGGTATAGCTGAGCTGCGGGCGGTACGGCTGGCCAATACGGTCGGGGACTCGACCATCTTGCCGGCGATCGAGAAGGTCGCGTTGATCATGGCGGCCAAGGGCGGGATGGTCCACGACGTCACCGTCGGTGACTGTCTTGAGCTGATGCGGATCAGCCGGGAGGTGTTTCCCGGCCCGACCCGATCCTGCCGCCACAGCCCGGTCTTCTATCAGCTGCTGCACTCGCTGGGCAACTTCCCGGCAGCCGCGCCGCCGACCGTGCGCATGTTCAGTCCGCTGTTCGCCGGTCGGGTGCCGGTCGAGCAGCTCGTCGACCGCTACCAGCTGATCTGCGGCCCGGTCCGTGACTTGCTGGTGGACTATCTGCGCGAGCGACAGCCGGCGATCGACTACAGCAGGCTCACCGCGCTCGCCACGGCTCTGGCCCTGTGGTTCTGGAAAGACCTGGAACGCCACCATCCCGGGATCGACTCGTTGCAATTGAGCCCAGAGATCGCCGCCGCCTGGAAGCAACGAATCCGCACTCGTGTCGTCCGATCCAAGAACGAATCCGGCGAGATCGTCGAGACCACCGTCGAACGCGACGGCGCCGACGATGTGTTGATGACGGTGCGCAGCTTTTACCTCGACCTCGCGCAATGGGCGCTCGACGACCCGACCCGGTGGGGCCAGTGGGCGGTGCCGTGCCCGATCCGACCCACCGACATCCAGCACAAGAAGATGAAATCGCGCCGTAAGGCCCGCATGGACCAACGCACCCGTGAACGGATGCCGCTACTGCCGATACTGGCCGAGGCCGTCGACCGCGAACGAAAATCCGCCGCGGCGCGCTTGGAATCGGCGACAAAAGCCCAGCCCGCCGAATCGTTCACCGTCGACGGCTCCACTTTGCGGCGCGCCCAGCTGGCACGTCATTCACCACGCATCTGGGGCGAGGAGCCCGCAACCCGACGACGCCGAGACCTAACCCGCGAGGAGGACAACGCATTCTGGGCATGGGCTGCAGTCGAGGTGCTGCGCATGACCGGCATCCGGGTCGAGGAACTGACCGAGCTCACCCACCACAGCCTGGTCCAATACCGGACACCGGGCAGCGGGGAACTCGTTCCGCTGCTACAGATTCCGCCCTCGAAGACCGACGAGGAACGACTGCTGGTCATCTCGCCGGAGCTGGCCGACGTGCTCTCGGCGATCGTTAGCCGGATCCGCAACCCAGACGGCAGCGTCCCGCTCGTGGTCGCCTACGACCATCATGAAAAGGTCTGGAACCCACCCATGCCGCTGCTGTTCCAGCGCACCATCGGCTTGGAGACCAGGCCCATCCCGATCAGCGGCATCCGCGTCCTGATCAACGACACACTTGCCCGAACCGGCCTCACCGACGCCAGCGGTAGGCCCCTTATCTTTGGGCCCCACGACTTTCGCAGGGTCTTTACCACCGATGCCATCATGAATGGGATGCCGCCCCACATAGCGCAGCTCCTATTGGGGCACAAGGACATCAACACCAC
>DATJBA010000116.1:0-4750 GCA_035515675.1 Mycobacterium sp.
CTGATTTCAGGGATTCCGCCGCCTCGGGCGCGAAGTAGCCGTGGTTCTTGTAGACGTCTATTCGCGTACACATGCCGTCTGCATCGAGTTCCGGGTGGAACTGCGTCGCATACACGTTGTTGCCTACACGGAACGCCTGTACTGGGCAGCTGGCTGAGGATGCCAGGCAGACGACATCGGTGGGGAGCGAAGTGGCTCCCTCCTTGTGCCCGCCGTATGCATCAAAGATGTCGGGAAGCTCTGCAAATAGCGGATCGTGGCGACCGGCGACTGTGAGTGTGATCGTGACGGCGGCGACCGGCTCACCGTAGGTGCCGTCGACGCTAGCGCCGACAACCGAACCGAGCGTCCCCACGCCATAACAACATCCGAGAAAGGGGAAGTCGCGGTCGACGATACGACCGATCAGCGGCAAAAGCTCGGATTCGACACGTTGCTGTGTCGCCGACTTCGAGTCCCCGGCGTCGCTGACGTTGTATGGTCCACCGCCTAGGATGATGCCGGACCATCTGGCGAAATCGATCGATCCTAAAGACCTGTGCGTCAGACGGATATGATGCAGTCCGGTGGCATCAAGGCCGGCGAACCGCATCATCGCCAGATACTCGTCATCAGCCGCTTCGTCCTCGGCACGGATCGAAAGAAGCAGGAATGGGGCGTGATCGGCGTCGATTGGCATACCGTTTCGCTGGTTGAGGGCAGGTTCGCGCTAAATCTATTGACAGTAAATCTATCGACAGTCGCGTGGCTCGACTCAGGAATTCTTCGGGATCGCTCGACATGCCGGTCCGGCATGCCACTCATGTATCGCGCTGTTGACCGCTGGCCGGGCGATGCGCACCCTGCACCCGGTCTTTTCATCCGGCAGCTGTCTCAATATGGTTCAACGCGCCACGGCGAAACCGAGCAATCCGCAGTAGGCGGCCTTCACGACGAGCATCTGGTCCAACGTCGGACCTGACGCCGCGAGCAGGTCGAGCGGCCAGCACGCGACCACGACGACCACGGCCGCCGCGGCCCCCGCTGGGTTGATCCACAGGAGATTGTGGGTATGAAGCTCGAAACGTTCGTCGAGGAGTACGGAGTCCCAAAATGAACCGCCTGCTGCTGGCCGGTGCCGCGGTCACCGCCGTGGTAGTCATCAGCACCGGCATTCCACCCGCGCACGCGGACCCCGGCAGCGCTGACCCGGTGACGGACAGCTACCACGCCACGTGCGCGGAACTGCACCTGCTCAGCGGTGAGGAACCGCACGACCTGTCCCTCGCCACGCAGGTGGCGTTCACCATCAAGGCCTACTACCGCAGCCTCGACCAGGCCCCTGGTACGCCGGGTGTGCAAGTGATGTCTGCGCAGGCGCAAATCCAATCTACGAGGTGCTGGGTGCGCTCAAGGCCGCCGCCGCGTACTGCAAGTTTTCAACTAAACTCGGCTACGCTCGCCGAAAATATCGAGCATGTCGGGATAGTCACGGACGAAAACGGCCGTTAAGAGTTAGTCATGAATCTGCAGATAACGGCACACCCTGATGGGAGATTCGTAGCAGGGGAGCGGACTTGGCTCGATGCGCCGCACTGCCGAGGTTAGCCAGAGGCCCCGTCCCAAGGCGCGACCCTGACGTGTCGGTGTTTGGTGCTATCCATACTGCAATCGTCGAGACGGAGGTAGGCATGACGCGCAGGGCGCCGGTAAGGATCGTCAGGGACCAGCTGGTGCTGGGCCCGGTGACGGTGGAGTTCCAGCGGACGCTGCGAATTCCCGAGACGGGGTTGCATCCGCTGCCGCCCGGTCTAGGCCGGTTTCCGCTGCGGAGAGTCGCGGACTACCCCGACACCGCGCCACCCGAGTGGCTGTCTCGTGGCGGTGTCATGCTGCCGATCTACCAGCGCGAGGCAATGTGGCTGTCGTTCAATGCTTCCGAACCCGCTGCTCTGCAGGTCGGCGTAGGGAAAGTATGCGCGGTCAGCGGCCTGCCCTGGATCGAGCACCTCGTCGGTGACCCCCAGAATTACGTTGCGCTGCCCGATCAGCCGTGGCTTGACGGTATAAACGCAGGCGACGGATTCATCCGCCAGTTCGTCGCCGTGCCTCTCGGTTCGGGCGTCACAGTCGAAGGGCAGATCACCGGACAGGAGACCCACGGCGGAGTTCAACTCCGCGCCGTGGGCTTGACGGGGCAGGCGCTTGCGGAATGGCACGCTGCACAGGCATTGCGCACGGAGTGCTGCTCGGAGCTGATGCTGGACGGCGCCCCGCCCCCGCTGGCCCAAGCGAGCATGGGGTTGGGGGCCGGCGGGCGGATGCGGCAGGATGTGTACGCCGATGACCGCCAGATCACCGACTACGACGAGAGTCGTGCCTGGCGGGTGTTCGTCCACTTGTGCTCAGCCGCGCAGTGGGCTGCCATCACCGGTGAGGTGCCGCCCCCGACGCCGGTCGACCGGGACGCCTACGTGAGCGCCGGTCTGCCATGGTTCGACTATTATGACGCCGACGCCCGCGACCTCGCACCGTCCGAGATCTTGGCGAACGTCAAGAGTGTCGGCAAAAAGCTTGGTGCCGAAGAGGATCCGTTTGTGCCCGTCGACCCGAAGACAGTGATCGCACTAGGCGGCGTCAGCCCCGACGCAGTCACTGACGGGAAGTGGTAGCCCGTTTGGTTATGCGTCGGTGTCGATGTCGAGGGACTTCGGCACCCGACCGTAACGTGATGTCATTGGGAGCTCGTCAAGAGCGGCATCTCGTTGGCTTCCACTCCCGCGAACGCCATGACGGCTGACATCGAGCGTGGTAATTCGGTCTGACATCCGTGTGGCCGCCGTGCGCCAAACGTGAGACATGCACAGGAGACTCGCAGGCGGCTCATCTGGTGTCACGGGGATGCTCCACCGCGTCCGTCGAGCATGTGACGTTCACACACGACGTGAGCTTGGGAGTGGCCTTGTTTAGAGGCAATTCCCAGGGTTCCGTGATGGTTTCGTTAGTTACGACTCGTATTGTGAATACATGAAGCGAGCCTTGATAGGCATCCTGGCGGCCGCTGCAGGAGGCTTAGGGCTGCTGGTTCAGGCGGCCCCGCCGCACGCCGGAGTGGTCGCAGAACCGACGACCTACTGCTGGATATGCCACCACGACAACAGAGGATAAGAAGCCCTTATCTAGTTGTGTAATCGGCGGCAACGTCGGCGACGAGGCGGCCAGCATCTGGCGAGCACCATCGCGGACAATCTCATCGAGCAACGACCGAACGGCCACCATCGTCAACCGTGGCCGGTGCCGGAGCGCCTACCGGCCAGAAGGCCGACAGCATCGCGGCTAGCGCGGACCCGACGAGGTGCGGCATTACTTGGCCGCCGCCTTCCGAATCAGGACACCGCCAGCGGTCAGCACAACGCCAGCGCCGACCAATAGCCATGTGAATAAACGCATTTGGTTCCGCTTGGAGTCGCACGCATTGACTAGCGGTGCCAGTGGAGGGAAAAGTCCTTGTCCAGTACCGGAGCCGTTGTCGTAGCTGACGATTGACCTTCCCTTGCCGGCGTCGAATACCGAGGTGCATTGGGCCTTTATGCCGTCCGCGCTGGCCGAGAATCGGTCGGCTCCGACGAGGAGGCCGACGAGTACGAGGACGCTACCGACGACGACGGCGAAACTACCAATCCTCATTTTGTTGACGTCGACGAAGCGCTAGGTGCGGTTGAGCTGTGACACCCGGTGAGCAATGTCAACACGGCCAGCATTGATGGCGCGATACTGCGCGACCTCCCGTGATTCACGGTGCTCAGGCTAGCCGCATCGAGCATAATGTGCGGCGGAATTTGCGGGTGCGCCAGGCCGCCGCGCGGTCCCGGCGGGCTTGGCATGTCAAAAAGACTGCCTCGCTTGCATATTCAGTCACTGTGATTGTGCCTTTCAGGCGCGGTAGCACCTCAACGGTGCCTCAGGGTCAACGGCGTTCGAGACGACAAGGATTGTGCCCCAAGGCACGATAGAGCCACCACCGGTCTTGACTCCTGACTTCTCCAACAAGACGTCGAGCTCCTTGGCACCATCGGACCACATCCAAGCGGTGCCTTCGTTATCGCTAGTAGTCCCTCCCCACGGCGGGCTTTGGTGGTTAGCGTCGTAGCACGGCGGCAAGCCATCCCACCACGTCGCCCCGTGGGTGTCATACTGCAGCCCAGTGGCGAACCGCTTCTGCAGAAATGCCAGAACGTCGTCGTATGACGCGCTGTAGCGCCACCACTCCTCGTACGGATAAGTCGTCGTCCCACCAAGGCAGTTAACACTGGTGCATTGGACAGTTCCCTCCGGCAAGTCGACGTCAGCGATTGCGGAGTGCGGCCCAGGCTGCAACGGCGGTTGGGCGTCCGCTGGCGATGCCGAGCCAATCGCGGTGGTACCGATGGCTGCTGCTGCGATGAGCGTTACGCGTAGAAACATGCGCCACGCCTTCTCATTGACGTTGCCCGACTCGGTGACAGCATATCCGCCTGCGGACTTGACCACACCGTGAGGGCCTGAATGCAGTCAGCTCGCAAAGGCTCGGGGCCTTGCTAAGCGCGGTCAGCTTCCAGTGAGCTTCCGGTCAAGCTCGCCGCGTTCGTCCAGCAGTTCGTCTACCGGCCCGACGGTGGGCTTAGCGCGTTGCGATGGGTGTTTCGCGCCGAGTCGGTTCACACTGTTCGTCGTGTGGAAGGGCGCACTGGCTGTGTGGAACCGGATACCAGCAGGGAAATCTGACCACGGG
>DATJBA010000117.1:0-55492 GCA_035515675.1 Mycobacterium sp.
ACGCGACGCCCACTTCATCACCAGCCGAATCTGCGGGATCTGCGGCGACAACCACTGCACCTGTTCGTGTTACACGCAAAACATGGCCTACGGCGTCAAGCCGCCGCACCTGGCCGAGTGGCTGATCAACCTCGGCGAGGCCGCGGAATACATGTTCGACCACAACATCTTCCAGGAGAACCTGGTCGGCGTTGACTTCTGCGAGAAGATGGTCGCCGAGACCAACCCGAGCGTGCTCGCCCGGGCGGAGAAAACCTCGGCGCCGCACGCCGATGCGCACGGCTACAAGACCATCGCCGACATCATGCGCTCGCTCAACCCGTTCAGTGGCGAGTTCTATCGGGAATCGCTGCAGGTCAGCCGGTGGACGCGAGAGATGTTCTGCCTCATGGAGGGCAGGCACGTGCACCCGTCCACGCTGTACCCCGGCGGGATCGGCACCACCGCGACCATCCAACTGATGACCGACTACATGTCGCGGCTGATGCGCTATGTCGAGTTCATGAAGAAGGTCGTGCCCATGCACGACGACCTGTTCGACTTCTTCTACGAGGCGCTGCCCGGCTACGAGACGGTCGGCCTGCGCCGCACCCTGCTCGGCTGCTGGGGCTCCTTCCAGGACCCCGAGGTGTGCAACTTCGAGTACAAGGATATGGAGCGCTGGGGTAACGCGATGTTCGTCACCCCGGGCGTTGTCGTCGACGGCAAGCTGGTCACCCACTCGTTGGTGGACATCAACCTGGGCATCCGGATCCTGTTGGGGAGTTCGTATTACGACGACTGGACCGACCAGGAGATGTTCGTCAAGACCGATCCGCTGGGCAACAAAGTGGACCGGCGCCACCCGTGGAACCAGCACACCAACCCGCATCCGCAAAAGCGAGACGTGGAGGGAGGCAAGTACAGCTGGGTGATGTCGCCGCGCTGGTTCGACGGCAAGGACCACCTGGCGCTGGACACCGGCGGCGGACCGCTGGCCAGGTTGTGGTCAACGGCACTGGCCGGTCTGGTCGACATCGGCTACGTCAAGGCGACCGGTAACAGCGTCAAGATCAACTTGCCCAAGACCGCCCTCAAGGGTCCGGTGGAACTGGAGTGGAAGATCCCCAAGCACGGCAGCAACACGATCGAACGCGACCGGGCCCGCACCTACTTCCAGGCCTACGCGGCAGCGTGCGCGCTGCACTTCGCCGAGAAGGCCCTCGCTGAGATCCGCGCCGGGCGTACCAAGACCTGGGAGAAGTTCGAGGTGCCCGACGAGGCCATCGGCTGCGGTTTCACCGAGGCGGTCCGCGGTGTGCTCAGCCACCACATGGTCATCCGGGACGGCAAGATCGCCAACTATCACCCGTACCCGCCTACCCCGTGGAACGCCAGCCCGCGCGACAGCTACGGCACACCGGGTCCCTATGAGGATGCGGTGCAGGGTCAGCCGATCTTCGAGGAGAACACGCGGGAGAACTTCAAGGGCATCGACGTGATGCGCACGGTGCGCAGCTTCGATCCGTGCCTGCCCTGCGGTGTGCACATGTACCTGGGGAAGGGCAAGACCCTGGACAGACTGCACACACCAACGCAGTCGCCCGTCGGGGAGTGACGCATGGCGGATCGCCCGGACGAACCCGCAGGAACCTGCGGAAGCGAAGTGCAGTGGCGGACAGCGGGCGATCGGATCCAGACACTTCTGGATTCCTGCGCGGCGAGTGGCGCGGCCGCGTATGAACGCGCCCGGCAGCTGGTCCGCGAGGTAGTTGGGCTTTACGGAGCCGGGCTGGAACGGATCATGCAGCTAGCCGGAGATCCCGACTTTGCCGAGCGGCTGGCCACCGACGACCTGGTGGCCAGCCTGCTCCTGGTCCACGGCCTGCACCCGCATGACGTGCACCGCCGAGTATCCGACGCGCTGGACCGGGTGCGGCCTTACCTGGGCTCGCACGGTGGTGACGTCGATCTGTTGGACGTGACCGAGAGCGACACCGGAGAAATCACGGTGCGGCTGGCGTTCAAAGGCAGCTGCAAAAGCTGTCCTTCGTCGGCGGTGACGCTGGAGCTGGCGGTGGAGGACGCGGTCCTGGCGGCCGCACCGGAGATCTCCTCGATCCAGTTAGTGACAGCCGAAGCCACAACAAACGCCATTCCCGCTGAATCGCTGCTGGACCATGTGCATTCGAACCGGGCGAATGGCCGGGCCCCGACCACCTGGCACCCAGTGCCCGAGATCGCTGAGTTGAAGCCTGGCGAGGTCGCGGGTTTCGTGATCGAGGGAACCGCCGTCCTAGCGTGCCGGGTCGACGAGCAGATGTTCGCCTATCGCGACCGTTGCCCGGTTTGTGACGACACGCTGGCGGGTTCGGCGATGCTGGACACCTTGCTACGATGTCCGCGCTGTCAATCGCATTTCGACGTCGTGCACGCCGGGGCCGGCCTAAATGTTCCAGCCGGGGCTCACCTCGATCCGCTCCCGCTGCTGACCCGCGACGGCGTGCTGTCCGTGGCACTGCGGGGCCAACCGATGGGGGCTTTGGCATGACGAGTGCTTCGAGTCCTTTTGAGGTGCTTAACCGCATCAGAAGCAACCGGCGGGCACCCGAGCCGGACGGCGAGCGGTGCGAAATGTGCAACGAGTGGATCGGCGACGAGCACCAGCACGTGGTGAATGTGGCCGGCCGGCAGCTGATGTGCGTCTGCCGAGCCTGTTACCTGCTGTTCACCGATAGCAACGCCGAGCTGCGCTACCGGGCGGTGCCGGACCGCTATCTGGCTTTTCCGGATTTCGCGCTGGATCGCCAGGCTTGGGAGGCACTGCAGATCCCGGTCGGCGTGGCCTTCTTCTTCACCAACTCGGCTCTCGGACGCACCGTCGCCTTCTACCCGGGCCCGGCCGGGGCTTGCGAATCCAAGCTGGATCTGGAGGCTTGGAACGCCATCAGCGACGCCGACTCGCGGGTGCGCCTGCCGGCCGACGACGTGGAGGCGCTGCTGGTCCGGGTCCCTGAGACCGACAGTTCCGACGATGGCGAATTCGCCCAGCCGCAAAGCTATCTGGTCCCGATCGACGCCTGCTATGAATTCGTCGGACGCTTGCGCTTGCTGTGGCGAGGGTTCGACGGCGGCCAGCGGGCCCGGGACTTCATCGACAGCTTCTTCGCTCAGATCGCCGCCCGCGCCTTAGAAACGCCCCCCGGGACGCCGCCATGACCGACCAGCCAATCGACGTCAACTTTGCGGTGCTCGACGTGGCGCCCGAACCGTACGCCGTCAGCCCGGTGCTGACCGCCCGCGTCGGCGTCACCGCCAGCGGAGACGACCCGGTGCACGCCATCGCGCTGCGCTGCCAGGTCCGCATCGAGCCGCTGCGGCGTTCCTACTCCGACGCCGAGGCAGCCGGGCTGATCGACTTGTTCGGGCCCCGCGAACGCTGGGCGAACACCCAACGCACTTTCCTGTGGCAGCATTGCACCGCAATGGTGCCGGGATTCGCCGGTAACACGACGGTGGCGCTTCCGCTGGACTGCACCTACGACTTCGAGGTCGCTGCCGCCAAGTACCTGCACGCGCTTCGCGACGGCGCGCTACCTCTCCAATTCCTGTTCAGCGGAACCATTTTTAAGTCTGAACGCGGGTTCTCGGTCCAGCAGGTGCCGTGGGACCGCGAGTATCGCTACGACATGCCGGTCGCGGTCTGGCGGGATCTGATCGCGCAGCACTATCCGAACACCGGCTGGGTACGGCTGAGCCACGAAACCATCACCGCGCTGGCCGGCTATAAATCGGCACAAGGGCTGCTCGACCTCGACAACGCGGTCACCTCGTTGCTGGATGCCGAGCGGGAGACGGCCCGATGACCTCGAGCTGGGACCGGGTCCGCGCCGTCGCTGACGCGGTGCTGTACGAGGGCTATCTGCTCTACCCGTACCGGGGGACGTCAAGCAAGAATCAATCACGTTGGCAGTTCGGTGTTTTGGGTCCACCCGGTGCCGCGGACGCAGGCCTGGGTGAAGACGACACCCTCGCGTCGGAGTTTCTGGTCGACGGGGCCCAGGCGATAACCCTGGTGGTGCGGTTCCTGCAATTGCAGCACCGCCGGGCGCAGCGCGAGCTTGCCAACGGCGGATTCGAACCCGTCGACGAACTGACCACCCCGACCGGGTCGTGGCTGACCTGGGACGAGGCCGTCGAATGTCAGATGTCGTTCGGCCCCCTTGCATTCGACGATCAGCCGGTTACGCTGCCGGTGACAGCAGACGCGGCGACCGACATCGAACCCCTCGACGGCGGTCGCCTGGTCCGCGAACGTCAGGAGGTGCGTGGCGTACTGACCGTCACCAGCGAGCCGGACGGCGACCTGCGCCGAGTCTCGGTACGGGTCAGCAACATCGGCGAAGGTGTGGACGCCAAGGCCGATAGGAAAGACTCAGTCATCGCACGCTCCATGATCGGAACCCACATCATCGCTGAAGTCGTTGGCGGTCAATTCATTTCGCTGCTTGAGCCGCCGCCCGCGGCAACCGATGCGGTGTCCCGCTGCAGCCGGCACCGCTGCTTTCCCGTGCTGGCCGGCCCGCCCGGCACCCAAGACATGCTGCTGATCTCACCAATCATTCTCTACGACCACCCCGAGGTTGCCGAACAGAGCAACACCGCCCTGTACGACGGCACGGAAATCGAGGAGATCCTCACCCTGCGCGTGATGACAATGACCGACGACGAGAAGGCGCAAGCCCGGGCCACCGATCCGCGGGCCGCGCAGATCATCGACCAGTGTGACGCCATGTCGCCCGAGGCCATGGCGCGCCTGCACGGTGTACTGCGGAATCCGCACGGACCCCAGATTCCCGCAGGACTGGTCCCGGAGATCCCCGAGGGAGTCAACTGGTGGGATCCGCTGGCCGACAACGCCGTTCGTCCCGAAATCGACGCGATACTGGTGAACGGGATCCGGGTCGCCCGCGACAGCCGGGTCCGATTGCGACCAAGGCGCAACGCCGACGCGCAGGACATGTTCGTCGCCGGCAAGACCGCCCGCGTCACCTCGGTGCATGAGGACGTCGAGGGCAACAAGCACGTCGGAGTTGTCGTCGACGACGACCCGGCCGCAGACTTGCACAACTGGTACGGCCGCTATCTGTACTTCTCCCCCGATGAAATCGAGCCACTGGAAGCAGAACAAAGCACAATAAACCTTGAGAGGAGTTCGACATGGAAGTCTTAGGCTGGATATTCCTTGCCATCATCGCCTTGGTGCTCGCGGTCGCACTTGTGCTGGGAGTGATAAACCTGCCGGATGCTCGCCGCTACCTGAAACTGCGGCGGATGTAGCCAACTCGGGCAGCGGAGATGACAGCGCGCATCCTGGTAGCCGGAATCGGCAACATCTTTCTGGGCGACGACGGGTTCGGCTCGGAAGTAGTCCGCAACGCCGGGATCCCACGGGAGGATCCAAGTGTTTGCGTCATCGACTACGGCATCGCAGGCATGCACCTGGCCTACGACCTGCTCGCGGATTGGGACACGCTGGTCCTGGTCGACGCGGTGCCCAGCCGCGGCAGCCCGGGCACGTTGCACGTCTTCCAGGCCGACTACGAAGAACACCCTGCAGCAGACCATGAATCCGGTGCCAGCGCAGCAAGTCTGGACGGTCACAGCATGGATCCCGCCGCGGTGTTCGCCAGCCTCCGGGCGCTCGGGGGCAGTCCGCCCTACACGGTCGTCGTCGGGTGCGAGGCGGGAAGCGTCGAGGAAGGCATCGGCCTCACCGAACCCGTCGCCAAGGCCGTCCCCCGGGCCGTGCGGGCTGTCGAGGAGATCGTCGCGGCGCTGCAAACTCCCACCGCGGCAACCCTGCCAGCACCGTTGCGAGAGGAGTGCTGAGCCATGTGCCTGGGTATACCCGGTCAAGTCATCCGGATGCTGGACAGCTACGAGGGACAGCTCGCACTGGTCGACGTCGCCGGCGAGCAGCGCAAGGTCAACGTCGGCATGCTGCCGGAAGAGACGTTCGCACCCGGGGACTGGATAATCATCCACATGGGCTTCGCCGTCGAGAAGACAGACCGCGCCGGGGCCGAGCAGGTGATGGCCGGTCTCGAGCTGATGGGCCGGGGCCGCACCGATCCGTCGGTCAGCCCGGAGGGCGGTTGAGATGACCGAGTCCCCCCTGATGCTGCGGCACGACGAGGTCCGGCAGCACTTCACCGTGACCGGTGTGGTTCAGGGGGTTGGCTTTCGTCCGTTCGTCCACCGCATCGCCAGCGAGCTGGGCCTGACCGGATTCGTCGGCAACGATTCGGGCGCGGTCTTCCTCGAGGTGCAGGGCGAACGCGCACGCGTGGACGAATTCGGCCGTCGGCTACGTGCGGAGGCCCCGCCGCTGGCGCGGATCAGTTACATCGGCATTGTCGATGTGCCGGCCGACAACGCGTGCGGACGTGAATTCCAGATCGTGGCGAGCCAGACGATCACCGGTGCTAAGACGCCTAAAACACCGATTCCCGCCGACATCGCGGTGTGCGACGACTGTATCGGCGAGCTGTTCGACCCGCACAACCGGCGTTACCGGCACCCGTTCGTGACCTGCACCAACTGCGGGCCGCGGTTCACCATCATCCGCGAATTGCCGTACGACCGTCCGGCCACCACCATGTCGGCATTCACCATGTGTGAGCGATGCGTCGGTGAGTACCACGATCCGGCGGATCGCCGGTTCCACGCGCAGCCGATCGCCTGCCCCGGTTGCGGGCCGTCGCTGTGGTTCTCATCACCAGCCGGGCGGGTAACCGGATCAGATGCCGCGCTGGCGGCCACCCAACGCGCGCTGGCAGCGGGTGCGGTGGTCGCCATCAAGGGAATCGGCGGTTACCACCTGGCCTGCGCGGTCGACGACAATGCGGTGGTGGGTGCGCTGCGGGCACGAAAGGCACGGGGCGCCAAGCCCTTCGCCGTGCTGGTCCGCGACATCGACGTCGCGCGCCGCTTTGCGTACGTCGACGACACCGAGGCCGCGGTGCTGTCGAGCCCGGCACGCCCGATCGTGTTGCTGCGGCGGCGCCACGGCGCGCCGGTCGCCGACGCCGTCGCGCCCGGCAGCCCGCTGCTCGGGCTGATGCTACCGTACTCCCCCATCCATCACCTGCTGCTGGCACCCGTGCCCGGTGCCGCCGAACAGGTGCCCGACGCGCTGGTGCTGACCAGCGCCAACCGTTCCGACGAGCCCATCTGCTTCACCGACGACGATGTCAAGCTCAGGCTTTTGCGGCCTTCCGCCGCCTTGTGCGATGCGGTCCTCGACCACGACCGGCCAATCCACGTGCCGTGTGACGACTCGGTGGTGCGCGTCATCGACGGCCGGGAACTGCCGATCCGCCGGTCCCGCGGCTATGCGCCGCTACCGGTCGATCTCGGGTGGGAGGGCCCGGCCGTGCTCGCCGTAGGTGGGGAACTGAAGAACACCTTCTGTCTCACCGACGGCTCACGCGCCTACATGTCCGGGCACATCGGCGACATGGCCACCTGGGAGACACTGCGCGCGTTCGAGCGCGCGGTGGGCCAACTCAGCGAAATACGGGGCAGGCCGGTGCGATTGGCCGCCGATCTGCATCCCGGGTACCACACGCGTAGCTGGGCGGAGCGCCACGCGGGCGATCGACCGCTGGATCTGGTCCAGCACCACCACGCGCACGTGGTCTCGCTGCTGGCCGAGCACGGACGCATCGGCGAACCCATCATCGGAGTCTCCTTCGACGGCACCGGTTACGGCTGCGACCAGACGATCTGGGGCGGCGAGATTCTCACGCTCGGAACCGACAGCCACCGTTTCGTCCGGGCCGGCCACCTGTTGCCGGTACCGCTGCCGGGCGGTGATGCCGCGGTTCGCAATCCGTGGCGGATGGCGCTGTCCCAGCTGTGGATAGCCGACATCGACTGGACCCCCGATCTGGCGCCGGTCGCCGCCGCAACTCCATACGAATTGCGGCTCACCCGTTCGCAATTAGAGAGCGGGGCGGGATGTGTCCCGTGTTCGAGCATGGGCCGACTGTTCGACGCGGTCGCCTCCCTGCTCGGGGTGCGGCACCGGATCGACTACGAAGGCCAGGCTGCCATCGAGCTCGAGGCGCTCGCGGAGTCGGCGGCTCAAAATCCCGAGGGGATCGGGCCGTCGCTGCCGCTGGTGGTGCGGGGCGACGGGGTGATCCATCCCGCCACCATGGTGCAAACGATGGTGTCGGCCCTGTACGCCGGGACACAACCCGCGCTGCTGGCCGCGGCGTTCCACCACGCGGTCGCGGACGCGGTCGCCGAAGTGGTCGGTCAGGTGGCCGGCGCGGTCCGGCTGGTGGGCCTCACCGGCGGGGTGTTCCAGAACGTGCTGTTGCTACGTGCTTGCCGTAAGCGGTTGCAGCTGGCTGGATTCGAGGTGCTGACTCATCACACCGTCCCGCCCAACGACGGCGGGCTAGCACTGGGTCAGGCCACGATCTCGATGCTGACGGCGTGCGAGGAGGGATAACATATGACCACCACCGCCGTCGATCGCGGGCTGGGCGCCGAATTAGCCGAGGACTTAGCCGCCGCCGCTTTCACACTGGCCAAGCGTTTCGCCGCGGGTGCCACCATGTGGTCCATCGCGCCGTCGTGGGAACCGCATGCGCTACATATCGCGGTCGAGTTCGTGCATCCGGTGATCATGGGGAAACGGGCATTGCCAGCGGTGGCGCTGACCGGACCCGACCTGGTGGATCAGGTGCGGGTGTCGGTGCGGCCAGGCGACATCGTGGTCGCGGTCTCCGGTGCGGACGACGTGCAAGTGCGCTCGGTAATGCGTCGTAGCCCGGCCTGGGGCGCCACCACGATTTGGATCGGCAGCGGCGACCGGCCCACGGCCGGTATGGCCGACCACGTGCTATGGCTCGACGACCCCGATCCGCGAGTGCCTGCGACGGGCGGCTTCGTGCTGTTCTATCACCTGTTGTGGGAGCTGACTCATGTGTGTTTCGAGCACTCCGGATTGCTGAAACCCGGCTCGTCGTGCTGCGACGAAGACGGAGCAGCCTGTATCACTTGCAGTGACGAGGGTCGCCTGGGCGAGGTCGTGAGCGCATCCGAAAACGGGCAGGCCGCGGTGCGCACCGCGCGAGGTGTCGAGAACGTGGTGACCACGCTGGTTGACCCGGTCGCCGCCGGCGAGCTGGTGCTGGTGCACGCCGGCACGGCGATCACAAGGGTGGACGCACAGGAAGGTCCTTCATGAGCGAGGAGCCGACCAACTTCCTGTATCCGTTCATCGACGCCGAGGAACACGATCCCAAGTCGCTGCTCGCCGACCTGGCCGCGTCGGCGCAGGCAAAAGCGGGCGAAAGCCTCGCGCTGCGGCGCTCCACGCTGAAAGCCAACGCCGACCTGCTAGAGGCGGCAGCCACCGAAGTGGCGCGCCGCTTCGCGGCCGGCGGACGGATGTTCACTTTCGGAAACGGCGGCAGTTGCACCGATTCCACCACCTTGGCCAGGCTGTTCGCCCGGCCGCCGATGGGCAAGCCCTTGCCTGCCTGGTCGTTGACCGCCGACCCGGCGATCGTGACCGCACTGGGCAACGACGTCGGGTTCGAGCTGGTGTTCGCTCGCCAATTGATCGCCCGCGCGAAGGCCGGCGACATCGCGATCGCCATGTCGACCAGCGGCAATTCGCCCAATCTGCTCACCGCGTTGGCCGAGGCGCACAACCGCGGCCTGTACACCATCGGTTTCGCCGGCTACGACGGCGGCGCATTTGCGAACAACCCAAATGTGGACGCCTGCTTCGTCGTTCGTTCGCAAAGTGTGCACCGGATCCAGGAATCGCAAGCGTTGCTGGGCTATCAGCTGTGGCTGACAACCCACGAACGTTGCGGCGATCAAGGCTTAGGGGTGGCATGAGCAAGTCAGCAGGCGAATACCTCTCGTCGGGGCCGCGGTTCGCCGAGGGTGAGGTAATCGAGCGGATCGAGTCGTTCCGAAGGCGCCGCCCCCGGTTGCTCGATGACCATGTGACCCTGGCCCACGGAGCCGGCGGGAAGGCCTCGGCCGCACTGGTGGATGCGGTGTTCCTGGAGGCGTTTCGCAACCCGACACTGGAGTCGCTGGGCGACGGTGCGACCCTCACGTTGCCCAGCGGCGAGCGCCTGGCGATGTCCACGGATTCATTTGTGGTGCAGCCCAGGCGTTTTCCCGGTGGCTCCATCGGCGAACTTGCCGTCCACGGCACCTGCAACGACCTCGCGATGACCGGCGCCGTGCCGTCCTGGATTTCGGCGGCGTTTGTGCTCGAAGAAGGCTTCCCGATCGCCGAATTGAAAGAGATCGTCGCCGACATGGCGGCCGCGGCCGCCAACGCTGGTGTGCAGATCGTCACCGGCGACACCAAGGTGGTGCCCAAAGGCGCCGCCGACGGCCTGTTTGTCACCACCACCGGAGCCGGTGTCATTCCCGCGGGACGCGCGCTCTCGGCGCAATCAGTACAGACCGGCGACAAGGTGCTGTTGTCGGGATCGATGGGCGATCACGGCATGGCGGTCATGCTCGCCCGCGGCGATCTGGCCATCGAGGCCGATATTGTTTCCGACACCGCGTCGCTCAGCCCGCTGGTGGAACTGCTGATGGCGGCTGCCCCGTCCACCCGGTGGCTGCGTGATGCGACCCGGGGCGGAGTGGGCACCGTGTGCAACGAACTCGCCCAGGCCTGCGGTCTTGGGGTGCTGCTCGAAGAGGAGCGACTACCCGTGGCGCCCATGGTCAATGGCGCTTGCGAGTTGCTCGGCATCGATCCCCTCTACGTCGCCAACGAGGGCAAGTTCGTCGCCGTCGTCGCGCCGCAGGAGGCGCAGGACGGGCTGGCCGCGTTGCGGTCGCATCCCCTGGGCGCCGACGCGGCCGAGGTCGGGGAAATCATCGTCGAACCGGCGGAAAGCGTGGTGCTGCGCACCGCGTTCGGCGGCACCCGGATTGTCGATATGCTCGTAGGGGATCCGCTGCCGCGAATCTGCTGAAGAAGGGAAGTAACCGCGGATGTGTCTTGGGATTCCGGGTCGGATCGTCGAAATCACCGATCCCGCGAACTATTTGGCGAAGGTCGACGTCAGCGGCGTGCAGCGCACGATCAGCGTGCGGCTGCTCGAAGACGACATGGCCGAGCCCGACGACTGGGTACTGGTCCACGTCGGATTCGCGATGGCCAAGATCGACGAGACCGAGGCGTTGCTCACCCTGGCCGCCATCAAGAAACTCGGCGATGCCTACGCGACCGAAATACAAGCCTTCGACTCGTCGGCGATCGTCTGAAGGCAGGCGGCTATGAAATTCGTTGACGAGTTCCGCGATCCGGCCGCGGCCCGCAAGCTGCTGGTCGCGATCGAGCACTTGGCCGGGGAGCGTGACCACTTCAAGTTCATGGAGGTGTGCGGTGGGCACACGCACACCATTTACCGGCACGGCATCGAACACCTGTTGCCCGACAATGTGGAACTGGTGCACGGCCCGGGGTGTCCGGTCTGTGTGATCCCGATGGGCCGCATCGACGACGCGATGTGGCTGGCCGGCCAACCCGACATGATCTTCACCTGCTTCGGCGACATGATGCGGGTGCCCGGGTCGGACGGCAGCTTGCTGGACGCCAAGGCGCGAGGCGCCGACGTGCGGTTCGTCTACTCGCCGCTGGACGCGCTGAAGGTCGCGATCGACAACCCCAACAAACGAGTGGTGTTCTTCGCCATCGGTTTTGAGACCACCGCGCCGTCGACCGCGGTGACGCTGGTGCGGGCACGCGACCTGGGGGTGGGCAACTTCAGCGTGTTCTGCAACCACGTCACGATCGTGCCGCCGATCAAGGCCATCCTGGAATCGCCGGACCTGCGGCTGTCGGGTTTCATCGGCCCCGGTCACGTGTCGACCGTGGTGGGCAACCGGCCATACCGGTTCGTGCCGGAGGTATATCGAAAGCCGTTGGTGGTCGCGGGGTTCGAGCCGCTGGACATTCTGGCAGCGGTCGCGATGCTGCTGCGTCAGATCCGCGAAGGCCGCTGTGAAGTGGAAAACCAGTACAAGCGAGTGGTGCCCGAGCGCGGCAATCCGGCGGCGCTGGCGCTGATGGGCAAGGTGTTCGCGCTGCGCCCGCACTTCGAATGGCGTGGGCTGGGGTTCATCTCGCATAGTGCGCTGCGGCTGCACGACGATTTCGCGGAGTTCGACGCCGAGCTGCGGTTCGCGATGCCCGGCGTGCGGGTCGCCGACCCGAAGGCATGCCAATGCGGTGAGGTGCTCAAGGGTGTGCTCAAGCCATGGGAATGCAAGGTTTTCGGCACCGCCTGCACGCCGGAAACCCCGATTGGGACGTGCATGGTGTCGCCCGAAGGGGCATGTGCGGCCTACTACAACTTCGGCCGTATGCACCGCGATGCCGCCAAGCTCGTGGGGCAGTCGGGGCGGGGTTAAACGTTGGCCAACCCGGGCACCCGCGGCGCCGAGATGTTCGCCCGCTACGCCTACGCGCCCAACGCGCTGGGCTATTGCGGTCCCCCACTGGGCGCCACCTTACGAGACGGTTCGGTCGACGAGGTGCGCACCGCGGCGACGAAGTTTTCCGGGGCCTGGCCGTATTTGCGGGTGCTGTCCACGCTGACCGGCATCGCCGACCCGCTGGATTATCGGCTTGTGGAGTCGTATTGGCTCGGTGGCGGCGTCGGCGCCGATTTGGACCCGCAAGACTTCTTCGATGCGTTGCTGGAAATCATCGGCCCGCAAGCGGGCCGTTATTGGTCGCATCTCACAGCGGACCTGGCCTGCGAGGCCGCCGGCAATCACTGTTTTCACGTATTCGGCGTGTATCCGTGGAGCCGATTTCTGGGCCGAGGCATGGATGAGCACCCGCTAAGCGTGCTGGACAATTGCCGGATCACTTGGGGGACAGTTGTTTCCCGTGCCGGCGATGACGTCGAGGTGTCGTGTCGCAAGCTGGTCTGGAATGGTCAGACGCTGGCGCTGTCCGAACCCTCGGCGCGCCTGCTCGACATCTGGACCGACGGTTATAGCGCGGTGCCCGATGTGGCCGTCGGCGACGAGGTCGCGGTGCACTGGGGCCGGCTGTGCGGTCGGCTGCGGCCAGAGCAGGTCCGCGCGCTCGCCGACAGCACAGACCGCCAGCTCCGGGTGACCAGCCGACGGCTGGCACATGTCTAATATCGCGTGCGAGACCGTCGTGCCGGGTTCGATCTGCGACGTGCTGCCCGCCGCCGCCGCGCTGCTCGGGGTTCCGGGTGCGGTCGACACGCTGGCGTTGGCGGACTGGGTTGACGTCGATCACGTCGATCGCGTCGCGGTCGTGCTCGTTGACGCGATGGGCTGGCACCTGCTACCGGAGTTGGCCGGCAGTGCGCCGCTGCTCGCCTCCGTGCTGGCCGGTGGCACCGGACGGCTCAGCGAACTCACCTGCACCTTTCCGTCGACCACGCCGACCAACGTGGTCTCCCTGGGTACCGGCGCGCAGCCCGGCGAGCACGGCATCCTGGGCTTCACGCTCAACGTCCCGGGCACCGATCGGGTGCTCAACCACATCCGGTGGCGCGATGACCCGCCGCACGCTGAATGGCAACCGCTGCCAACCTGGTTCGAGCGGCTAGAACAAGCCGGCATCAGTGCCCGCGCGGTGCTGCCGGCGCCGTTTATGGGCAGTGGACTGACCGACGCGGCGTATCGCGGCGCCCACTTTCTCCCGACACACACGACCGACGACTATGCCCAGGTCGTGGCCGACGAGCTGCACGCGGCGCCGGGCCTGGTCTACGGCTATACCGCCAATCTGGACACCGCGGCCCATGTGTTCGGTATCGGTTCGCCCCAGTGGCACACCGCGGCGGCCCACGTCGATGCGCTGCTCACCCGGCTGGTCGAGACCCTGCCGCCGAGCGCGGCGTTGCTGGTGACCGCCGACCACGGCGGCCTCAACGTCGCGCCGGACGCTCGCGTCGACATCGACACCGACCCACGGCTGAGCGCGGGAGTACGGGTGGTCGCCGGTGAGCCGCGGGTGCGCTACCTGCATACCGAGCCGGGCGCCGCGCCGGATGTGCAGGCCACCTGGAGCGAGGTGGCCGACGGCTGGGCCGAGGTCTATAGCCGCGAGCAGGCTGTGGCCACGGGAATGTTCGGGCCGGTCGACCCGCGACACCTGGCGCGGATCGGCGATGTCGTCATCGTGTGCAGTGGCGATGCGGCCGTGCTGGCAACCGGCCACGAGCCCCCGGAAACCGCCCGTCTCATAGGGTTTCACGGTGCTGCCACTGCAGCCGAAATGGCGATTCCGCTAGTCGTTTTCAACTCTTGCCACGGTGGCTGACCCGTCATCGTCGCGCAGACGCCACCGATTGCGAGGAGCCGGCGCACGCGGGCTGTTTGACAACCTCACCGATTCGCGCGGCCGGCGCTTCGACGCCTCGGTCGCGGTGGCGATCCTGGGCGCGTCGCCCCAGGTCTACGCGGCGGCCATGGGCGTCGATGCTGAGGAGATTGCGGCGACATGGCTGCACGCCCAGCAGCACCCGATTGCACCGGTCAACGTCACGGCTGCCGCGGCCCCGGTCAAGGAGAACATCATCACCGGCAGCGAGCTTGTCTGCGGTGCGGGTGTAGATCGGTTCCCGGTGACGGTGACTAATCCAGGCAGCGACGCGTCAGCATATTTCAGTGCGCCGATCTGGATCACGAAAGACCCTAAAACCGGTGTTTACAACGCCGGAACCTACCGGGTGATGGTCAAAGCGCCCGACCGACTCGGCGTGCTGATGCTGTCGGGTCAGGATGGGCGGGCCCATTGGGAGAAGGCCGCAGCACTGCTAGGTCTGTGAGCCGATCTGTACAGCCGAAGTCAGCGAGCCGCCAAGGTGGCCCTCATCCCGTAAGCCAGTACTGCGGTTAGAGAGGGGTGACATAGGCTGAGCTGATACCGCCGTCCACCAGGAAGGTAGAGGCAGTGATGAACGACGCGTCGTCGCTGGCCAAAAATGCCACGGCAGAAGCGATTTCGTCGGGTTCGGCGAAGCGGGCCATCGGCACGTGCACCAGTCGGCGAGCGGCCCGCTCGGGGTCCTTGGCGAAAAGCTCCTGCAGCAGCGGGGTATTGACCGGTCCCGGGCACAGTGCGTTGACCCGGATGCCCTGCCGGGCGAACTGCACTCCCAGCTCCCGGGACATGGCAAGCACCCCGCCCTTGGAGGCGGTATAGGAGATCTGCGACGTCGCCGACCCCAGCACCGCGACAAACGACGCCGTGTTGATGATCGACCCTTTCCGCGCGGGCACCATGTGCCGCAACGCCGCCCGGCAGCACAAGTACACCGATTTGAGGTTGACATCTTGGACTCGTTGCCACGCAGGCAGCTCGGTATTTTCGATCAAGTCGTCCTCGGGCGGTGAGATGCCGGCGTTGTTGAACGCGATGTCGACCGACCCGTAAGTCTGCGCCGCGGTGCCGAAAAGCGTGTTGACCGCGTCCTCGTCGGAAACATCGGTCGGCACAAACAAACCGGACAGCTCATCGGCCGCCGCGGCACCGGCGTCGCTGTCGATGTCGCCGACCACGATCCTCGCGCCTTCGGCATGCATCCGCCGTCCTGCGGCCAGACCGATGCCGCCGCCACCGCCGGTGATGACTGCCACCCGGCCCGCCAGCCGTCGGGTGAGATCGATCGGCACTACCTAGTCCTCCCCGATCGCGATGAAGACGTTCTTGGTCTCCGTGAAATGCAGCGGCGCGTCCGGGCCGAGCTCCCGGCCCAACCCCGACTGCTTGAATCCACCGAACGGTGTGTTGTAGCGCACCGACGAGTGCGAATTCACCGACAGATTGCCGGACTCGACAGCCCGCGACACGCGCAGCGCGCGGGACAAGTCGTTGGTCCAGATCGATCCCGACAGTCCGTAGGCGGTGTCGTTGGCCAGCGTGATGGCGTCGTGCTCGTCGTCGAACATCAGCACGGTGACGACCGGGCCGAAGATCTCCTCGGTGACGGCGCGATCGGTGCGCTCCGGAGTCAGAACCGTTGGCGGAAACCAGAATCCACGCCCTGACGGCGCTGCGCCGCGAAACGCGACGGGGGCGTCGTCGGGCACGTAGGAAGCAACCTTGTCGCGGTGCGCGGCCGACACCAGCGGACCCATCTCGGTGTCGCGGGATCGGGGGTCCCCGACGACGACGCCGCGCACCGCCGGCTCGAGCAGCTCCATGAACCGGTCATAAACGCTGCGCTGCACCAGGATCCGGCTCCGCGCGCAGCAGTCCTGCCCGGCGTTGTCAAACACCCCGGCCGGCGCGGTGGCCGCGGCGCGCTCCAGGTCGCAGTCGGAGAAGACGATGTTGGCGCTCTTGCCGCCCAGTTCCAGCGTCACCCGCTTGACCTGAGCGGCCGCGCTGGCCATCACCTTCTTGCCGACTTCGGTGGACCCGGTGAACACGATCTTGCGAACTCCCGCATGGGTGACGAACCGCTCCCCGACCACCGTGCCCTTGCCCGGCAGTACCTGCAGCAGGTCTTCGTCGAGTCCGGCTTCGACCGCCAGCTCGCCGAGCCGGATCGTGGTCAGCGGCGTCGGTTCGGCGGGCTTGACCAGCACGGCGTTGCCCGCGGCCAGGGCCGGCGCGATACCCCAGGACGCGATTACCATCGGGAAGTTCCACGGCGTGATCACGCCGACCACGCCCAGCGGTTCGTTGAAGGTGATGTCGAGTCCCCCGGCGACGGGAATCTGCTTGCCGGACAAGCGTTCCGGGCTAGCGGCATAGAACATCAACACGTCGCGGACGTGGCCGACTTCCCATTCGGCCGACACGATGGGATGTCCCGAATTGGCTACCTCTAACGCGGCCAGCTCGTCGATGTGGGCGTCGACGGCGGCGGCGAATGCCCGCAGGCCGGCTGCGCGCTGCGCCGGGGACAACCGCACCCAGCGCCGCTGGGCCGCCTCCGCCCGCTGGACCGCGTCGTCGACCGCGGCGGCATCAGTATGGTCGATGCAGGCCAGCACTTCCTCGGTGGCGGGGTTGATCAGTTGCACCGTGCCCATCTCAGCTCATGGGCCCTGCATACGACCGCGCGGCGTCGACGATCGCCGAGAAGAGCCGCAGGTCGTCCAGGGACTCCTCCGGGTGCCACTGCACCGCGAGCACAAACTTCTCCCCCGGCACCTCCAGCGCCTCGATCACCCCGTCGGCGTCCCACGCGCTGACCACCAGGGCCTCGCCGACTTCCGCGACCGCCTGATGGTGGTAGCACCGCGCCTCAACCGATTCCCCCAGCAATGCGGCCAGCCGCGTCCCGACCACCGTGCGCACCGGCAACGAGGTGAACACCGCATTGCCTGCCCGATGTCCGGAGTGACCGATGACGTCGGGCAGATGCTGATGCAGCGTCCCACCGAAGGCGACATTGAGCACTTGTGCGCCGCGGCAGATGCCCAACACCGGCAACCCCCGGTCCAGCGCACCCCGCAACAGAGCGAATTCCCAAGCGTCGCGGGCAGTGCGAGGCTGGTCGGTGGCCGGATGCGGCTGCTGGCCGTAGGTGGCGGGGTCGAGGTCATAACCCCCGGTGATCACCAGACCGTCCAGGCTGTCGAGCACCCGGCTGGCAACGTCAGCGTCCGCCGGCTGCGGCGGCAGCAGCACCGCGATACCACCGGCAGCGATCACGCCCTGGAAGTAAGTGGCGGGCAAAAAACCCGCCGAGACGTCCCAGACGCCGGTCTGCACCCGATCCAAATACGTCGTCAAACCCACGACCGGTCCCGGTCTAGAGGCGTTCAAAACCACGCATCCTCTCCCAATCGGTGACCGCCGCGTTGAACGCCGCCAACTCCACGCGGGCGTTGTTCAGGTAATGCGCGACAACATCGTCGCCGAACGCCTCTCGCGCGAGCACCGACTCGCCGAACACCGTGGCCGCCTCGGCCAGCGTAGCGGGCAGCCGTTCGACGCCGGTTGCCTCATAGGCGTTACCCGCGCAAGGCTCGGGTAGCTCTAGGCCCCGTTCGATACCGTACAGCCCTCCGGCGACCAGCGCCGCCACCGCAAGGTAGGGGTTGACATCGCCGCCGGGAACCCGGCATTCGACCCGGATGTTGCGCCCGCGGCCGACGACCCGCAGTGCGCAGGTGCGGTTGTCCAGTCCCCAGGCCACTGCCGTGGGCGCGAAGCTACCGTCGGCGAATCGCTTGTAGGAGTTGATGTTCGGCGCATAGAACAGCGTCAACTCGCGCAACGTGGCCAACAGGCCCGCGACGAAACTGCAAAACGTCGACGACATGCCGTGCGGGCGGCTGCCGTCGGGAAACACCGCTGTGCCGTCCCTCGCGCGCAGCGAGAGGTGGATGTGGCAGCTGTTGCCCTCGCGCTCATCGTATTTGGCCATGAACGTCAGGCTCTTGCCGTGCTGGTCGGCGATCTCCTTGGCGCCGTTCTTGTAGATGGCGTGGTTGTCGCAGGTGACCAGCGCCTCGTCGTAACGGAAGCCGATCTCCTGCTGACCCTTGTTGCATTCGCCTTTGACGGCCTCGAACCGCAGACCGGCACCCTGCATACCCTCCCGGATGTCGCGCAGCAGCGGCTCCATCCGCGACGACGCCAACATCGCGTAGTCGATGTTGTAGTCGCTGGCCGGGGTCAGCCCGCGGTACCCGCTGGCCCACGCCTGGCGATACGGCTCGTCGAACACGATGAATTCCAGCTCGGTAGCGATATCGGCGACCAGTCCGCGCTCGCCCAGCCGGACGAGCTGGCGGCGCAGTATGGCTCGGGGTGAGACGGCAACCGCGCTGCCGTCAGCCCAACCCAGGTCGGCTATCACCAGGGCCGTGTTGGGCTGCCACGGGATGAGCCGAAGGGTGGACAGATCCGGCATCATCACCATGTCGCCGTACCCGGTGTCCCAGCTCGACATCGCATAACCGGCCACGGTATTCATGTCGACGTCAACGGCGAGCAGATAACTGCAGCACTCGACGCCGTGCGCGGCCGCTTCCTCGACAAACAGCCGTGCCGCCACCCGCTTGCCGACGAGCCTGCCCTGCATGTCGGTGAACGCCACGACGACGGTGTCCACCCCGCCGATCCCCACCAGTTGTTCCAGCGCGGCCAATGACAACATGGGAGAATCCGGAACGGTCGCAGCACCTTCCTTGCGAGCCATGACCGCTAGTCAACCAGGCGCTACCAGGTGCTGGCGCGCAACACGATCTCGGCGGCCAAATGCGCGGTCGACTCCTGCACATTGCGCCGTCCAAGGCCCACCACGCGGTAGTCGGCGTGAACGAACCGCTGGCTGTCACGGGCCACCGTCCGTGCAGCCGCGGAGGTGACCAAGACGGTGGTGCCGATCTCCACCGGCGGGCAGTGTCCGTCGAGAACCACCCCGTCGGAATTGGCTACCCGCGGATGTCCGCGGTCGATCACCACCAGACCAACAAACCGGCCCAACCTGGTTGCCGCAAGTTCCCAGGCGAGCTCGCCACCGGCGCGGTCGCCGGTCACCACGGCCCACCCGATCCCCAGCGTGTCGAGGATGCCGACCGCCGACTTGGGAGTCAGCCGCCGGTCAAGGCCGATAACGACGGTCCGAAGCGATGCGATATGCAGGCGCTGGCACACCGCGTCATAAGCGGCGGGCGCGCGCTGCTCGTCGCCCAGCATGAGGACCACGACGCCCTTCTCCGGACCGGCTACGGCCACCGGGACCGCGAACCCGTCGAGCGTGGTCATCATCGAGGGCACTTACGCACGTTACAACCAATCGGCCCGCGAGCGCGAGGTTTCCTCGCATCTCTGCACCCACGGCCGGCCTTGTTGGCGCCGCTCAATGCAGCTCTGCGTCAGGTGTTTACAAGATCTTCACACCGTCATGTCGCGACGAATACCCTACGGCCGCAACTCACTTGCGACGTATGGTCGCCGCGGCAGCGGACCGTCGAGCAAACCGAGGACGGCGTCGACGTCGAGATGGGAAGCCATCAGCTCAGCGATCAGATCCAGTTGGGCATCGCGTCGCGCGGCGACGTTGGTGTCGGCGGCGACGAATCCACTCCGGCCGGCTGCATCGGCAACACGGGTGAGCCACGCACGACGGAAGTCGTCGTTGTCGAGCAGGCCGTGCCAATGAGTGCCGAAGACAGCGCCGCGCATGATGCCATGCGGTTCGGAGCCTGGCTCAGCCTCAGGCCCAGTATTCAGGCCGAACCAGCTTTCCTCGGCGCACCGGGAAATCCGCCCATGATGGATTTCATATCCGGTGAGCGGCTGCTGCCAGCGGCGCAAGACCTTGGCCTCGCCAAAGGCGATGTCGGCGTCCAACAGCCCCAGCCCGGCGACTTCCCCTAACCCGGATTCCACGGTGTCCTCGATGCGCCGGCATAGCATCTGCAACCCCCCGCAGATACCCAGCACCGGCTTGCCGGCCCGAGCCTGATCGATGATCGCGCCGGCCAGGCCGCGATCGTGCAGCCATGACAGGTCGGCGACGGTGGCCTTGCTGCCCGGAAGCACGATCAGGTCGGTGTCGGCCAAGTCGGCGGGGTCGGTGATCCAGCGCACCACCACGCCCGGCTCGCATGCCAGCGCCTCGACGTCGGTGGAGTTGGAGATCCGGGGCAGCCGGACCGCGGCCACTCGCAGCCACTGGTCGCCGTGCGGTGGCGCGGGCGTGCCGACCACGCGGTGCGCGACCACCGACAGCGAGTCCTCGGCGTCCAGCCACAGCTCATCGGCGTATGGCAGCACCCCATAAGTTGGACGGCCGGTCATGGCGCGCAGCTGCTGCAGCCCGGGTTTCAGCAGTGCGGGGTCGCCGCGGAATTTGTTGACGACGAAGCCGGCGATGAGCGCTTGGTCGTCGGGCTCGAGCACCGCGACCGTCCCGAATAGATGAGCAAGCAGGCCGCCGCGGTCGATGTCGCCGACTAAGACCACCGGCAAGTTCGCCGCCCTGGCCAACCCCATGTTGGCTAAATCTGTGGCACGCAAGTTTATTTCGGCTGGCGAACCGGCTCCCTCACAGATCACCGCATCGAACTCATCACGCAAGCACGACAGTTCATCAAGGACGATACCGGCGAGCCGGTCGCGATGGTCGATATAGCTAGCCGCAGTGACCGAGTCGGCGACCTGCCCCCGGATCACCAGCTGTGACGTCCGGTCACTGCCCGGTTTGAGCAGGATCGGGTTGAATCGCACGCTGGGCTCCAGCCCCGCCGCCCGTGCCTGGATCGCCTGGGCCCGGCCGATCTCGCCGCCTTCGACAGTGACCACAGAGTTGTTGGACATGTTCTGTGCCTTGAACGGCGCGGCCCGGGCTCCACTGCGCGCCAACAACCGGCACAGACCCGCTACCACCACGGATTTCCCGGCGTCGGAGCTGGTGCCCGCAACCAGCAGAGCCCCGCTCACCGGCTCAGGGCGAGCTGGGGGTACCGCCCGCTTGCGGGGACTGCTCGCGGTCGAAGCGTCACTGCAGCGTGAGGATCTCGACGCCGGTGTCGGTGACCAGCAGGGTGTGCTCGAACTGCGCGGTCCACTTGCGGTCCTTGGTGACCACCGTCCAGCCGTCGTCCCAGATCTCATAGTCCAGCGCCCCGAGGTTGATCATCGGTTCGATGGTGAACGTCATTCCCGGCTGCATGATTGTCGCCACCGAAGGCTGGTCGTAGTGCAGCACGACCAGGCCGTTGTGAAACGTGGTAGCGATACCGTGACCGGTGAAGTCACGAACCACGTTGTACCCGAATCGGTTTGCATAGGCTTCGATGACGCGGCCGATGACCGACAGCGCGCGCCCGGGTTTGACGGAGTTGATCGCGCGCATCGTCGCCTCTCGGGTCCGCTCCACCAGCAGTCGGTGTTCCTCTGAGACATCGCCGGCCAGGAAAGTCGCGTTCGTGTCGCCGTGCACCCCGTCGATATAGGCGGTGACATCGATGTTGACGATATCGCCGTCCTCGATCACCGTCGAGTCCGGGATCCCGTGGCAGATGACCTCGTTGAGCGACGTGCAGCACGACTTCGGGTAGCCCTTGTAGCCCAGCGTCGATGGGTATGCGCCGTGGTCGACCATGTAGGCATGCGCGATCCGGTCCAGCTCGTCGGTCGTCACCCCGGGCGCGACCGCTTTGCCCGCCTCAGCCAGCGCGCCGGCCGCGATCCGCCCGGCGACGCGAATCTTCTCGATCACCTCTGGCGTCTGCACCCACGGCTCGGTGCCCTCCCGGGCGGTGGGCTTGCCGACGTACTCCGGGCGGGGGATGCGGCTGGGCACCGGCAGAGTCGGGGACAACACTCCGGGAGAAAGCGCGGTGCGAGCAGGCATGCCGCCAGCTTAATGGCGCCCAGACCTAGCGGCGGCGCAGAAACGAGCGGCGCGGGCCGCGGATGATCACCGAGCCGCACACCACCTGACCGGTCAAGACGACATGCGGCGTTCCTTCGCCCGGTGCGTCTTTGCGGCGGTCGCTGGCGCTGCCCACGTAGACCTCGACGTCGTCGATCGAGGCGCTGGCGCCCTGCGGCAACCGGATCTCCACCGAGCCGAATCTCATGTTGAGTTCGATGACCACCACCGGCCCCGCGAACCGGGCGTTGGTGAGGTCGAGTTCGATCGAGCCCAGCCGGCGTACCAGCGCCAGGCGAGTGGGCACAGTCCATTCGCCGTGGCGCTTCAGCGAGCCGGCCCAGCCGCGCAGTTCCACCCGGTCAGCCGCGGATGTGACGATAGCGCCTGGCCCGGGCAGGTCACCAACAAGCAAGTCCAGTTCACTTCGGGTACGCGCGTAGGACACTTGCGACGAGCGCTGCTCGAACTCGCCGATGTCGATCAGCCCGAGCGCGACGGCGTTGTGCAATCGCCGCATGGTGCCGTTCCGGTCGGCGTCCGAGACCCGCAACGCCACCATGTCTCCACCAGTCTCACTCATGGCCTTTCCTGACGCTCTGCCGCCGGCCCCATACCAACCGGCTTGGCCTACCCTCGCAACTTACCGCCGTAAGGAGCCGGGAAGCCGCGCTGCAGCGCCGGCTCTTAGGCCAAATAGTCAGGCGGCAGCGAGTCGAACATCACTTTGGTCATCCGGACCGCGAATTCCGAGCTGCCGCCCCCGACGATCAACGCCGCAAACGCCAGATCGCCGCGGTACCCGGCGAACCAGGAGTGCGATCCGCCCGGGAACTCGGCCTCACCGGTCTTCCCGAACACCGCGCCGCAGCAGCCGGAGATCTCCTTGGCGGTTCCGTTGGTCACCACCAGCCGCATCATCGGCCGCAGCGCGTCGACCATCTTCGACGAGATCGGCGTGTTGTCGCCTTCGACTGTCGTTGGCCGCCCGGCGATCAGCTGCGGCACCGGGGTTTTGCCGGCAGCCACAGTGGCCGCCACCAGAGCCATGCCGAACGGACTGGCCAGCACTTTGCCCTGGCCGAAGCCGTCTTCGGTGCGCTCGGCCAGGTCCACCGTCGGCGGCACCGACCCGGTCACCGTGGTGATGCCGTCCACCTGATAGTCGAGCCCGATCCCGTAGCGGGTGGCCGCCTGCGTCAGACCACGGGGCGGCATTCTGCTACTGAGTTCGGCGAACGTGGTGTTGCAGGAACTGGCGAACGCACGTGACATCGGCACCACGCCGAGATCGAAGCCACCGTAATTGGGGATGCTGCGCTGCCCGATGTCGATATGGGCCGGGCAGCCCAGCATGGTGTTGGGCGTGGCCATATCGCGGTCGATGGCCGCGCCGGCCGTGATCATCTTGAAGGTCGATCCGGGCGGGAACAGACCATTCGTGGCGATCAGGCCGTCAGCGTCGGCCCCGCCGTTCTGCGCGATCGCGAGGATCTCCCCCGTCGACGGCTTGATCACGACGATCATCGCCTTGCCGCCCCGGGTATCCACCGCATGCTGAGCGGCGTTCTGCACCGCCCGGTCCAAAGTGATCGACACCGACGGCGCCGGCGACCCTTCGACCTCGTGGAGTACGGCAACATCGACACCGTTCTGGTTGACGCTGACCACCCGCCAGCCGGCCTGGCCGTCGAGTTGGTCCATCACGGCCTTCTTTACTTCGCTGATGACGGCCGGTGCGAAATGCGGGTCGGTCGGCAGCATCGCGGCCTGGGGCGTTATTACCACGCCGGGCAGGTTGCCAATCGCCGGAAAGACCTTGTCGTTGTCGTCGGGGTGCAGGGTGACCAGGTCCACCGGCTGGGTGGCCGAGCTGGCTTGTTCGGCGAGTAGCTGCGGGTCGTTCAGCGTGTTGTTAAAGGGGTGCAAGGCCTCCACCACCGCATGAACCGTCCCGATCAGGGCGGGCCCAGCTCGAGTGGCGTCCAGCGTGTAGTGGTACAGGTAGCCCGGCGCCAGGACATCGCTGCCTCCGAGTTCGTTCACCGAGGCGCGCCGCGGCGGATCGGCCCGCAACGCGAATGTCTGACGCTCACCCAGCTTGGGGTGCAGCCCGGTAGCAGACCACCGAACCTCCCAGCGTCCCTCGTCGCGCGCCATCTTTAGCTGGCCGTTGTAGCTCCAGGTTCGGTTCTTGGGCAGATGCCAGGTGAAGCGGTAGCTGACCGTGCCGGTGTCCTCGGCGTACTTCGAGCTGAGAATCTGCGCATCCAAATGGGTGGCCTGTAGTCCGGCCCAGGCCGCGTTGAGCGCTTCGCGGGCTTCATTCGGGTTGTCGCTGAGTTGGGCGGCCGTCGCGGTGTCTCCGATGGCCAAAGCGCCGAAGAACTTCTCGGCGGCCGGGCCCGGACCGTCTGGTCGTGGAGTGCATCCGGATAGGGCGATCACGGAGACGAGCAGCAGACTGGAAACCACTGATATCCCAGTTGCTACTGATGCTAATGTGCTTTTTGTTGCCATCGTTACTGATGTTAAGAACGGTGGCTTCGACACCCGCGCCGACACACCGAGACCGAACCGTTATGCACACGTACGTAACGCCAGTGCGAAACACGGGGCCCGAAATCGCAGCGGCGTCTCCCCGCAAACGGGTGGTGCCCCAGCTCGCGGAGCCGCCGCTCGCCGGGTTAGTCCAGCAGCACCGTCGCGAAGGTGCCGACTTCGGTGAAGCCCACTCGGGCGTACGCGGCACGTGCCACCGTGTTGAAGTTGTTCACGTACAGGCTGGCGATCCGCCCGCTACCGACGATCACGGCGGCCACCGTTGCGGTGCCGCTAGTGCCCAGGCCCAGGCCGCGCCACTCCGGGTGCACCCAAACTCCTTGGATCTGACCGACATCCGGAGACTGCGATCCCACTTCGGCCTTGAAGACGACCTGACCGTGCTCGAAGCGGGCCCAGGCCCGCCCAGCAGCGATCAGGCTGGCCACTCGCTGGCGGTAGCCGCGACCGCCGTCGCCGAGCCGCGGGTCGACGCCCACTTCGCCGATGAACATGTCGACGGCGGCCACCAGGTAGACGTCCAGCTCCTCCGGCCGGACCTGACGCACCTCGGGGTCGATTTCGCAGCTCGGGTGGGTGGCCAGCGCCATCAGCGGCTGGTGGTCGCGTACGTCACGCGCCGGACCCCAGGCCGACTCGAGCCGCTCCCACATCGGCATCACCAGGTCGGCCCTGCCGACCAGCGACGAACAGCGCCGCGTCCCGCTCATCGCCTCGTCGGCGAAAGCGTTCAGGTCATCGGGTGCGCCGCACAACGGGATGAGGTTGGCACCGGCGAAGCACAGCGACTCCTCCGCGTCGCCGCGCGTCCACAGTTCACCGCCGATCGAATTGGGGTCGATGCCGTGGTCTGCGACGCGGGCCGCGACCATGCAGGATCCGACCGGATCGTCATCGAATACCCGCCATACCGCGGCGACGTCACGCACCACCGACACCCGTCGCTCGCCGACAAGGCGAAAGATGGGCGGAGCCGACATCGGGCGAACTCTCTGTGGTGCGGATAGAGGACCAGTGAAAGAGCACCGGCCCCTATCAGCTTACGGTCACGATAGGCGAACCGCTCGTAGTTTTTCCTGGACCGTCCTTCGCAATGCTCGCCTCGGGGCCCATTTCTGAGGCGAGCCGCATTGCCTCCTCGATCAGCGTCTCGACGATCTGAGCTTCGGGCACAGTCTTGATCACTTCGCCCCGGACAAAGATCTGGCCCTTGCCATTTCCCGACGCGACGCCCAAGTCGGCCTCGCGGGCCTCGCCCGGACCGTTGACGACGCACCCCATCACGGCGACCCGCAGCGGCACGTCGAGACCGTCCAAACCGGCGGTGACCTCGTTGGCCAGGGTATAGACGTCGACCTGCGCGCGACCGCACGACGGGCAGGACACGATCTCGAGTGAACGCGGCCGCAGGTTCAGCGACTCGAGAATCTGATTGCCCACCTTGACTTCTTCGGCCGGTGGCGCCGACAGCGACACCCGGATGGTGTCGCCGATGCCCCGCGACAGCAGCGCGCCGAAGGCGACCGCGGACTTGACCGTGCCCTGGAAGGCGGGACCCGCCTCAGTGACGCCGAGGTGCAGCGGGTAATCGCACTGGGCGGCCAGCAACTCGTAGGCGGCAACCATCACCACCGGATCGTTGTGCTTGACGCTGATCTTGATGTCCCCGAAACCGTGCTCCTCGAACAGCGAGGCCTCCCATAGCGCCGACTCCACCAGCGCTTCAGGCGTCGCTTTGCCGTACTTGGCCATGATGCGCTTGTCCAGCGAGCCGGCGTTGACGCCGATGCGGATCGGGATACCGGCCTCACCGGCGGCCTTGGCGACCTCACCGACCCGGCCGTCGAACTCCTTGATGTTGCCCGGATTTACCCGCACCGCGGCGCAGCCGGCATCGATGGCGGCGAAAATGTACTTCGGCTGGAAATGGATGTCGGCGATCACCGGGATCTTGCTCTTCTTGGCGATCGCGGCCAGCGCGTCGGCATCCTCCTGACGCGGGCAGGCCACCCGGACGATGTCACAGCCGGCGGCGGTCAACTCGGCGATCTGCTGCAACGTCGAGTTGATGTCGTGCGTCTTGGTGGTGCACATCGACTGCACCGAGATGGGGTAGTCGCTGCCGACCCCGACGTCGCGGACCATCAGTTGGCGCGTGGTACGCCGGGGGGCAAGCGTGGGCGCCGGAGCATCCGGCATGCCCAGGCCAACGGTCACTGTTCGCCTCCTCTCGTTATTGGAAGAGCCTGATCGGATTGACCAGATCAGCGGTCACGGTCAGCAGCATGTACCCGACCACCAACACCAAGACCACATACGTCGCGGGCATGAGTTTGAGATAGTTCACCGGCGCGGCCGCGACCATGCCGCGGGCCGACCGGATGAGGTTTCGGATCTTCTCGAACACCGCGATAGCGATGTGACCGCCATCGAAGGGCAGCAGCGGCACCAGGTTGATCGCACCCAGAATGAGGTTCAACTGGGCCAGGAAGAACCAGAACGCCACCCATAACCCATGGTTGACGGTGTCGCCGCCGATGATGCTGGCTCCGATCACGCTGATCGGCGTCTGCGGGTCGCGCTGTCCGCCGCCGATGGCGTGCACCAGCGCACCGACCTTTGTCGGGATCGTGACGAGCGCCTTGCCCACCTCGACGGTCAGGTCTGCGGTGAAGCCGAAAGTGGCGGGTACCGCGGAGAACACGCCGTAGTGCGCGGGCGCGAGTTTGACGGCGCCGACGCCGATGGCACCGACCGTCGAGGCCTCGGGTTGACCGCCCTGCCCATTGGCGATGAATCGTTGAGTGGGCGTGACGTTGACGTAGGTGGTGATCGTGGTGCCGGCACGCTCGACGACGATCGGGACGGTGCCGCGCAACTTGCGGACCGCCGCGGCCATGTCTTCGAAGGTGGACACCGGGGTGTCGCCGACCTTAACGATGACGTCGCCGACACGAATTCCAGCCAGCGCCGCCGGACCCAGCCCGGTGCAGTTCCCGACCTTGCCCGGGGCTATTTCCGGTGCGACACAAGCAGTTTCGCCGACAATGGCCCTGGTGGGAGGGTGCAGGTTCGGCAGCCCCCAGACCAGCGCGATGCCGTAGATCAGTGCCAGGCAGATGACGAAGTTCATGCCAGGGCCGGCGAACAGCACCGCGACACGCTTCCAGGTCTTTTGCTTGTACATGGCGCGGTCAGCTTCGTCGGGCGCCAGGTCTTCGACCGGGGTCATCCCGGCGATGTCGCAGAAGCCGCCCAGTGGAACGGCTTTGACGCCGTACTCGGTTTCACCGCGCCGGGTCGACCACAGCGTGGGGCCGAAGCCGACGAAATAGCGACGCACCTTCATGCCGGTAGCGCGGGCCACCCACATGTGGCCACACTCGTGTAGGGCCACCGAGATCAGTATGGCGAGCGCGAACAGCGCAATGCCGATAGCGAACATCATCTCCGCTGCTAGAACCTTTCTAAAGCCATTCCGGAGACCTTCCCAGACACCCCCACGGGGCTCGCGGTTGCGACCGAGCGCTGCGCCCGCTCGCGTGCCCAGCGCTGCGCGTCGAGTACCTCATCCACGTTAGCGGGTGAAACCGCCCATTGGTCGGCGGCGTGCAGCACGTCGGCGATGGTTGCGACGATGGCGGGAAATCTGATCCGGCCCTCAAGGAAAGCTGCGGCCGCCTCCTCGTTGGCGGCGTTGTAGACGGCGGTCATGCAGCCGCCGGTCTGGCCGGCATGCCGGGCCAGCTCGACCGCGGGGAAAACATCGGTGTCCAGCGGCTCGAATTCCCAGCTAGAAGCGGTACTGAAGTCGCAGCACCCGGCCACCCCGGGTACCCGGTGTGGCCAGCCCAAGGCCAACGAAATGGGCAGCTTCATATCCGGGGGGCTGGCTTGGGCGATCGTCGAGCCGTCGATGAACGTGACCATTGAATGAACAATTGACTGAGGGTGTACGACGACTTCGATGCGGTCGTAGGGAATGCCGAATAGCAGGTTAGTTTCAATCAGCTCAAGCCCTTTGTTGACCAATGATGCCGAGTTCAGCGTGTTCATCGGGCCCATTGACCAGGTCGGGTGGGCGCCTGCTTGCTCGGGGGTGACGCCCTCTAGGTCGGCGGCGGTCCAGCCACGAAACGGACCGCCGGAGGCGGTCAGCACCAGTTTGGCGACTTCCTCGGGGGCACCGCCGCGCAGACACTGAGCGAGCGCGGAGTGTTCGGAGTCGACGGGCACGATCTGGCCCGGCCGCGCCGCCCGCAACACCAGCGGGCCCCCGGCGACGAGCGATTCCTTGTTGGCCAGCGCCAGCCGGGCCCCTGACTGAAGCGCGACCAGTGTCGGTCGCAGGCCCAACGCTCCGACCAGCGCATTGAGGACGACGTCGGCGTCGGTCTCCTGGACCAGTCGGGTAACCGCTTCGGGTCCGTGGAAGGGGACGTCACCGACCAGTTGCGCCGCACGGTCGTCGGCGATGGCGATATTGGTGACTCCGGTCTCGGCGCGCTGCCGCAGCAGCGTGTCCAGATGCGCGCCGCCAGCGGCCAGCCCGACCACCTCGAAGCGGTCTGGATTGGCGGCGATGACCTCCAGCGCCTGGGTGCCGATTGAGCCGGTACTGCCCAGCACCAGCACGCGCAGGCGGCCCTCGGTTTGCCCTTCGGCCGTCGGGTTGGTCACTCACTCATTGTGCAGCCCGGCGACGATGCGGGCCACGGAGCGGCGCTGTGGGGGCACCCCAGCCGCGCTGGGGGTACCGCCCGCTTGCGGGGACGGGCGAGGGGGCGAGCCGGGCCGACCGGCGCGACCAACCGGCGGGGCCTCGCAGCGTGGTATGCCAGAATCTCCACTCGAGAAGCCAATCCGATCCGAAGGGGATTCGCCGTGGCCAGTACCGAGGTGGAACACTTCACCGGCGTCGACACCGCCGAGGTGCCGTCAGCAGCGTGGGGCTGGAGCAGAATCAATCACCGCGCCTGGCAGATAACCGGCCTGATCATCTTCGGCTTCCTGCTGGCGATGCTGCACGGCAACCACGTCGGCCGTGTCGAGGACTGGTTCCTGATCGCGTTTGCCGCACTCGTGCTCTTCGTTCTGCTCCGCGACTTGTGGGGCCGCCGGCGCGGCTGGATCAGGTAGCCGCTACCCGCTCACGGTCTCGTGCGCCGAGTTCGCTCGATGGATGTTCACATCTCCGGAGCCGCTGCGCACCTGTAGGACGAAGGTTTCGTCGCCTGGCTGCGGACCGTCCGACGGCTGCAACGTGTTGGTGACGACACCGGATCCGGTGATGATGTCCAGTCGGACCGCGGTGCCCTCGGCAACGCCGACCGCGACCTCACCGCTGCTGGTGTGGGCCGACACGCCGCCGCGGACGGCCGCTATGACATCCACCGATCCCGATGCGGTCCGCGACTTCACGTAGCCACGCAGCCGGTCGACGGTTAGCGAGCCGCTGGCGGCCTTGAACTTCACGTCGCCGTCGAGGTCCCCGATCGTCACGTCACCCGAAGCGGTGGCAACCGAAACGCTCCCCTCCGCGGTATGCACGGTGAACGACCCGGATGCGTTGGCGACCTTAATCTTTCCCGTGACGGAGTCGACCTCGACTCTGCCGCTGGCCGACCCAAGCCTGAAGTCGGCGAATTCACCTTCGCCACGCATATCGGCCGAAGCCAGCGACAAATGCAGTCGCGACCGTGACGGCAGCGCGATCTCGAGGTCGATGGCGCCGCCCCGAAAGAGCGGCAAGCCACGTCTGGCGCCCGAAACGATCAGCTGGCCGTCGCGGAAATCCACCCTGGTGTGCTCCGCAGCCGAGACGTCGGAATTCCGTGATTCGTCGCGAGGGCGCACCTGCACGACGGTGTCGGCGCGGTCAGTCGCGACGAGGCGGATCGAACCGTCGCCGGCTTCGATCCGCACGGCGATCGGCTCGGGGGTCTCAAAGGTCGGCATCTTTTGGTCTCCTTCATGGATGGTGTCAGGGTGGTGTCAGCGCACCCAGCCGGTCACGTGGTGGCCGGAGGTTCGGGTGGAGCGGCCGGACTCGGATGTGGTGGCCGCTTGGCTGGCTCCTTGGCTGGCGACAGCCGCTGCGCGCACCAGCCAGGAGTTCAACGACGCCCCATCGCGGCGAGCGGCTGCTTCGACCGCTGACCGCAGTCCCTCGGGAAGCCGCAGAGTGACCCGCCAGATGCCGCCGTCGTCGTCGTACTGAGCGACCAATGCTCTGTCATCAGGCGCTTCGTCGAGCGGAGCGCTGACGTTGAACTCTGGGTCACGGCCGCGCAGCCGGACCTCCACGGATCGAGGCGCCAGCTCGCGGGTGATCTCTTCGGCAGCGGCCGACAGAGCTTCCAGCAGTGCCAGCCGCATCGCCGACTCCAGTGGAGCGCTCAGCCGGTCGGACATATCCTGCGCTTCTGCGCCGGCTGCCGCCGCGGCCATGTTCAACTCGTGGCGGACGGCATCGACATACGGTTGCAGATCCATAGTGTCATAATGACACTACTTCAATGTCAAGGCAAGGGTCGCGCAATGGTGCGAGCTGGTGTCAGAGGTGGCTAGCGTCGTGCTCGTCGGTACCAGGCGCTGGCGAATGCGCCCCCCACCAGGGCGAACAACGCCACAACCCACGGCCATACGCCATGCTGGTGCACCCAGCCGGCCATCACGCCTTGCAGGCGGGCGGCCCCGGTAATCACCGCATCCTGCGGATTAGCCCTGGCGTTGAACAGGCGCAATTCATAGAGGCCGTAGTAGGCCACATAGAGCCCGACCAGCACCAGCAGCGCACCACTGATCCGGTTGACGAACGGCACGATGCGCCGCAGGCGATCGGCCAGGGCCGAGCTCGCCGTCGCCGCGGCGATGGCAAGGACGCCAACGACCAGCGTCAGACCCGCGACGTAGGCGAGATAGATCGACACGCCCGTGACAATCGACCCACCCCGAAAACTAGCGGCGGTGACCGCCAGAAACGGCCCGATGGTGCACGACAGCGAGGCGATCGCATAGCTGACGCCGTACCCGTACATACCTACTATCCGAGACCCCTGCCGCACTTGCGGGGTCCATCGCGGGCCGAGCGGCTGGGGCGTCAGCGCCGTCAACTCCCGACCCGACAGCAACCAAGCCCCGAGCGCGACGAGCACAACGCCGATCACCACGGTCCCGTACGGCAGGTATCGCTGCACCGTCGTAGCCGCCGATATGGTCAGCGCCCCGAACAATCCGAACACCGTCAAAAAGCCGAGCGCCATCCCGACGGTGGCTGCCAGCGCACAACCGACCGCGCCGATGGGACTGCTTGGACCCGTTGGTGAAGTTCCCGGCGATCGTTCGCCAGGCTGCTGTCCGCTCACCACCAGCAGTAAGTACGCGGGCAACATGGCAAACCCACAAGGGTTCAGGGCCGCCACCAATCCGGCGGCGAAAGCCAGACCGACGAGACCCTGATCCACGACGCTAGGACGTCAGCGCGGCGACCCGGCCGGACAGCTCCTGCTGGGACATGGCCGAGGTGGGGTTGTTGATGAACGTCGAGCTGCCGTCGGCCCGATAGAACACCCATGCCGGCTGCCAGGGCACGTTGTAGCGGGCCCAGATCGAGCCGTCGGCGTCGTTGAGGTTGGTGAAGTTCAGGTTGTACTTGGAGACAAAGTTCTGCATCGCACCAACATCCGAGTGCGCCGCGACGCCGACGAAGCTGACGCCCGGATTGGCGGCCGCGACCTGGCTAACGCCGGGAGCTTCAGCGTTGCAGAACGGGCACCACGGGGTCCAGAACCACAGCACCGCCGGCTTCCCCTGCAGGCTGGCGCCATTGAACGGCGCACCGCTGAGGGTGGTTCCGGTGAAATTCAGACGATCGTCGGCAGCCAGCGCGCGTGGCGCATTGGCCAGCCCGAATATCAGGGCGACCGCGACCAGGCCCGCGGCGAACAATTTGATAGGGGATGACAAGCGAATGGTCATGGCATACCTCATTTGCCGGTGTTATACGTCAGGAGACGTGATAGCAGGCGTTCCGGGTTCACTACGCGGGGCTCACCCGCCAGCAGCCAGCTGTCCGCAGGCCCCTGCCTGATTCGCCTGCGCTCCAACTACCCGCCAGCGGCCAGCTGTCCGCAGGCGGCGCTGATCTCCCGGCCCCGGGTGTCTCGCACCGTGCATGAAACTCCTTTCGATCGGACCCGCCGGACGAATTCCCGCTCCACCGCCTTGGGGCTGGCATCCCAATCACTGCCCGGGGTCGGGTTGAGGGGGAGCAGGTTCACGTGTACCAGCGGCCCGAGCGCACGGTGCAGCCGGCTACCCAGCAGGTCGGCCCGCCACGGTTGGTCGTTGACCTCGCGGATCAGTGCGTATTCGACAGATATCCGCCGACCAGTCACGTCGGCGTAATACCGGGCGGCATCAAGGGCCTCGCCGATTTTCCACCGGTTGTTGACCGGGACCAGAGTGTCGCGTAGTTCGTCGTCGGGCGCATGCAACGACAGCGCTAGAGTCACCCCGAGCCGTTCGTCGGCAAGTTTGCGGATCGCCGGGACCAGACCCACCGTGGACACCGTCACCGAGCGGGCCGAAATGCCGAACCCGTACGGCGGCGGGCCGGTGATGCGCCGCACCGCGGCCAGCACCCTGACGTAGTTGGCCAGCGGCTCTCCCATGCCCATGAAAACCACGTTCGACAGCCGGTCGCCGAAGTCGTCGCGCAGGACCACGGCGCCGGCACGTACCTGTTCGAGGATCTCGGCGGTGGACAGGTTACGGCTTAACCCGCCCTGACCGGTCGCACAGAACGGACAGGCCATGCCGCAGCCGGCCTGCGACGAAATGCACACCGTATTGCGTCGCGGATAGCGCATCAGCACTGACTCGACGGTGGTTCCATCGATGGCCCGCCACAACGTCTTTCGAGTCTGGCCGGCATCACAGGTGACTTCGGTGGCCGCGGTGAGCAGGTTCGGGAACATCGTGTCGGCGATCAGGTCACGCACGGCCGCCGGAAGGTCGGTCATCTGTCGCGGATCGGCGATCAGCCGGCCGTAGTACTGGTGCGCGAGCTGTTTGGCGCGAAACGCCGGCAAACCCAGCTCCGCGACGGCCAACGTGCAACCCGCCGCGTCGAGGTCGGCCAGATGCCGCGGCGGCCTGCTCGGGCGCGGCTCGGAGAAAATCAACTGTTGGACCATGACGTGTCCAGTATCGGTCAAGTCACGGGCAGCCTAGGGAAGCAATGTGAGCACTGTCCAGGTCGCTACTGCCGACGGGAGTACGCCGTCCAGCCGGTCCATCAAACCGCCGTGGCCGGGCAGCAGGCGGCCCATATCTTTGATGCCGAGGTCACGCTTGATCTGGGACTCCACCAGATCGCCAAGCGTGCAGGTGAGCACCAGGACGATACCCAGCAGCGCACCGACCCATGGTGATTTGCCGGCCAGGAAGGTCGCGGTCAGTATCGCTGCGGTGATCCCGAAGACCAGCGAACCGGCGAATCCCTCCCAGGACTTCTTCGGGCTGATCGCCGGAACCATCGGATGCTTGCCGAACAGCACCCCCACGGCGTAGCCGCCGACGTCGGAGGCGACGACTGTGACCATCAGGCAGAATACCCGCCCCGCGCCGTCTTTCGGGTAGACCAGCAAGGCGCCAAAAGAGGCGAACAGCGGGACCCACGCGGCCAGGAAAACGGTGGCCGATGTGTCCCGCAGATAATTTGCCGACGGTGAACCGGCAAAGGGCTCGGGCCGTTTGCTGTTGTCCTGCATAAACAGCCGCCAGATCATGCAGACCACCACGGTGGCGCCAAAGCCGGCCAAGGCGCCACCGGCATGGAACGGCCAGGTCAGCCAGACAGTGACCTGCCCACCGATCAGCAACGGGATGACCGGAATGACGTATCCGGCTTCACGCAGCCGGCGCACCACCTCAAAGCTGGCAACGAAAATGGCAACCGCGACAATGACAACCCAGTAGCGCGGAGCGACCACCAGCGTAGCGATGAGAACGGCGCCAATGCTGATTCCCACCGCGATCGCGGCGGGCAGATTACGTCCCGCCCGGGAGGTTTTTTTGGCCGGCTGCTGCATTGTTTTCTTGGCTCCACGCGCCGGCTCGTCGGGCGGGGTGCCTGCGCCGGCATCGGTAGCTGCCACGGACATGGTTGCTGAGGGGCCGCTAGACCTCCAGCAGCTCGCCTTCTTTGTGCTTGACCAACTCATCGATCTGGGTGACGTACTGATGCGTGGTCTTGTCCAGATCCTTTTCCGCGCGGCCGACCTCATCCTCGCCGGCCTCGCCGTCCTTGCGGATGCGGTGCAGCTCCTCCATCGCTTTGCGACGGATATTGCGCACCGAAACTTTGGCGTCCTCCCCCTTTCCCTTGGCTTGTTTGACCAGCTCTCGCCGACGCTCCTCGGTGAGCTGCGGTACCGCCACCCGGATAAGGGTGCCGTCATCGGTGGGGTTCACTCCGAGGTCGGAGTTGCGAATCGCCGTCTCGATGGCGTGCAGTTGATTGGCTTCGTAGGGCTTGATGACGACAAGTCGCGCCTCGGGGACGTTGATGCTGGCCAGCTGAGTGATCGGGGTGCTGGTGCCGTAGTAGTCGATCACGATCCGGGAGAACATGCCCGGGTTGGCGCGGCCGGTTCGGATGGTTGACAAGTCGTCACGGGCCACTGATACGGCCTTCTCCATTTTCTCTTCTGCATCGAAGAGAGCCTCATCGATCATTTGCGCCGCTCCTCTCCCCCGCAAGCGGGAGGTGCCCCCACATCGCTCTGTTGCTCTGCATCGTCGCAGGCGCGGACCATCGCGTCTTCCCCTCAGGTGGTGACCAGCGTTCCGATCTTCTCACCGGCGACCGCACGGGCGATATTGCCATTAGTCAGCAGGTTGAACACCAGGATCGGCATGCCATTGTCCATGCAGAGACTGAATGCGGTGGCATCGGCTACCCGCAGCCCGCGGTCGATGACTTCGCGATGGCTGATCACGGTGAGCAGCTCGGCCTCGGGGTTCACCCGCGGATCCTCGGCGAACACCCCATCGACCGCCTTGGCCATCAAGACGACGTCCGCGCCGATCTCTAATGCCCGTTGCGCGGCCGTGGTGTCGGTGGAGAAGTACGGCAGCCCCATGCCGGCGCCGAAGATCACCACCCGGCCCTTTTCCAGGTGGCGGACAGCGCGCAACGGTACGTAGGGCTCGGCCACCTGACCCATGGTGATGGCGGTCTGGACTCGGGTGACGATGCCCTCTTTCTCAAGGAAGTCCTGCAACGCGAGGCTGTTCATGACGGTGCCGAGCATGCCCATGTAGTCCGAACGCGTGCGCTCCATACCGCGCTGCTGAAGCTGCGCGCCGCGGAAGAAGTTGCCACCGCCGATCACGACAGCGACCTGCACGCCGCCGCGGACCACCTCGGCGATCTGACGCGCCACCTGCGCGACGACATCGGGATCCAGCCCGACCTGACCGCCGCCGAACATTTCGCCGCCAAGCTTGAGCAACACCCTCGAATACTTGGGCCGACTCACCGGCTGGTCGAGAGCATGCCCATCGTCGGGTGGAGATGCCTGTACGCCATTGGTGCTTTTCGGCGGCTCCGGCTTCGGAGCCGCCGCGCCGGCGACATCGGACTCCATCATCAGACTCCTCGCATGAGAGTGCCATCCCGGACGACCTCACCCGGAACGGCATTTCACATCCTGCCCCATCGCAGCACAATGTGGCGTGGGCGGGGTGCAATATCTGCACAGTTGTCGACTTGGGCCTTTTCTCAAGCGCGTCGGCCCAGGTCAAACCCGCACCGGTGCGGTGAGGTGCCAGCGCGTCGATCCGCTCGGATCCGAACTCATTAGACAAAGTTGGAATGGTTCTGCGCTGAATCGGGTAATCAGCGCTGCGCTGGCAGACATCTCCCCGGGAGGTGCCTACGGGTAAAGGCACACACCCGCGACGCTTGGAGACGTCTTTTGGACGTTCTACTACTTACCGATGAGGACGATTTCGAATCAGCTTTACCGACCCTGGATTCGGTCGCACAGGCCATACGACATGCCGCCCTTACCGACCGCGTCGACGGGAACCATCACGCGGCCGATGTCGCGATCATCGACGCCCGCAGCGACCTGGCGGTGGCTCGCAAGGTGTGCCGGCGGCTGACGGCTAACACACCGGCCATCGCGGTGGTGGCGGTCGTCGCACCGGCGGACTTCGCGGCGGTTGACGTCGACTGGCATTTCGACGATGTGATGCTGCCTGGCGCCGGCGCGGACGAGCTACAGGCACGACTGCGGCTGGCGATCACACGCCGGCGCAGCGCAATGGACGGCGCGTTGAAATTCGGGGACCTCGTACTTCACCCGGCCAGTTTCACCGCGTCGCTGAGCGGCAAAAATCTGGGCCTGACGCTCACCGAGTTCAAATTGTTGAATTTCCTTGTGCAGCATGCCGGTCGGGCGTTCACCCGAACCCGGCTGATGCACGAGATGTGGGGTTATGACCGTAACGGTCATGTCCGTACGGTCGACGTCCACGTGCGCCGACTGCGTATCAAGCTTGGAACCGAACACGAATCGATGGTCGATACCGTCCGCGGTGTGGGCTACATAGCGGCGACGCCACCGCAACCAGAATGGATTGTCGGTGAGTCGACGCTGACTCCGGTCTGGCCATCAACGGCAGTGCCACCGACCGGGTCGCACATTAATCGAGTCGCATTCGGCTCGAAATAACCAACGGGGCCTCTAGCTGTTCGTCGGCAAGTTGGGCGCAGGGCCGGTCACTTGACCGGGCACCGAGTTAGGCGCCTGCCCGGGCACCGCGTTGGGCGCGTTCGTCGTCCAAACCAGAACGTCCTGAACGCCGTCTTTGTATACGACGTTGGTCGGAGGCGCACCCGTCACGTCGAAGTAGATCTTCCCGTTCGCCTGGCCACCCTGGTTGATCGGCGCAGGGCTAAGGGTGCCCGGGGTGGGCGACGTGTCGATCACCCGGTAGGTCTGGTTGTCGTTGGTCCGCGCATTGAAGTCGGAGACGACGGGAGTGACAACGCCGCTGTTCGCCTGCGCATTGACGTCGGCCTGCCAAAGATGTCCCTTCGGCGTGTAGCCGGGAATCGTGACGCCGGTGGGCTGCAGGTTGCTGACGGTAACCTACGTGTCCTAGTGGCCATGCGCCCCGAGGCCCTGAATCCGGGCCCACGGCCGGGCCTCTTCGAGTTCATAGGCCAGTTCCAGCAGCAGCGCTTCCTGCCCGAGGTCGGCCGAAAGCATCATGCCCACCGGCATGCCCTCAGCGGATTGGGCCAACGGCAGCGAAATCGCTGGCTCGCCGGTGACGTTCTGCAGCGGGGTGAACGCCACCCAACTGACCAGCCGGTCTATGACCTGCTGATAGTCAGTCGGAGCGAGGTAACCGATGCGCGGCGTCTCGTCGGCGACGGTCGGCGTGAGCACTGCATCGTAGGTGCGGAAAAACTGCGCGGTGCGTCGCCGCATCCCGCGCAGCCGCATGATCACCCCTGGGAGCCGGTGGATGTTACGGCTGGTGTGACGATCCAGGCCCAGCGTCAAGCTGTCCAGCCGGGCGCGGTCGAAAGTCTTGCCGAACACGCGCCGCCCGGTGCGTACCTGCGCCAGCGCCAGAAAGCCCCAATACAGCACGAAATCTTCCGCGAAACTGGCCGGCACCGGGTGGTCCTCCACGAGTTCGACGCGGTGGCCCAGCTCCTCGAGCAAAGCGGCCGACCTCAGCGTCAGCTCCCGCAGTTCGGGGCTGCACTCACGCTGGACCGAACGGGTCACCACGGCGATCCGCAACCGCTGCCTACCGGGCTGCGTGACGTCTCCGACCGGAGCCAGCTTGAGGTTAGGCCAGGTACGTTCGGCCTCCCGATAGAACGCCGCGGTGTCACGCACCGAGCGGGTCAGCACGCCGTTGGCGACGACGCCCACCGGCATCCGGCGCAGTTCCGGGTCCAGCGGCAACCGCCCGCGCGACGGCTTGAGCCCGACAAGGCCGTTGCAGGAGGCCGGAATACGGATCGAGCCGCCGCCGTCGTTGGCGTGGGCGATCGGCACCACACCGGCGGCGACGAAGGCACCCGATCCCGAAGACGAGGCGCCCGCGGTGTAGTCGGTGTTCCACGGGTTGCGGACCGGCCCCAGCCGGGGATGTTCCGCGGATGCACTGAACCCGAATTCCGACATCTGCGTCTTGCCCAGAGATGTCGGCCCAGTGGCCAGAAACAGCTGAGTGAACACGCTGTCGGCGACGGCGGCCGACGCCACCCATGCATCAGTGCCCCGCATCGTCGGCTGACCCGCGACGTCGACGTTGTCCTTGATGAACGTCGGGACGCCGCTAAAAAAGCCACTCGCGGCGTAGGTCGAGGCGGTTTCCCGGGCCTGCGCAAACGCCTTATACGCCAAGCCGTTCAGGGCCGGGTTGACGGCTTCGGTGCGGGCGATGGCGGCGTCGACTACCTCGGCTGTGCTGACCCACCCGGCTCGTATGGCGTCGGCGAGACCAACCGCGTCGAGAGCACCGAGGGCATCATCACCGAAAGCGTGCACGCGTCGCATAGCACCGACGCTAGCCGCTCGCACTCGCTGCTAGGGGGATTGCCCGGCTAAGCCTGGCCCACCTCGAAGCGAACGAACCGCGTCACCGTCACACCGGCCTCGTCAAGCAGGGCCTTGACCGTCTTCTTGTTGTCGGACACCGACGGCTGCTCGAGCAGCACGGCATCCTTGAAGAAGCCGTTCAGCCGGCCCTCGACGATCTTGGGCAGCGCCTGCTCCGGCTTGCCCTCCGCCTTTGCCGTCTCCTCGGCGATGCGCCGTTCACTGGCTACGACGTCTTGGGGCACATCGTCGCGGGACAGATAGCGCGCCTTGAGCGCGGCGATCTGCAGCGCCACTGCGTGTGCCGCCTCGGCATCCTTGCCGCGGTACCCGACTAGCACGCCCACGGCTGGGGGCAGGTCGGCCGACCGCCGGTGCAGGTAGGTCTCGACGGTACCGTCGAAGTTCGCGACGCGGCGCAATTCGAGCTTCTCGCCGATCTTGGCCGATAGCTCGCCGACCGCCTGCTCGACAGTCTTATCGCCCGTGCTGGCAGCTTTGAGCGCGTCGACGTCGGCGGCCTTCGACGACACGGCGGCTGCCACGATCTGATCGGCCAGCGCCTGAAACTCCGCGTTCTTCGCGACGAAGTCGGTCTCGCAGTTCAGCTCGATAAGCGCCCCGTCCTTGGCCGCGACCAGACCCTCGGCCGTGGCCCGTTCGGCGCGCTTGCCGACGTCCTTGGCGCCCTTGATCCGGAGTGCCTCGACGGCCTTGTCGAAGTCGCCGTCGGTTTCGGCCAGCGCGTTCTTGCAGTCGAGCATGCCGGCACCGGTGAGTTCCCGAAGCCGCTTGACGTCGGCAGCGGTGAAGTTCGCCATATCAGCCTTCCGTGGGGGTTGATTCGGTTGCGCCTGAAGCGGCGTCATTCGGAGCAGAGGGGGTGGCGCCGGCGGTGGCGGAGGCCAGCAGCTCCTGCTCCCATTCGGCGAGCGGCTCGGCGGCCTCCGCCTCGGGCTTGCCGTCACCGCGGCCCAGCCCGGCGCGGGCTTGCAGGCCCTCGGCGACCGCGGAGGCGATCACTTTGGTCAGCAGTGCGGCCGAGCGGATCGCATCGTCGTTGCCGGGGATCGGGTAGTCGACCTCGTCGGGGTCGCAGTTGGTGTCCAGGATCGCGATGACCGGGATACCGAGTTTGCGGGCCTCGCCGACGGCGATGTGCTCTTTGTTCGTGTCGACGACCCAGATCGCCGACGGCACCTTGGCCATGTCGCGGATTCCGCCGAGGCTGCGCTCCAGCTTGTTCTTCTCGCGGGTCAGGCCCAAGATTTCTTTCTTGGTGCGGCCCTCGAAGCCACCGGTCTGCTCCATCGCCTCGAGTTCCTTGAGGCGCTGCAGCCGCTTGTGCACGGTGGAGAAGTTGGTGAGCATGCCGCCCAGCCAGCGCTGGTTCACATAGGGCATGCCGACGCGGGTCGCTTCGGCCGCGACGGACTCCTGCGCCTGCTTCTTGGTGCCGACGAACAGCACCGTACCTCCGTGGGCGACGGTCTCCTTGACGAACTCGTACGCCTTGTCGATAAAGGTCAGTGTCTGCTGCAGGTCAATGATGTAGATGCCGTTGCGGTCGGTGAAAATGAACCGCTTCATCTTGGGATTCCAGCGACGGGTCTGGTGCCCGAAGTGGGTGCCGCTGTCCAGCAGCTGTTTCATGGTCACGACGGCCATGGCTACGCCCAGCTTTCATGTGTCGGTTGTCGCCCGGCATCGGGTGAAGCCGGACCCTGGCGTCTGCTGCGACGCCGGACCCGTTCCGGATTGCTCCGGTGACGGGACCGCCCGGCGTGCGGTGCGAGCTCCTAAAGGAACGAGAGCCGCGGCGCAGACGCGCGAAGTCAGCCCGCTAACGAGCTGCGACCAGCAGTTTACACCGACTCAGCTGGCGGTTTTCCCAGCAGGTGTCCCCACAGCGGTATTCGTCCACAGAACCGGCTGACGTGGTTGGCCTCGTCGTCGGCGCCGCGCTGGACTGAATGCGTGCGGTGGGTAGCGCTGATGCTGAGCGTGGGCCTGGTCAGCGCAACGCCGGCGGTTGCGGACGACGTTCGGCTGGATTGGCCATTGCGGCCGCCGCCGGTCGTCGCCCGGGGATTTGATGCCCCGTCGCCCGACTGGAACTCCGGGCACCGGGGCGTGGACCTGCCCGGCACACCTGGTCAGCCGGTGTACGCCGCCGGCGACGCCACCGTGGTGTTCGCCGGTCCGCTGGCCGGACGGCCGGTGGTGTCGCTGACCCATCCCGGCGGATTGCGCACCAGCTACGAGCCGGTCCGGGCGGCCGTCCGGGTCGGCCAGCCGGTGACCGCCGAGACCGTGATCGGCGAGCTGGTGGCCGGGCACATCGGCTGCCGAGCCGCGGCGTGTTTGCACTGGGGCGCGATGTGGGGTCCGGCATCGCGCGCCGACTATGTCGATCCGCTGGGCCTGCTGAAATCCACTCCGATCCGGCTCAAACCGCTGAACGGCTGACGCGGCGTTTCGTCGACGCGCAAGTCAGAAGGCTAAATTCCGCAACACCGGTAACATGCGCCACAGGAGTCTCTGCCGAAACGGGGCACACTTTCTGCCCGCCTACGAGCGACAAAATTAACACTGGTCGATCGCGGGCTGTTTCAAAATCAGCGGCTCCAGTCGTGAGCGCCGCTAAGGGTCGCCCTCAGATCGCCTCAGCCTGATACCAAATCACCTTCGGGGAATCGGCTCACTCGCACCGATTTTCAGTGCCTCGTCGATTTTGAAACAGCCCGATCGGCCCGGTATGGGAGCAGCATTGTCGCGCGGAGGCGGGCACATCGGGTAGCCCACGGGCTCGGTGACTGCGGTGACGCATGTGATACGCGCGGCCCGTTTGCCGACCGATACCCGTCATCACGCCCGCGGGTGGGCTTGGTCGTGCACCGCCCGCAACCGGGATACCGCGACATGCGTGTAGAGCTGGGTGGTCGCCAGGCTGGAATGGCCGAGCAACTCCTGGACGACCCGCAGGTCGGCCCCGCCTTCGAGCAAGTGCGTGGCCGCGCTGTGCCGCAGCCCGTGTGGTCCCATGTCGGGCGCGCCGTCCACCGCGGCGACGGTCTGGTGCACGACAGTGCGTGCCTGGCGCACGTCGAGCCGCCGACCTCTGGCGCCCAGCAGCAGTGCCGGCCCGGACTCCGCGGTCACCAGGGCGGGGCGCCCGTCGGTCAGCCAGGCTCGGAGCGCGTCGGCGGCCGGCACCCCGAATGGCGCGCTGCGCTGCTTGTTGCCCTTGCCAAGAACACGCACCAGCCGATACCGAGTGTCCACATCGTCGACGTCCAGGCCGCACAGCTCGCTCACCCGGATGCCGGTGGCATACAACATCTCGACGATCAGCCGGTCCCGCAAAGCCAGCGGATCACCTTGCCCGGCACCAGATTTCGCGGCTGCCATGACATCCAGTGCCTGATCCTGGCGCAGTACTGCCGGCAGAGTCCGGTGCGCCTTCGGCACTTGCAGCCGAGCGGCCGGATCCCCGGTTAGCAGGCCGCGTCGCGCCGCCCATGCGGTGAACGCCTTGACCGCCGAGGTGCGACGGGCCAACGTCGTACGGGCCGCACCGGCACCGGCCGCCGCGGCCAGCCACGACCGTAGGACCGGCAGGCTCAATCCGTCCAGGCCGATTCCACGGCCGTCGAGAAACGCAAACAGCGAGCGCAGATCGCCGAGATACGCCCGACGAGTGTGCGCTGAACGACCGCATTGCAGCGCCAGATACTCGTCGAGCTCGTCGAGAATCGGTTCGCTCTTGTTCGGCACTCCCCCACGCTCGCAGACACAACGCAGCGTTCGTCAGTCGACGCGCCGAAGTGTTTCCGGGGTGAGATCTTCAAGCGCGGGATAACCGACAGGTCACGTTGTGTGGCGCCGACGAACATGCGCGGGAAGAGACCCCACCGCTCGAAGACCTCGCAGTTGGCTCGCTGGGTGCGCTCATCACCGGCTCCGTCGGCAACGTAAGGACCACACCGACGGCGGCAGTGCCGTAGCGGCCTTGGCCTCGAGTTCCGCGAAGACCATCGGCAGCGATGGCACCACTCCGGCCAGGCCCTGCAGGCATATCTCGTTCTGGTAGTCCCCGAAATGAGGTGGCAACGCCATGCGATAGAAAATGCCAGCCGGGCGAAAGCCGCCTTAAGCCCCTGCCTCTGCGTCAGCCAGTTCTTTCTTCCATTGCCGGAACGTCTCTTCGGTGCGGCCGCGCCGCCAGTAACCGGAAATCGACGACGCCCACGTCGCATCCACGCCGCGCACTTTTCGGATGTAAGGCCGCAAGTTGTGCATCACGGTTTGCGCCTCGCCGTGGACGAAGACGTGCACCTGCCCCGGCAGCCACTCGGTGCTGGTGACCGCCTCAATCAGCGGCGCATGATCGCCGGCGCGGTCCTCGGGAACCAGATCGGCCCGGCCACCGCGATAGACCCAGCGCACCTCAACGGACTCCGGTGCGGTCAAAGGGATCTCGTCCTCTTGGCCGGCTATTTCGATGAACGCCTTGCCCATCGCAGTCGCCGGCAAGGTTTCCAGCGCGGCGGCGATGGCCGGGAGCGCAGATTCGTCACCGGCCAGCAGATGCCAATCGGCGGCCGGGTCGGGCGTGTACGCGCCGCCGGGACCCATCAGATAAATCGGCTGGCCGGGTTGGGCGGCAGCCGCCCATGTGCCTGCTATGCCGTGCTCACCGTGCACCACGATGTCCACCGTGATCTCGCGGGCCGCAACGTCGACACGACGGACCGTCATGGTCCTTACCGACGGCTTTTTCTCGGGGGACAGCTCGGCGAAGCTGTCCAAGGTCAACGGCTGGGGCAACCCGGCCACGTCGACATCGTCTGTGACGAATACCAGCTTGACGTAGGAGTCAGTGAATTTGCTAGGGACGAAGGTGTCGAATTCACTGCTCCCAAGAACTACCCGGACCATGTGTGGTGTGAGTCGTTGGGTACCGACAACTTCGAAGCTTTGCAGAGGTCGACCTGCCATTTATCCTCCTGTCCGGACCCGACCCCCGTCGACTATACGAGCCGCGTCTCTGAACTCTTGGCCCCAGCTTGACCGGCATTGGTGCGGACAATTCGCCACTGCCCGTCGTGGCGCTGTACCAACCCGGCCACCTCAAGGATCGCCAACGGCCCCAGCACCCGCTCGGGCACCAGCCCCGACGCGACCGCGATCTCGTCGACCGTCGCAGCGCCGCGGCCCGGCAACGCCTCGTACACCTGACGCTCGACTTCGTTCAGCCCGTCGAGCGCCGTGGCAGGGTGCGGTTCTTCAGGTGCTAACTCACCGATGCGACCGACAAACTCGACGATGTCGTCGGCTCGGGTGACCAATTCCGCGCCGTTGCGCAGCAGCGCATGACAACCCGCCGACGCCGACGATGTCACGGGTCCGGGCACCGCGGCCACTACCCGCCCCAAGGCCCGCGCCCAGGCGGCGGTGTTCGCGGCGCCGCTGCGCAGGCCCGCTTCCACCACCACCGCAGCCCCCGCGACCGCGGCCACCAGACGGTTTCGGGTCAGGAACCGGTGCCGCGCCGGTCGGACACCTGGCGGATATTCGGTGAATAGCAGCCCGTGCTGGCCGATGCGATGCAGCAGTGCTGAATGACCGGCCGGATAAGGGACGTCGAGTCCGCCGGCGAGGACGGCCACGGTGATTCCGTCGCAGGCCAGCGCTGCGCGGTGTGCTGCGCCGTCGATGCCGTAGGCGCCGCCGGAGACGACCGCGACGCCGCGCTCAGCCAGCCCGGCCGCCAAATCTGCGGCCACCTGCTCGCCATATACGGTCGAAGCCCGGGTTCCGACCACGGCGGCCGCACGTTGCGCCACCTCGTCGAGACGTGTGGGACCCTGCGCCCACAACACCATCGGCGGCTCGGCGCGAGGCCTTGCCCCGGCCCAGGTGTCGGCACTGCCGAATGCGGCGAATGCGAGCAACGGCCACTCGTCGCCGTCGGGTGTGATCAATCGCCCTCCGCGACCGGCGAGCAGCTCGAGATCCGCTGCGGCCCGGTCTATTTTGCGCCTCGCCTCGGTGTGCCGTGCCACGTCGTCATCGACCAGCCCGCGCCGGACCCGCTCGGCCGCCTCCAGAGGGCCGACACAGTGCACCAGGGCGGCGAGTTCCGCGCAGGGCGGTTCGGCCACCCGGGACAGGTAAGCCCATGCCCGCAGTGCGGGAGCGTCGACCGCTGTCGTCATCGCTGTGCTCCCGGCTGCCGAAAGCTGAGCGCGGCGGCAACTTCGTCGGGCCCGGGTGATACCCGGCCGGCCAAGTCAGCCAAGCTCCACGCGACCCGCAATGTGCGATCCAGGCCGCGGATGCTGAGCAGCCCACGGTCCAGCGCCATCCGCAACGGGTCCGTCGCGGCGTTGCTGGGACGGAACTTTCGCCGCAACAGCGCCCCGCTGACTTCGGCGTTGGTCCGAAATCCGTGTGGCCGCCAACGCTCGGCGGCCGCGTCGCGAGCCAGCGCTACCCGCTGGCGAACCTGTGCGGTCGTTTCACCGCCGGAGCCCGAGAATGCCCCTGCGCGCACCGAATGCATCTGTACCCGTAGGTCCACCCGGTCCAGCAAAGGCCCGGACAGCTTGCCCAGGTAGCGCCGTTTGGCCGCCCCCGCACAAATGCAGTCCCGTGGATCAGCCGGCGCGCACGGGCACGGGTTGGCGGCCAGCACCAGCTGGAAGCGGGCCGGGTAACAGGCCACTCCCTCGCGGCGGGCCAGACGAATTTCCCCGTCCTCCAACGGTGTTCGCAATGCTTCCAGCGCACTGACGCTGATCTCGGCGCATTCGTCGAGGAATAGCACTCCGCGATGCGCCCGGCTGACAGCGCCCGGGCGGGCCATCCCCGAACCCCCGCCGACGAGTGCCGCGACGCTGGAACTGTGGTGTGGCGCCACGAACGGTGGCCTGGTGATCAACGGCGTCTCCGCCGACAACAGGCCAGCCACCGAGTGAATCGCGGTGACCTCCAGTGACTCACTGTCCGACAGCGGCGGCAGCAATCCCGGAAGACGTTGCGCCAGCATTGTTTTGCCCACTCCCGGCGGTCCGGTCAACATGAGGTGATGTGCCCCGGCGGCCGCTACTTCGACCGCGAAACGCGCTTGTGCCTGCCCCACCACGTCGGCCAGATCCGCTGACGGCTCCGGAGTGGGGGCGTCCGCGCCGATCCTGTCGTCCAAGCCGGCGGACCCGGTGAGCCAACTCTGCAATTGCCCCAGGGTGCGCACGCCCCAGACGTCGATGCCGTCGACCAGGCTGGCCTCGGCCAGGTTGTCCACCGGAACAACGACGGCCGGCCAGCCGTCGCGTTTGGCGGCCAGCACGGCGGGCAGCACCCCGTGCACCGGCCGGACCCGCCCGTCCAGCGACAGCTCGCCGAGCAGCAGCGTCTTCTCCAGACGGTCCCACGGATTCTTTCGCTGCGCCGAAAGCACTGCCGCGGCCAAGGCAAGGTCGTAGAGCGATCCCATTTTCGGCAGCGTTGCCGGTGACAGCGCGAGCGTGAGCCGGGCCATCGGCCAGCTATTCCCGCAATTGGTGATCGCGGCCCGGACCCGGTCGCGGGACTCCTGCAGGGCGGCATCGGGCAGACCCACCAGATGCACACCCGGCAACCCCGAGGTGATGTCGGCTTCGATTTCCACGATTTCCCCGTCCAATCCACGCACCGCGACGGAGAACGCGCGACCCAGCGCCATCACCCGATCCCTTGCAGGTGGGTGATTTCGGGGGTGCGGCGGCGCCCGATCCGCACACCGATCACGTCGATGCGGACCGCCGCCCAGCGCCCGTCTTGGCCCGCCAGCCACAACCCGGCCAGCCGGCGCAGCCGGCGGACCTTCCGTGGGGTCACCGCGTGCGCCAGACCGCCATACCCGTCGCCGGTACGCGTTTTAACCTCGACAAACACCGCCGTGCGGGTGGCCTCGTCGGAAGCGATCACATCGAGCTCGCCATAGCGGCAGCGCCAATTGCGGTTCAAGATCCGCAACCCCGTCCTAGTCAGGTGATCCACGGCGAGCGCCTCACCCATCGCTCCCAGCTGGACCCGAGTCATAGTCTTTTGGGTCGTCATGCGGGCCAACCTGCCCGATGGCCCCGACAATGCAGGTCGCCCTCGACGCTTGTGGGCTACGCAAAGACCGGTTATCCCCAGTCGAGTGCCTATCCACAGCCGGGCCGGACGGTCAGGTGATCCGGTCCGCTCTGGTGTAGATGTTCATCGAGTCCCCCCGCAGGAAACCCACTAGCGTTATCACGGACTCCTCAGCCAGGTAAACCGCCAGCGACGACGGCGCGGACACAGCGGCCAGCACGAGAACCCCGCCCATAACGGCTTTCTGCGTCAACTCGAACGATGCCCGCCTGCCGTCCAACGGCGAGAACCAGCTTCCGCCGACCACGTAGCTCCGACTAATTCGGAGCTATTCCGGCAGCCGCAGCTCGGGCTTCTCGACCTCTTCGATGTTGACGTCTTTGAAGGTGACCACCCGCACTTGCTTGACGAACCGCGCTGGCCGGTACATGTCCCACACCCAGGCATCGGACAGTCGCAGCTCGAAGTAAACCTCGCCGTCAGCGTTGCGTGGCATCATCTCCACGCTGTTAGCCAGATAGAAGCGTCGCTCGGTTTCCACGACGTAGCTGAACTGGCCGACGATGTCCTTGTATTCGCGGTACAGCGAGAGCTCCATCTCGGTTTCGTACTTTTCGAGATCCTCGGCACTCATCTGCTCAGACGTCCTTCTCCCTGACAATTTCCCGGGCATCCCTCTCGAGCCTGTTCCGCAACTAGCGGCCCGCATCGTCGCCGGGTGGGAACCCTGGTCCCATCTTTCCTCACCGGTATCCGTCACGCTCGGCCGGAGGGTCCGGTTTGCATTCGGCCACCACTTGGGCACCCGACTCGGTAGCCACCCGCCGGACGTTGATGAACGAATAGCGGTGCTCGGGGCAGGGGCCCAGCTGAGTCAGCGCCATGCTGTGCGCTGGCGTGCTGTAGCCCTTGTGTTCGGCGAAGCCGTAGCCGGGGTGGTCGGCGTCCATCGAGACCATCAGCCGATCTCGGCTGACTTTCGCCAGCACACTGGCCGCGGCGATACAGGCGGCCACGGCGTCTCCACCGATCACGGGCAGCGACGGCATTGGCAGGCCGGGCACGCGAAAGCCGTCGCTCAGTACGTAACCGGGACGCACTGACAGGCCGGCCACCGCACGACGCATGCCTTCGATATTGGCTACATGCACGCCGCGCCGGTCGACCTCGGCCGGCGGGATGTACACGACGTGGTAGGCCAGGGCGTAGCGGCAGATCAAGGGAAACAGCTGCTCCCGCACCTTCTCGGTGAGTTTCTTGGAATCATCAAGGGCGGCGAGGCTTTCCAGTCGTCCCGGTCCGAGCACGCAGGCTGCCACCACCAGCGGGCCCGCGCAGGCGCCGCGGCCCACCTCGTCCACCCCGGCCACCGGTCCCAGACCGCTGCGGTGCAGCGCCGACTCCAGGGTGCGCAACCCTGACGATTTACGGATCACCGTCCGCGGCGGCCAGGTCGTCGCCACGGCTACTGACCTTGCTGAGGATTCACCGAACGTACCAGGCCCCATCGCGACGGCGGCCATACGATGAACCTGGCCTTACCGATGACATTGGGCACCGGCACAGTGCCAGACATCGGATCGCCGGTGCACAGCACCCCCCTGAGTGCGTCGGCCGGGATGCTGGTGCAGTGGGCGCGCGAGTCTGCCGAGTGCGTCCGGTTGTCACCCATCACCCACAGCCGCCCCGGCGGGACGGTAACCGGCCCGAACTCGCTGCCCAGGCACCGGTACACCGACGGGTCAGCCATCATGGTGCCGGGATTCAGATAAGGCTCCTTGAGCGGCTTGCCGTCGACTGTCAACCCGGTATCAACGCGGCACTGCACCGTCTGTCCTCCGACCGCGATGACCCGCTTGACCAGGTCGTTCTCGTCGGGAGGCACGAAACCGATGAAAGACAGCAGGTTCTGCACCCAGCGCAGCGCGGTGTTGTTCGAACGGATCGACTTGTATCCGGCGTTCCACGACGGCGGTCCCTTGAAGACGATCACATCACCGGGATGCGGCGAGCCGAAGCGGTAGCTGAGCTTGTCCACCATGATTCGGTCGCCGACGCAGCCCGTGCATCCGTGCAGCGTGGGCTCCATGGATTCCGACGGAATCAGGTAAGGGCGCGCCACGAACGTCAGCATGACGTAGTAGAGCGCCACCGCGATAACCGCCAGAATTGCGAATTCCCGCAGCGCGGACTTCTTCTTGGGCTCCGGCTCGTCCGCTTTGGGCGCCTCGGGGGTGGCGGGCGCCTCAGCGGGCGCTTCGGGGTCGCGGGTAGAGACCTTCGGGTCCGACTGGCCAGCGTCGGACTTGGGCTCAGGTGAGTCCGTGGTATCGGTCACGAGATCAGCGTAGCCAGCACAGTTTGTGGCCTTGCAAACCGCCGCGGCGACCCCGAACCGCCGCCAACGCGCGCCCGGTCAGCGCTTCTCCTTGATCTTGGCTTTCTTGCCACGAAGTTCACGCAGGTAGTACAGCTTGGCGCGGCGGACATCACCACGGGTCACCACCTCGATATGGTCGATGTTCGGCGAATGCACCGGAAAGGTCCGTTCGACGCCGACGCCGTAGCTCTCCTTGCGCACGGTGAACGTCTCGCGGATGCCTCCGCCCTGTCTGCGGATCACCACGCCCTTGAACACCTGAATACGTTCCTTGGCGCCCTCGATGACCTTGACGTGCACATTGACGGTGTCGCCCGGGTTGAAGGCCGGGATGTCGTCGCGCAGCGACGCCTGGTCGACGAAGTCCAGCCTATTCATCTTAAGAAGACACTTCCTTGCGGTTGCGGCTTGCGGCAGCTGCCCACACGCAGGCGTGAGGCGGTCAGCGAGCCGATGGGTTCGGGCTTCTGGGCGTATCTCGCAGCAGGCGGGAAGCGGCCCGGCCCGGCCGACAACCGCTGGAGACAACTGGTCAATTGTGCCAGACAGCCCGCGTAACGTGAAAATCACATGAAATCCCGGTGGTTCGCGACGAGCCGAAGACGCTGGTGAATGGTACATATGACTGGGGTCGCAACGCGCTAGTCAAACCCGAACCTCTCCCGTGATACCCGAGGCGGATGGCGATGCGGCCAGCCCACATGCACGTTTCGTGATGTCCGAGGAGAGGCATGCGAGCACGGCCGCTGAGGCTGCTCACCGCCACGGCGGCGGTGGCGTTGGTGGTCGTTACGGGCTGCGAGGCGAAGGTACGAGCAAACGTATACAGCGCCCCGGTATACACCGCGCCCGATCTGGTTTCCTCCCAGCCACCACCGCAGCTTGCGGAACTGCTGCTAGAGGTGATCATGCCGGACCAGCTGCCGCGGGCGTTGCCGAACGCCGGGTTCGGCGGACTGCAGGCACGCGTCCAGCAGGCAACCGACCAGGCCGCCACCAGCGGTGCCACCCTCTCGGTAGCCATCCTCGATCGCGCCACCCACCGTCTGGTCTCCAACGGCAACAGCCAGATCGTCGGCACCGCATCGGTGGCCAAGCTCTTCATCGCCGACGATCTGCTGCTGCGGGAATCCAAGGGGAAGGCCGCGCTGACCGCGGACGACCGCCAGGCATTGGACATCATGTTGCAGTCATCTGACGATGGCGCGGCTGAGAAATTCTGGGATCAAGACGGCGGAGATGCCATCGTCACCCAAGTCGCGAGCCGATACGGACTGACGTCGACCACCCCACCCAGCGACGGGCGCTGGTGGAACACCAGCAGCTCAGTGACTGACCTGATCCGCTACTACGAGATGCTCCTCGACGGATCGGGAGGGCTGCCGGCCGAGCGGGCCAAGATCATCGTCAACGATCTGGCCCAGTCCACCCCGAACGGAATCGACGGCTACCCGCAGCGGTTCGGCATCCCGGAGGGTCTGTACGCCGAACCGGTGGCGGTCAAGCAGGGCTGGATGTGCTGTATCGGCAGCGCCTGGATGCATCTGTCGACCGGGGTGATAGGCGCCGACCGGCGTTACATCATGGTGGTCCAGTCGCTGCAGCCCTCCGATGACGCCACCGCGCGAGAGACGATCACCCGGGCTGTCAAGACGATATTTCCCAACGGCCGGATCTGACCGGCTGCTGCGCGAGCTGGGGGCACCACCCGCTTGCGCGGGGGAACGCAAAAGCGCCTAATCTCCGGCGTGTCGCGGGGCTTTTGCGTTCCGCCGCAAGCGGGTGGTGCCCCCAGCTCGGCCGGGCTTGAAGTCCAGAAGCTCGGGACGGCGTTCACGAGTTCGCTGCACCGAGACCTCGCGACGCCAGGCGGCAATTCGCGCATGGTCACCAGACAACAGAACCTCGGGGACGTCTAGCCCACGCCAGCTCGGCGGCCGGGTATAGCTTGGCCCCTCCAGAAGCCGGTCCAGGGCCGGCGAGTGCGAATCATCGCGATGCGACGCAGGATTGCCGAGAACTCCGGCCAGCAGCCGCAGCACGGTTTCGATCATCACCACAGCCGCCGACTCTCCACCCGGTAACACGTAGTCGCCGATCGACACTTCTTCGACGCGCATCCGTCGAGCGGCATCCTCGATGACCCGCTGGTCGATGCCCTCGTAGCGGCCGCACGCGAACACCAGGAGCCTCTCGGTGCTCCAGCGCTGCGCGGTGGCCTGCGTGAACAGCACACCGGCGGGGGTGGGAACAACCAAAAGTGTTTCGCCGGAACAGATCTCATCCAACGCTTCACCCCACACCGGTGCCTTCATTACCATCCCCGGACCACCCCCGTAAGGCGCATCGTCGACCGAGTGATGCACGTCATGCGTCCACCGCCGCAGATCGTGCACCCGCAGGTCGACCAGACCCGACTCGATCGCCTTGCCCGGCAACGATTGTCGCAGCGGGTCCAGGTAGGCCGGGAAAATGGTCACAATGTCAATCCGCATGTCGATACCCACCTGCTACGCCAGATCCAGCAGGCCCTCGGGCGGATCGATCTCGACAATGCGGTCGTCCAGCGACACCGACGTGACGATCACGCTGACGAACGGCACCAATACCTCACCCATGCCGCTGCCGGCGGCATCGGTAGCACGCCGCACCGCTAACAGCTCACCGGCCGCGGTGTGCAGCACCTCGGCAACAACACCGACATCCTGCCCTTTCGTCGTCCGGACGTGCAGGCCTTCGAGCTGGTGGTCGTAGTAGGTGTCCGGCTCATCGATCGGCGGCAGGTCATCGGAATCGACGACGAACAAACTGCCCCGCAACTCCTCGGCGGCGTCACGGTCGTCCACCCCGGCCAATCGCACCAGCAGCCGCCCACCGTGTTCGCGCGCACTCTCGACGACATAGCTGCGATCACCGCCGCCGCGGGATTGCCTGGCACGCAACGTACTACCCGGCGCGAACCGGGCAGCAGGATCGTCGGTGCGGATTTCCACGACCACCTCGCCCCTGATGCCGTGCGCTTTCACTAGGCGCCCGACTGTCAACTCCAAAGGAGCTCCATGCGCATGCGCTCCGCTACTGGTCGGTGTCCACCACGTCGACGCGGATACCGCGGCCGCCGATACCGGCGACAAGCGTGCGCAACGCGGTCGCGGTACGTCCGCCGCGACCGATCACCTTGCCCAGGTCGTCGGGATGGACGCGTACTTCGACAGTCCGCCCACGCCGACTGGTTACAAGCTCCACCCGGACATCGTCGGGGTTGTCGACAATCCCGCGGACCAGATGCTCAACAGCGTCGACGACGACCGTACTCATGTCCGTCAGCTTTCGGCGGTCGGCTCGGATGACTCGCCGCCCTCGACCGGGGTCTCTGCCTGCTGAGCTTTGGCGGCGGCCTGGTCAGCAGATTCAGTAGCGGCCTGAGAGGCTTTGACGGCTTTCTGGGCCGGGGCCTTCTTCTTGGGTTTCGCGGCCTCGGTGGTAGGCGCGCCGTCGGCGGCGGCCAGCGCGGCGTTGAACAGCTCCAGCTTGGTGGGCCTGGCCGGGGCGACTTTCCGACGGCCCCCGGCGCCGGGCAGCCCTTTGAACTTCTGCCAGTCGCCGGTGATCTTCAGCAGCTTGAGAACGGGCTCGGTGGGCTGAGCCCCCACCGAAAGCCAATGCTGGGCACGCTCGGAGTTGATCTCGATGAGGCTCGGCTCTTCCTTCGGGTGATACCGGCCGATGACCTCGATCGAGCGGCCGTCGCGCCGCGTCCGAGCGTCGGCGACGGCGATGCGGTACTGGGGATTGCGGATTTTGCCAAGCCGAGTGAGCTTGATCTTCACGGCCATGATTAGGCGATTTCTCCTGTGTGTGTCACGCTGCAATTCAGCGACCCGGGCGGAATGCCAGAATCCGGTTTTGCCTCGCGTGTGTGCCTCGCCGAACAACACCCGAACAGGACAAAGTCGCACGGCGGACAGCCGCCTATTGTGCCAGAACGCAGGCCTTCGGCAGAAATTCGGCCAGTTGGGCTCACATCACCTTCTGGAAAACCTTAGTTTCGACCCGGCGGGTCATGCGCCAGCCCTCGGGAGTGCGCACGAACTCGTCGTCGTACCAGAGCCCGCAGAACAGCACCTGGTTCTTGTTATCAGCCGGGTCGCCGGGAAGCACCATGGGGTTGAAGCAGATCACCCGTGATGACGCGGTGTCGCCGTCGATACGCACCGCGAAGTTACCGAGCATGTGCGCATACACCGGAAAGCTCGGCAGCACCTGCGCCAGCCACTCCTTCACCTCGGGATAACGGCCGTTGATGCCTCCCAGCGGGCGGTAGTCGATGTAGGCATCTGGGGTGAACACGTCGTCGAGGTCGTCGAATCGGCGCTGGTCAATCGCGGTGGAGTAGTCGACCAGCAGCTGCTGGATCTCCAAGCGGTCGGAGATTTCGGCCAGGCTGAACATGCATCGACAGTACTGAAAATAGGCGCCACGCAAGCCCGGACGTTAAACTTTGCGCCCATGCGTAAGCTCATGGCCGCAATCGCCGCCCTGCTCGCGGTCGGTGCCTGCGGTGCCACCGTCAGCGTGGCCACCGCGTCGGCCGACAGTATGCAGCCGATCGGCTCGATGCCGATCCCCGACGGTCCGGCCCAGACCTGGATCGTGGCCGATCTCGACAGTGGTCAGGTGCTGGCCGGCCGCGACCAGAGTGTGGCCCACCCGCCCGCGAGCACCATCAAGGTGCTGTTGGCGTTGGTGGCCCTGGATCAGCTGAGCCTGGACTCCACCGTGGTCGCCGACGCGGCAGACACGCAGGTCGAGTGCAACTGCGTCGGCATCAAACCTGGCCGCACCTACACCGCGCACCAGCTGCTGGACGCCCTGCTGCTGGTCTCGGGTAACGACGCCGCCAACACGCTGGCACAGATGCTGGGCGGCCCGGACGAGACCATAGCCAAGATGAACGCCAAAGCCGCCTCATTGGGGGCGACCAACACCCACGCGGCGACTCCGTCCGGCCTGGACGGGCCCGGCGGCTCCGGGTGGTCGACGGCGCACGACCTGGCCGTCATCTTCCGGGCTGCGATGGCCGATCCGGTGTTCGCCCAGATCACCGCCGAGCCGTCGGCGATGTTCCCCGGCGATAACGGCGATCACCCGATCACCAATCAGGACGAACTGTTACAGCGCTATCCCGGCGCCATCGGCGGCAAGACGGGCTTCACCAACGCCGCCCGCAAGACCTTTGTCGGCGCCGCTGCCCGCGGTGGCCGCCGGCTGGTGATCGCCATGATGTACGGGCTGGTGAAGGAGGGCGGACCGACGTACTGGGACCAGGCCGGGAGCCTGTTCGACTGGGGTTTCGCACTCAATCCGGAGTCCAGCATCGGCTCGCTGTAACT
>DATJBA010000118.1:0-15578 GCA_035515675.1 Mycobacterium sp.
CGCGAGATGCCGGTCACTGGCTCGGACTACCCGCCACGGAACTCACCACACCTTCGAGCTTGCATCACGGACGGCGGTTTGTGACAGGCGTAGGTGGGAATTGCGAACGAGATGGCGGCCGCGACGCCTGCCCGCGTCACCCGCTAGCCTCACGTGGGTGAGTCCCCGGGCGCGCCCAGCGCGGAAAGCCGATATCCGCGAGCTGTCACGCACCCTGGCCCGGGCGTTTTACGACGACCCGGTGATGATCTGGCTACTTCCTGATGAGAAGGCGCGGACCGCGCATCTACACCGGTTGTTCGCGACAATGACCCGGCACCACCATCTGGGCCGTGGCGGCGTGGAGGTGGCCTGCGATGAACCAGGCATCGGTGCGGCCGCACTGTGGGATCCGCCGAATCAATGGCGAGAAACGCGCGGAGGTCAGCTCGCGATGACGCCAACGTTCATCCAAGTGTTCGGCCTCCGTTCGATGCGGGGACGTGCGGTGCAGGAACTGATGAAGCGCGCGCACCCTGAAGAACCACACTGGTATCTGGCCGTGATTGGAAGCGACCCGACGGTTCGCGGCCAAGGCTTTGGGCAGGTCCTGATGCGATCACGGCTCGACCGCTGCGATGCCGAGTACTGTCCGGCCTATCTCGAGTCGACCAAACCTGAAAATGTGCCGTATTACCAGCGTTTCGGCTTCACGGTCACCCGGGAAATTGTCCTGCCCAATGGTGGCCCGACAATGTGGGCGATGTGGCGGGCACCGCGGTAACAGTCCCGGCGAGCGATAACGCGGGTCAGCGTCAGGGGCTGCTTTTCCAGCCGGCGATACCAATGGCGATCATCCGCAACTGCTTGACGGCGATCCGCCGGATGTCTTCCAGCGCCTCGGCGCTCTGCGCGTTCTCGATCGCCTCGGCGATGACGATCATCGCGTTCACGAACAGCGTCGCAAGGACATTGAGGTCCTCGGTGCTCCACGCATTGAGTCCGTTGAAGCGGGCCAGGTCGGTGGCGAGCTCTGAGGTGATCAGCCGCAGCTCGGTGCGGATCGCGTAGCGCAGGACGGTGACCCCGCCCGAGCGCTCCCGATAGATGAACCGCCAGTGCTCGCGGCGTTCGGTGATGCTGCCGACGACGATCTCGACGGATGACTCGATCACCCGGTTCGGGTCGAGCTTGCCGGCGCGCGCCCCGCGCAGGGTGTCGCGCAAGGTGCGAAACGATTCGTCGATCAGAACCAGTCCGAGGGCCTCCATCGACTCGAAGTGACGGTAGAAGGCCGCGGGCACAATCCCGACCTCCCGGGTCACCTCGCGCAGGCTCAGGCTGCTGAAGCTGCGGTCCTGAAGCAGCTTCAGCGCCGCGGCGATGATGGCACGGCGCGTTGCCTCCTTGCGCTCCTCGCGCGACTGACTTTCGCGTGAGCGCTCGCGGCCCGCCCGACGCGGCCGTGAGCTAGGAGCACGGCTGTTCACTGTGTGAACCCTACCACAAACCTGGGATTAGCCCTTGACTACCTGCGCCTGGCGGTCGCACAGTGTACATATGTTTACTCAAACGTCTACTCGGAATCTCGCGCAAACGCTCCGGAAGCGGGTCCTGGGTTCAGACCTGCTAGACCTGCTCACCGGTCCGCACGGCGTGGACCGCTACACCGAGCTGGTGGCGCCGACTTGGACGCTGGGCGAGGCCCGCGCCAAGGTCATCGACGTGCGCCGGACCACGCCGCGCAGTGTCACCCTCACGCTGACTCCGAACGAGACCTTCACGTCCACTCACACCGTCAAAGCCGGTCAGTACGTCAACCTCAGCGTCGACATCGACGGTCGCCGGCACACCCGCAGCTATTCAGCGGCCAACGCCGAAGGCAGCGCCAACCTCGAGCTGACGATCGGTCACCACGACGGCGGGCTGGTCTCGAACCACCTCTACGAGCGTGCCCATCGCGGCGTGGTGGTCGGCCTGGCCGGTGTAGGAGGTGACTTCGTCTTGCCGGCGCCGGGACCCCAGAGGCCGCGGCGGATCCTGTTCGTCTCCGGCGGAAGCGGCATCACGCCCGTCATGGCGATGCTGCGCACACTGATCGCCGAGGGCCATCAGGGCAAGATCGCGTTCGTGCATTACGCGCGCACTGCCGCAGAGGCGTGCTACCGCGATGAGCTGGCCGCGACGCCCCGCGTGCGTGTGCTGCACGGCTACACCCGATCGGATGCTGGCGACCTCGTCGGCCGCTTCGGGCCCGAGCACCTGGCCGCCGCCATGCCCTCACCCGATGTGGTGTTCGTCTGCGGCCCAACCGCTTTGGTAAAGGCAGTCCGGCAGCACTGCGACAATGTGTACACCGAGAGCTTCGTGCCGCCGGTTTTCGAGGCGCCGGCGAATCCGTCGGGCGGGCGAATAACGTTCGTGGACAGCGGTGTTGACGTCGTCGACGACGGAGGCTCGCTGCTGGAACAGGCAGAATCAGCTGGCCTGACGCCAGAGAACGGATGCCGGATGGGTATCTGCCACACCTGCACACGCCGAAAGACTGCCGGCACCGTGCGCAACCTAATCACTGGCGCAGTCTCAACCGCCCCCGACGACGACGTGCAGATCTGCGTGTCCGTCCCGGTCGGCGACGTCGAACTCGCCCTGTAAACCCTCGAAGGAGTGACCATGCCACACAACAAGATCACCCTGACCCCCCAACAGGCCGACGCGTTCGGGCGTGAACTCGACGCCATCAAAGAACGCGTGGTGGCAGACCTCGGCGAAGAAGACGCCGACTACATCCGCCGCGTCATCAAGGCCCAGCGTGCGCTGGAAGTCGGCGGCCGGGCGCTATTGTTCGCCGGGGTGCTGCCGCCGGCCTGGCTGGCGGGCACCGCGATGCTGGGCCTGTCGAAAATCCTGGACAACATGGAGATCGGCCACAACATCATGCACGGCCAGTACGACTGGATGCGTGACCCGGCGATCTCCGGCCGCGCGTTCGAGTGGGATACGGCTTGCCCAGCCGATCAATGGCGGCATTCACACAACTACATGCACCACACCCACACCAACATCGTGGGGATGGACCGCGACATCGGCTACGGCATCCTGCGGCTGAGCGAAGACCAGCCCTGGGAGCCGTACTTCCTCGGCAACCCGCTCTACGCGTTCTTGCTGATGGTGTTGTTCCAGTACGGCGTCGCGCTGCACGAACTGGAAACCGAGCGCATTCGCTCCGGCGAGATCAGGCTGGCCGACAAGCGCGAGGTTCTTCGGACCATCTGGAAAAAGACGCGCCGCCAGACCCTCAAAGACTACGTCGCGTTCCCGTTGCTGGCCGGGCCGTTTGCCCCGGTCGTCTTCGCGGGCAACCTTTCGGCCAACCTGATGCGCAACGTGTGGTCGTACATGATCATCTTCTGCGGTCACTTCCCGGACGGCACTCAGGAATTCACCGTCGAAGAGACCAAGGACGAGTCCCGCGGCATGTCATACTTCCGCCAGGTCCTCGGTTCGGCGAATCTGACCGGGGGCAAGGTCTTCCATCTGCTGTCCGGCAACCTGTCGCACCAGATCGAGCACCACCTGTTCCCGGACATGCCGGCCCGCCGGTATTCGGAGATCGCGCCCGAGGTGCAAGAGACCTGCGAACGCTACGGCATCCCCTACAACCGCGGACCGCTGCTGCAACAGTTCGGCACCGTCGTCCGCAAGATCGTCAAGCTGACCTTCTCCGACTCGATGCGGCGGAAAGCCGGGGCCGACAACACGCCGGCCGATCGGATGCCTGCCGTCACCTGAGTTCGGCGAACACGTCCCTCGCTCTAGGCCCGAGCATCGGCTCGGGGGACAATGGCTTCCGTGGAATGGACCGGCGCACGCTATGCGGATAAGCCGACGGTGGAGGCCTCGACGTGGATCGACGCCGAGCCGGCGCGGGTCTGGGGCCTGGTCTCCGATATCGAGCTGATGCCGACCTTCAGCAACGAGCTGCAAGCCGTGGAGTGGGCCGATGGTTGCGATAAACCCCGAGTCGGCGCGCGCTTCGTCGGACACAACGAACACGACGCGTTCGGGCAATGGAGCACCACCTCGCAGATCATCAGCTACGACCGGCCACGGGAATTCGCCTGGGCGGTCGGCGAACCCGACAATCCCGCAGCGACTTGGCGATTCCGGCTGACACCGCGAGACGGCGGTACGGTCCTGAATTACTGGATGCAGATAGGACCGGGACGGTCGGGGTTGTCGATGGCCATCGAGGCGATGCCCGACAAGGAACAAAAGATCGTATTCGTGCGGCTGCGGGAGTTCGAGACGGCGATCGGCAAGACGCTGGCGGCGATCAAGAGGCTGGCCGAACATGGAGTGCGTTGATGCGGACCGCGACAACGGTCGAATTTTCCAGCGCCGGCGACGAAGTCGCAAAAATCCTAGCGCTTGTCGTCGAGGCGGAAAAGTTGGGTCTCGACGCCTGTTGGGTCGCCGAGGCATGGGGTTCGGACGCGGCGTCGGCGCTGGGCTATATCGCGGCGCGGACCGAGCGGATGCTGCTCGGTTCCGGCGTCCTGCAGGTCGGTACCCGGTCGCCCGTCATGGTCGCTCAGACCGCGATCACGCTATCCAACCTGTCGAACGGGCGATTCTTGCTCGGGCTGGGCGCCTCCGGTCCGCAGGTGGTCGAGGGCCTGCACGGCGTCTCGTTCAGCCGACCGCTGGCACGTATCTCCGAAACCGTCGACATCGTGCGGCAGGCGTTCGCGGGAGGCAAAATCTCGTACTCGGGCAAAGAATTTCAGATCCCTCGCCCGGGCGGTGAGGCGGTGCCGATGCGGTTGTCGACTCGGCCTGAGCACACCATTCCGATCTATCTGGCCGCGCTGTCACCGGCGATGCTGCGGTTGACCGGACAGATCGCCGACGGCTGGCTGGGTACCAGCTTCGTCCCGGAAGGCGCTGGCGACGCTTACTTCTCCCACCTCGACGACGGGCTGGCGGCCGCTGGCCGCACTCGCGCAGATATCGACATCTGTCAGGGCGCCGAAGTCGCATTCGCTGCAAACGAAGACGAGTTGCGCAGCATGGTCGCGGGCCGCAAAAAGGAGCTCGCCTTCAGCCTCGGCGGTATGGGGTCGTCGAGCACGAATTTCTACAACCAGGCCTACAGCCGGCAAGGCTGGGCCCACGTTGCCGCCGAGGTGCGGGAGCGCTGGCAGCGGGGCGACCGCGAAGGCGCGGCCGGGCTGGTGACCGACGAGATGGTACTGGCCACCACGCTCATCGGGACCGAGGAGATGGTCCGCGCACGGCTTGCGGTCTGGCGCGACGCCGGCGTGAACACCGTACGGCTTTATCCCGCCGGCGACACGTTAGATGCCAAGCTGCGCACCCTGGGCCGGGCCATCGAGCTGGTCGGCGCGATCGGGACGCCATGACGAATACGCCAGCGCGGTAAGAGAATCGGCGGTCCGGTCGCAGAAAGCGGCGGCGTCGGACAATCCGACGGTCAGCGCGCGAGTCGTGGTGGCGGCGACTAGCAGGTCGAACACCGCGTCAGCACGGCCTCGACGTGGTCGGCCGCCAGTAGCTCGGTGAGCAGCGCACTTGTCGCGGTTGCCGTGCACTCAACTTCGCCTGGCTCAGTTAGGGTTTCCCCAAATACCCCTCGTCCGGGGCGTGCGATAGGCGATGTTGGTGGCTCGGCGCCTTTGCGGGCATCGGCGCAACGCTAGCCGCAGGGTGCGGGGTCGGCGCCGTTGTGCTGCCCGGAGAGCTAACGCTGACACCGGTCAATCCGACAGCAAAAGCCAGCGCGGCTGCACTACCGAACATCGCGATCGTCTTCTGGGTTCCAGCCATCGGACTGCTCTTTCATTTCAAGCATGTTGCCGATAGACAAATCATACATCTATACAACTGTTTCCACAGAGGAGGCTTCGGCAGGATGTTCAACCGGGTCCGTGCTTTCCTGAGGGCCCTACATCAGCGCGGCAGCAGGCCGCCGTCGACGGTGACGACCTTGTTGGCGAGGTACCCGTTGCCCAGCATGGCGACGGCCAACTCCGCGACATCATCGGGTCGACCGACCCGGCCCACCGGAATGGGCACCGGCGTGCCGCCGAAGTCTGGGCCGAGCGGCAGCATGCGGGTCTCGCCGATCAATGCGGGCGCCAGCGAGTTGACGGTCATGCCGTGGGCGGCCACCCGCGGCGCCAGGTGGTGGGTGAGCCCGTGCAGGCCGACCTTGTTCGCGGCGTAGTGCGCACCCACCATGCCGCCGTCGAGGCCGGCGATCGACGTTGCCCGCTGTCGCAGCGGGCTGCTCGACCAGAACGCTAGGGACCTTCGGGTCGCAAAGGTCTGCGGATGCGGTAGCGGCACGGCGACCCAACCCCCGTGCCTGCGCGGCGACCTCCTCGGCATCGTCGCCGTGTCTGCTGTACGCCAGAAACACATGCACTCCCACACCGGCGAGCCTGCGTGCAATCGCCTTCCCGATCCCACCGGATGCGCCCGTTGATCAGGGCGACTTTGCCGTCGAGTGACCCGCTCACGACTTGACCAACATTTCGTCAGGACGCGGACCATGGATCGGAACATATTCGAGCCCAACGGTTTTGATGTGATCGTAAAAGCGTTCCACGCGCATGATCGGTGCCATGTCGGCGCTTAATCGACCCTTGAGCTGGTTCCGAGTCGATAGCCGCATCGCGGTCCTCCACATCGTGGCCGGTTCAGCGTCTCGGACCGAGCAGTGCTATCGAAGCGTCCACCGCCGGTTCGACGATTTCTCGGACGGCTCTTCCATCTTCGACGGCGAGCGCGGTCAGTTCGCGCAGTCCGCCCAGCAGGATCACCGCCAGCGGCGGCGTCAACGGTGGCAGGTTGGCCCGCCGGAAACCCGGGCTGCCGCTGAGCTCGACCAGCAGGTTGGTCAACAACTGCAACCCGTGGCGTTGAACGGGCCGTGCGGCGGCACCTAGCGACGGAAGCTCGCGGATCCAGCTCAACGTAATGGCCGGACGGGACTCGATGTTGCCGACGTAGGCCTCCACTGCCTGACGGATCTGGCGGTGCCAATCAACTTCGGGGTCGACCGCCGCCCAGATGTCCTCGGCCAACCTCTCGGTGTCGGCACGCAGCAGCTCCAGAAAGCACTGCTCTTTGCTGGCGAACTGGTCGTAGAAGGTGCGCTTTGACGTGCGGGCGTGACGGACGATGTCGGCGACAGTGGTGGCCCGATATCCGCGCTCGCCGATCGAGGCTGCCAAGCCGTCGAGCAGGCGACGCCGAAACGGGTCGATGTCGAGGAGAACCTCGTCGTCGGCCACTGCTGTCACGGCCCACGCCCCCTTTTTGGCGGATTCGACTCTTGTCAAGTCTGGTACTACAGAGTACCGTACCGGAAGAGGCCGCGTGGTACGCCGCAGTACCACACAGATGTTGGGAGTCGCCATGAGCGAAGCAGTCACCGCCACAGCAGCGCCAACCGCTGTCAGGCTGCCCCCGGCGCCGCGGATCCCTAAGGCGCTCCAAGCAGTCGCGTTCACGATCTCGCGGCGGCGGGCCGTCGAGCGGCTGGTTCGCCGCTACGGCAACATCTTCACGATCAATCTCCCGGTCTATGGCCCCGCGGTGGTGGTCGCCGACACGCAAATGGCCAAGCAGATCTTCACCACGAGCCCGGAAGATCTCGGCAACATCCAGCCCAACCTGAGCCGGTTGCTGGGGTCAGGTTCGGTGTTCGCCCTTGACGGCGACGACCATCGCGGGCGGCGACGGCTGCTGGCGCCGCCTTTCCACGGCAAGAGCGTCAAGAACTACGTGAACATCATCGAGGAAGAGACCCTCCGCGAGACCGTCGGATGGCCTGAGGGCAAGGAGTTCGCAAGCCTGCCGTCGATGATGCGGATCACGCTCAATGTCATCTTGCGCGCGGTCTTCGGGGCCGGTGGTGCCGAACTCGACGAGCTGCGGCGGATCATCCCGCCGTGGGTCACGCTCGGCTCACGACTGGCAGCGCTGCCGAAACCGGCCCGGACCTATGGTCGCTACAGCCCTTGGGGGCGGTTGGCGGAATGGCGGCGCAAGTACGACGTCGTCATCGACAAGCTCATCGCCGACGAGCGGGCAGACCCGCACTTCGAGGAGCGCACCGACATATTGGCGCTGATGCTGCGCAGCAGGTACGAGGACGGTTCGCCCATGTCGCGCAAGGATATTGGTGACGAGCTGCTAACCCTGCTGGCCGCCGGGCACGAAACGACCGCGGCGACGTTGGGCTGGGCGTTCGAGCGGCTGCGCCGCCACCCCGATGTCCTGGCGGCACTGGTCGCGGAGGCCGACACTGACGACAACGAGCTGCGCCAGGCGACGATCCTCGAGGTGCAGCGGGCCAGGACGGTCATCGATTTCGCCGGCCGCCACGTCTACGCACCGGTTTTTGAGCTCGGCGGGTGGGTGATTCCGCGCGGGTATTCGATTCTCGTCAGCATCGCGCAAATACACGCCAACCCCGACGCTTTCCCTGACCCCGATCACTTCGATCCGAAGCGCTACATCGGAACCAAGCCGCCCACCTTCGCGTGGATCCCGTTCGGCGGCGGCACCCGTCGCTGCGTGGGAGCTGCATTCGCCAACATGGAGATGGACGTGGTGCTACGAACGGTGTTGTGGCACTTCACCATCGAGACCACGACGGCACCGGGGGAGAAGTGGCACGCCCGGGGTGTTGCGTTCACCCCGACAAATGGCGGGCGGATCGTCGTGCATCGGCGCAACCGCTGACTGGCGTCGCTTACGGGCTGTCCCCTATGCGGGCGCTGTCGTTTGTTGCGCCTCGACGCCCCGCGATTACCCGCGATTACCGTTCGGCGGCGGCCCGTCGCGGCAGCCTCCAGTCGGGGCGCACGTAGTGGCAGGTGTACCCGTTGGGGTAGCGCTGCAGATAGTCCTGGTGTTCGGGCTCGGCCTCCCAGAAGTCGCCGGCCGGGCTGACCTCGGTCACTACCTCGCCGGGCCATAGGCCCGACGCCTCGACGTCGGCGATGGTGTCCAGCGCGATTCGCTTCTGTTCGTCGTCGAAGTAGAAGATAGCCGACCGATAGCTGGTTCCCCTGTCGTTGCCCTGCCGGTTCTTCGTTGTCGGATCATGTATCTGGAAGAAGAACTCCAGCAGCGTGCGGTAATCGGTGACCGCGGGGTCGTAGACGATTTCGATGGCCTCGGCGTGCGTGCCGTGATTGCGGTAGGTCGCATTGGGGGTGTCGCCGCCGCTGTAGCCGACCCGAGTCGAGACCACTCCGGGCTGTTTGCGGATCAGGTCTTGCATCCCCCAAAAGCAGCCACCCGCCAGGATCGCCTTGCTGTAGGTCGTCATGCTTTATCCTTGTCTTCGCTTCGAGTTCTCTAGCCTCAACTGCTCCCGCGATTATCCCGCGTAACCGCCGCGGTTGCGAGCTGCACCCCACGAACCGGCAGCGGTCACGTCTGCTACAGGAGTCTCGGCTGAGAGCCCGCTTACGGCGGACTCCGTGTTGCGCGCCGAATGTGAAACTGCTGCGAAAAATCGCCGGGAAACTCGCAGCAGTTTCACGCTCGGCGGGCGGGCCGCGGCGTGCAGCCGTGACGACCTCGGCGAGCCAACTGCTCGACAAACTGCGGTAGAACGTGTTCTAGTTTTGGCGTGATGGCTCAGCGGTTCGGCCGTCGCGAACTGTCGGCCGCCTTCGAGAAGTTCGAGCAGACGGTCGCCCGGGCCGCCGAGACACGAGACTGGGACGCCTGGGTCGGCCAGTACACGCCGGACGTCGAGTACGTCGAGCATGCGGTGGGCACCATGCGCGGCCGCGACCAGGTAGGCGCCTGGATTCAGCGAACGATGACGACCTTCCCGGGTAGCCACATGGTCGCGTTCCCGTCGTTGTGGTCGGTCATCGACGAGTCCACCGGGCGGATCATCTGCGAACTGGACAACCCCATGACCGATCCCGGTGACGGGACCGTCATCAGCGCGACGAACATTTCCATCATCACCTACGCCGGTGACGGTCTGTGGTGTCGTCAGGAAGATATCTACAACCCGCTGCGCTTCCTGCGGGCGGGGATGAAGTGGTGCCGCAAGGCGCAGGCCCTGGGCACGCTCGACGAAGACGCTGCGAGTTGGATGAAACAGCACGAAGGATCGATATGAGCGCACCTAAGCTGGTCATCGGGGCCAACGGCTTTCTGGGCTCACACGTCACCCGCCAACTTGTCGCCGATGGCGCTGACGTCCGGGCGATGGTGCGGCTCACCGCCGACACCCGCAGCATTGACGACCTGGCGCTCACCCGGTTCCACGGCGACGTGTTCGATACCGCGACGTTGCGTGAGGCGATGGACGGTGTTGACGACGTGTATTACTGCGTGGTCGACACTCGCGCGTGGTTGCGCGACCCGTCGCCGCTGTTCCGCACCAACGTCGAAGGCCTGCGCAACGTTCTTGACGTCGCCGTCAAAGAACCCAACCTGCGCAGGTTCATCTTCACCAGCACCTACGCGACGGTGGGCCGGGGACACGGGCACGTGGCGACCGAAGAAGACGTAATCGGCTCCCGCGGGCTGACGCCTTATGTCCAATCCAGGGTTCAGGCCGAAGATTTGGTGATGCGGTACGTGGCTGAGGCCGGCCTGCCCGCAGTGGCGATGTGCGTCTCAACGACTTACGGCAGCGGCGATTGGGGCCGCACCCCGCACGGCGCCTTCATCGCTGGCGCGGTCTTTGGCAAGCTGCTCTTCATGATGGACGGCATCCAACTGGAGGTCGTCGGCGTCGATGATGCCGCGCGGGCTTTGATCCTCGCCGCCGAGCACGGGCGCATCGGTGAGCGGTACCTCATCTCCGAACGGATGATCGCGCTGAAGGAGGTCGTGCGGATCGCGGCTGACGAGGCCGGTGTGCCGCCGCCGCGACGCTCGATTTCGGTACCGATGCTGTACGCCCTGGGTGTATTGGGCAGCCTGAAGGCCCGGCTCACCGGCAAAGATGCCGAACTCAGCCTCGCGGCGGTGCGCATGATGCGCGCCGAAGCCGACGTCGACCACAGCAAGGCGGTCCGCGAGTTGGGCTGGCAGCCGCGTCCAGTCGAGGAATCGATCCGCGAGGCCGCCCGCTTCTGGGCCGCGATGCGCACCGCCAGAAAGAACAGCACCGCCGCGGGGTCCGAATAGGTTCGCCCCCATGGAACGCATTCGCCTTAATGTCAACGACCTCGACGGATCACCGCAGACCATGCTGGCGACGCTGTACGCCAAGGCACTCGACGCCGATGCACCCCACCCGATACTGGCGGACCACTACGCGAAAGCCGCCGTGGCACGGATCGACTACGATTGGGAGACAACGACTATCAACGCGCGGCGGGCTCCGTCGGTCGTGATCCGCACCGCCCACTTCGACAACTGGACGCGCCAGTTCCTGGCCGTGCACGAAGAAGCCGTTGTGCTGCACGTGGGTTGTGGTCTGGACGCTCGCGTGTACCGCCTTGACCCCGATGCGGGGGTGCGCTGGTACGACATCGACTACCCCGAAGTCATCGAGCTGCGCCAACGGGTATACCCGGGCCGGGCGAACTATCGGATGCTGCCGGCGTCGGTGACCGATCCGTCATGGCTGGCCGATACACCGGCCGACCACCCCGTCCTGTTCCTCGCCGAGGGCTTGACCATGTACCTGACGAAAGACGACGGGCTGGCACTGCTTCGTCGTGTCGTCGACCGGTTCCCGTCGGGCGAACTGCAGTTCGACGCCTTCAACAGGTTCGCGATTCGGACGCAGGTGATCAACTCCGTGGTCCGCCGCTCGGGATCCACGCTGCACTGGGGGATCGACGGCCCGGGCGACATCCTCGACGCCATTCCCGGAGTGCGCCTTTTGGCGTGGGAATCGGTGTTCGACAGCGACACCTTCGATTTGGCGCCACCGGTATTTCGCCGGCTGGGCAGGGCAATGGCGGCGGTGCCGGCATTGCGGACGATGTCGCAATACCACCGCTACGCATTCGGACCAGCATGACCGATGCGCCAACGCGGGAAGTCTTGATCGCCGCTTGGTGTTGCAGGTATCACCTGCGTCTGAGGAGATGTCAACCATGAGCGACCGGATCGTCTTAGAACCCACCGCCGAGCACCCGATCACCATCGAGCCGATCAAAGGGCGGGTACAGGTTCGCGTCAACGGCGAAGTCGTCGCGGACACATCCGCGGCGTTGCAACTGCAGGAGGCCACTTTGCGTGCGGTGCAATACATTCGGCTGGCCGACGTAGTCCAAGAACGGCTGACCCGCACGGGCACCAGCACTTACTGCCCCTTCAAGGGCGAAGCCAGCTACTACAGCGTGACCACCTCAGCCGGCGACACTGTCGACGATGTGATCTGGACCTACGAAAACCCTTATCCTGCGGTCGCGGCGATTGCCGGGCACGTCGCCTTCTACCCCGACAAAGCCGAAATCAGCGTCTTACCTAGCTAAGTCGACCGGAAAACACTTCGTCGAACGAGCGCGTGTCGCTGTATTCGCGTATCGACACAATCAGGCCGTCTTGAGTATCGAAAATACAAACGAACGCGGTGTCGTATCGGGTGCCTTCGGCGGTGGTGGCGTTGGCCTCCCCCTCGATCACCACCGTCTCTCCCTCGTTGATGCAGCGGATCAGCTCGATGTTGACCCCGAAGAGAAGGCGATCGCGCTGCTCGATCGCTCGGCGCAGAGCTTCCTTGTCAAATGACGTGCCGGTGATGATGCTCCAATAGCTGAAGTCATCGCTGAGCAGCGTCAAGCCCTCGTCGAGATCCCCGCCCTCGCTCATGCTCTGCAGAAACATCCACGCCAGCTCGGACTGCGGGTCGTCGAACGGCGTCGTCACATCGCAATACTGTCTCGGGAGATCCTTAATGGTCAATCAGAGCGGTCCGTCGAACCGTGTCTGTGAGCGGAGTGGAAAGTTATCGGGTGAAGAGCGCGTGTACTGTCACGTTCCCCGGCGCGGCCAGCTTCGGGAACACTTTGGCGCCACTGCGCCGGGGACCTGGCGATCCGTGCTTTCAGGTCCCCGGTGACGGCACGATCTGGCGGACCAGCCTGCTGCCCACCGGACCCGTCGCAGCCCGGATCAGCCGCGCGGCTCCCAATGCCGCCCATTGCGTGGCGTGGGGTAGCGGTGCGCAGGAGTTTGTCGAGATGCTGCCCGCGATGCTGGGCGTCGATGACGACACCTCGGATTTCGTGCCGCGGAACCCGACGGTTGCCGCCGCACACCGACGGGTTCCGCACTTGCGCCTAGGCCGCACCGGACTAGTGCTGGAGGCTCTGATCCCGGCGGTCATCGAGCAGCGGGTACCCGGCGCCGACGCGTTTCGGTCGTGGCGTGTGCTGGTGTTCAAGTATGGGACGCCGGCGCCCGGACCGGCGCCCGCCGGGATGCGGGTGCCGCCTTCGGCCGAGGTGTGGCGACACATCCCGTCGTGGGAGTTTCATCGCGCCAATGTCGACCCGAGACGGGCTCAGACGGTAGTGGCTTGTGCGCGACGGGCAGCTTCGCTCGAACGGCTGGTATCACGGCCGGCAGCGCAGGCGCGCGAAGCGTTGACGTCGCTGCCGGGAGTGGGGGAGTGGACCGCCGCCGAGACCGCGCAACGGGCGTTCGGTGATGCCGATGCTATATCGGTGGGCGACTACCACATCCCGAAGATGATCGGCTGGACACTGCTGGGCCGCCCGGTCGATGACGCGGTGATGCTCGAGCTGCTCGAACCGATGCGGCCGCACCGCCACCGGGTGGTTCGGTTGCTCGAAGTCAGCGGACTGGCATATGAACCGCGCCGCGGGGCCCGGCTACCGGTGCAGCAGATCCACTCGATCTAAAGACCTCGTGATTGGCCACGCCGGGCACCTGGAAAAGTTCCTAACCAGCCGCCGAATCCGATGTGCCCACACCGTTTATGGGCACCAGGATGTTCCTCGCTACCGCAGATTCCGTCCGAGGTCGAACAGTTCCACTCCGATCATTAGGGAATAACCGGACCAAAGTCCGGTTATAGAGGTAACCCTAAAACAAGGAGGTCAACATGCCTGCTGTTACCGCAGACACCCTTACGTTGCCGCGGGTCGGCTCAGCCGGTCCCGCCGACACCGAACGCCCGGTCCGATCAATCACCACCGGCCCGCGCGGCTATGAGGGCGAGGGCTTCCCGGTCGTCCGGGCCTTCGCCGGGGTCAGCACCGCCGCGCTGGACCCCTTTGTGCATATGGACCAGATGGGCGAGGTGGAGTACCAGCCGGGAGAGCCCAGGGGTACCGATTGGCACCCGCACCGTGGCTTCGAAACGGTCACCTACATGATCGACGGAAAGCTCGCGCATCAGGATTCCCACGGCGGCGGCGGCCTGATCACGCACGGTGCGACGCAGTGGATGACGGCCGGTTCGGGCATCCTGCACATTGAGACCCCGCCTGCCGAATTGGTGGAAAGCGGTGGCGTCTTCCACGGCATCCAGCTGTGGGTGAATCTGCCGAAGAAAGACAAGTTCGCGCCACCTCGGTACCAGGCCATCGAAGGCAACGACGCGAAGTTGCTGGCGTCTGACGACGGCGGGGCGCTAGTCCGCATCATCGCCGGTGAGATCGACGGTCATCGTGGGCCCGGTGTCACCCACACGCCGATCACGCTGGCGCACGCGACGATCGAAAATGGGGCCCGGCTCAACATTCCGTGGCGGCGCGATTTCAACTCGCTGCTATATGTGTTGTCCGGGAGCGGATATGTCGGTCCGGTCGCTCACCCGATTCACCAGGGTCAGTTGGCCGTGCTTGGACCGGGCGATCGGATCACCGTGGGTGCCCAACCGACCCAGGACTCGTCGCGTACGACGGCAATTGATGTGCTGCTGCTGGGCGGACAGCCGATTCGCGAGCCGGTATTCCACTACGGGCCTTTCGTAATGAACACTCGCGCAGAATTGGTCGAGGCACTGCAGGACTACCAAGCTGGGAAGTTTGGCAGTATTCCGCCGCACGCATTAATGCCACATCACGGCGGTGGCGCACTTTAATAATGTCGCCGACGGCGAGTCGCCGGCCGGGCCGTCCGCCCGCGGCGAAGGCAGACGAGACCCGTAGGCGCATCCTGCACGCGGCTCGCCAAGTGTTCAGTGAGCGCGGTTACGACGGGGCGACTTTCCAGGCGATCGCCGTCCGCGCCGACCTGACCAGGCCGGCGATCAATCATTACTTCTCCAGCAAGCGGGTGCTTTATCGGGAAGTGGAAGACCAAACCAACGAACTCGTCACGGCGGCCGGCATCGAACGGGCGAAGCGCGAGACCACCCTGATGGGGAGGCTGACGGCGTTCATCTCCGCCGCCATGCGCGCGAATTCCGAAAATTCTTCTGCATCAGCGTTTTTGATCACCGCCGTACTGGAATCGCAGCGGCGTCCGGAATTGGGCCGAACCGAGAACGACGCCGTGCGAACTAGCCGGGAATTTCTGACGCGGGTCGTCAACGATGCGATCGAGCGCGGCGAGGTCGCCGCCGACATCGACGCCTCCGCATTGGTCGAGACACTGCT
>DATJBA010000119.1:0-3297 GCA_035515675.1 Mycobacterium sp.
CTCGAAAACGGCAGTGTGCGAGTTGATGCGGATCGCTTGGCGTACCGTCGGGGCGATCGTGGCCCGGGTCTGGGCCGACACCGAAAAGACCGTTGATCGGTTTGCCAACCTGCGCCGGATCGGCATCGACGAGATCTCCTATAAGCGCCACCACAAGTACTTATCAGTTACGTGGAATTAGACGAGCGTGTCGGTGGGCGGGGACCACGGCGCGGCCCAGTAGCGTCACGGATCAGCGTGGTCGGGTGACGGGGTGGTCTGCGGCGTGCCTGAGGCTATGGAGACGAAGTGGCCGGTGCTTGCTCGGCATGAGCGGGCCATGGAGTGGCTGCGGATCTGGATCGATTTGGGGCGCGCGCCGCGAACCCTCGATGCATATACGCGGGGGCTGGCCGAGTATCTGCAAGTCTGTGAACGCGAGGAGATCGACCCGCTGACCGCGACTCGCGCGCAGGTGGCGGTGTTCGTGCGGGAGTTGAGGAGTCGGCCGAGTCGGCGCGGCGCCAACGTGGTGGCGTTGGACTCGGGGTCAGGGCTGGCAAACGCGACCCTGCAGCAGCGTCTGGTGCCGGTTCGGCTGTTCTACGACTTTCTGGTCGAAGAAGGCGTGCGGGAGTCGAATCCTGTTGGCCGGGGCCGTTATACGCCTGGCGGGCGATCCGGTGCAGGGGCGGGCCCGCTGGTGCCGCGGATGGTGAAGCTGCCATGGATACCCAGCGAGGCCGACTGGCTGAAACTGTTGGGCGTCGTGGCCGACGAGCCGATCCGCAACCGGGTGATGCTGGCACTGGCCTACGACGCGGCGCTGCGGCGCGAGGAACTGTGCTCGTTGCGCAGCGACGATCTCGACCCGGCGCATCGCACTGTGCGGGTGCGCGCGGAGACGACCAAGACCCGCCGTGAGCGGGTAATGCCCTACTCGGCGCCCACGGGCGTGCTGCTGTCGGCCTACCTGCAGCACCGGGCGACGTTGAGCCGGGCCCGGGGCGCGTTGTTTTTGTCGGAGTCGCGCCGCAACCACTCCGAACCCATCACGTTGTGGACCTGGTCGAAGGTGGTGCGGCGAATCGCATTGGCGGCCAACCTTCCTCGGTTCTCTACTCACACCACGCGACACCTGTGTCTGACGGACCTGGCCCGGATGGGCTGGGAGCTGCACGCGATCGCCACGTTCGCCGGGCACCGCAGCACCGACTCCACGCTGCAGTACATCCACCTGTCCGGGCGGGAGTTGTCGGCGAAGCTGAACTCCTCCATGGCGCAGATCCATGCGTGGCGGATCGGCATGCTCACCGGACCCGACGCCCACGGGCAGGACAGCCCGCCATGACCGCCGTGGTGACGGAGTGGCCGGCCGGGATGGGCCCGGGCCAGCCGTCTGGGCAGCTTCGGCGGGACGGTCGCTGGGATCGCCGGGTCGCTTTGGGAGAGGGCGAATCCGCGGCGCTGGTCGCGCTGGGTCGGGTCGGGCTGCGGCGCCGGGTCGCGGGCATTCCACGACGAACCGCACGACATTGGCATGCGCTGGCGCGGCTGACCACGCCGCTGGATGAGACCCTGGCTGGGCTGCATCACGGCGATCACGTCCGTTTCCGGCGGGCTGGCGCCCAGGCTGCGGCGATCGTGTTGCAGCACTGCGCCGATACCGGCCAGTCCTGGTGGGGCTGGACACCGTGGGAGTGGGCGCGGCTGTGCGGCGGCAGCGCGCGGGAGTTCATGACCTCCCAGCCGCTGCCGACCGAGTCGACGGTTCGCCCGTTCATGGTGGCGCTGGCCTACCTGCTCGGCGGATTCAGCGACTTCCACCGGCTGGGCATGTTCAATCGGCTTCACTTGGCCTGCATGATCTTTGGTGAACCCGCCGTAGAGGAGTCGCTGTGCCGGGCCAGCGAGGTGCTCGACCGGTGGGGATACCGCGATAGCTTGGGTGCCAAGCACCGGATGCGGGGCGTGTTCAGCCAGGCCCTGCTGCTCAGCCGCAGTCCCCGGCTCGACGATCTGAGCACCGAGGTGTTCGCCGCGCTGCGTGCCCATCCAGCCACCGACGGGCACCAGGGCTCGATGCTGTACGCATTGCAGCGCGTGGTGGCCGCGCTGGGGTACTGCGACCCGCCGGTGCGCACCGGAAACAACCACGCTGCCGACATCGAAGGCGCAGATCCAGCGTGGACCGCCTGGATCCAGCGCTGGCAGGCCACCTCGACAGTGACTCCGAAGGTGCGCGCCACGATCCGCACCATCATGGCCAAGGCCGGGCGGTGGTTGGCCGCCGAGCACCCCGAGATCACCGAGCCTGGTCAGTGGACCAGGGCGACCTGCGCGGCCTGGGTCGCCGCGGTCGACCGGATGAGCGTCGGCGACTGGGTTCAGCGTCGCGACGGGCTCGGCGTCCGTGTCGGAGAACCAATCTCGCCGCGCACCAAAGCGCACAACCTCATGGCCACGCGCATGTTCTTCCACGACTGCCAGGAATGGGAATGGATCCCACGCCGGTTCGACCCGAATCGCGCGCTGGCCCTCCCGCGTAACATCGCCGCCCTGATCGGCACCAATCCCCGCGTGATCTCCGACGAGGTGTGGGCAAAGCTGCTATGGGCGGGGTTGAACCTGAATTCCGCCGACCTGCCCGGCAACTCCGCCGACACCTACTATCCGATGGAGTTGATCCGCGCGGTCACATTGACCTGGCTGTTCTCCGGGCTACGCAGCGACGAGATCTCGCGGCTGCGGGTCGGATGCATCCGCTGGCAGCACGCAGGGCAACCCATCTCCGGCGATTCGCGCGAGATTCTCGCCGAGGACGCGGTCTGCCTGCTCGACGTGCCCGTGCACAAGACCGGCACCGCGTTCACCAAGCCCGTCGACCCGATCATCGGCCAAGCCATCGAGGCCTGGCAGGCGCTGCGCCCCAACCAGCCCAAACGGCTGGACCGCAAGACTGGCGAACACGTCGACATGCTGTTTTGCGTGCGCGCCCAACCCGTCGCGAAGGTCTACATCAACCACACGATCATCCCGGCGTTGTGCGCTAAAGCCGGTGTCCCCACCGCCGACGTCCGCGGCAACATCACCAGCCACCGCGCCCGCTCCACCATCGCCAGCCAGCTCTACAACGCCAAGGAGCCGATGACGCTGTTCGAGCTACAGGCCTGGCTGGGACACCGCAGTCCCAACACCACCCAGCACTACGCCAAGATCACCCCGAACACGCTGTCCAAGGCCTACTCCGAGGCCGGATACTTCGCCCGCAACGTCCGCGCCATCGAGGTCCTCGTCGACCGCGACGCCGTCACCTCC
>DATJBA010000120.1:0-3729 GCA_035515675.1 Mycobacterium sp.
GTAGTCGGCGACGGCAGCCAGCACGGCCGCAGGCTCGGCGTCGATCAAGATGCTGCTGGCTACGCTGACCTGTCCCATCAGGCACAACTCCTCTGTCGCGTAGTGTGTTGACGCCGCACGCGGGTACTGCGTCCGTGCACGGGCTGTTATCCGGGACTAAGGTATACGTGGTGCCAGTTCCTGCAGCCGTACCCCCGGACCATGCGTTGGGGGTGAAGCGGCTGCTGGCAAGCTATCGGTCCATTCCCGCGACGGCGTCGGTCCGGCTCGCCAAGCCGACCTCGAACTTGTTTCGTGCCCGCGCCAAACGCGATGCGCCCGGACTCGACACATCGGGGCTGACGAACGTCATCTCGGTCGACCCCGAGGCCTGCACCGCCGACGTGGCCGGCATGTGCACCTACGAGGACCTTGTGGCCGCCACTCTGCCGTACGGTGTGTCGCCGCTGGTGGTCCCGCAGCTGAAGACCATCACCCTGGGCGGGGCGGTCACCGGGTTGGGTATCGAGTCGGCGTCGTTTCGCAACGGTCTCCCCCACGAGTCGGTGCTGGAGTTGGACATCCTCACCGGGGCGGGCGAATTGCTCACCGCATCACCGCAGAAGCATCCGGACTTGTATCGGGCATTCCCGAATTCCTATGGCACCCTTGGCTATTCGACCAGACTGCGGATCGAGCTGGAGCCGATCAAACCGTTCGTGGCGCTGAGCCACATCCGATTCCATGCGCTGGACGAGATGGTGGCAGTGATGGACCGCATCATCGACACGGGCGGGCTCGACGGGGAGCCCGTGGACTACCTCGACGGTGTCGTGTTCGGCGCCGACGAGAGCTACTTGTGCGTCGGGGTGCGTACCACCACCCCGGGCCCGGTCAGCGACTACACCGGGCGGGGCATCTACTACCGCTCGATTCAGCACGAGGCCGGCGTCAAAGAAGACCGGTTGACGATGCACGACTACTTCTGGCGCTGGGACACCGACTGGTTCTGGTGTTCACGCGCGTTCGGCGCGCAGAACCCGCGGGTGCGGCGTTGGTGGCCGCGGCGCTACCGGCGCAGCAGCTTCTACTGGACGCTGGTGCGCTATGACCAGCGTTTCAACGTCGCCGACCGGATCGAGAAGCGAAAGGATCGCCCGCCGCGCAAACTGGTGGTCCAAGACATTGAGGTGCCGATCGAGCGCACCCCCGACTTCTTGGAGTGGTTTTTGGACAACGTGCCCATCACACCGATCTGGCTGTGCCCGCTGCGGCTACGCGACCAGGAGGGCTGGCCGCTGTATCCGATCTGGCCGGGTCATACCTACGTCAACGTCGGCTTCTGGTCGAGGCTGCCGCTCGGCGTCGCTGAGGGCACGAATCGATCGATCGAGGCCAAGGTTCGCGCGCTCGATGGGCACAAGTCGCTGTACTCCGACTCCTGCTACAGCCGCGAGGAATTCGACGAACTCTACGGCGGGGAAGCGTACAGAACGGTGAAGAAAACCTACGACCCGGATTCGCGTCTCCTCGACCTCTATGCAAAGGCGGTGCAACGACGTTGACGACGACCAAAGAACAGGCGCCCGCCATGAAACCGCAAAACTGAGCCTGGCCGAGATCTTGGCGATCTTCACTGAGGCAGCCAGCTGGAGTTCGCCGCGTACGACGGCAGCAGCGTCGACCTTGACGACGCCGTGCTGGGCTTCGATCTGCTGATCCCCGCGGGACTTACTTGCCTGGCCAGTGCCCCTGGCGAACTCGGTTTGGCCCGCGCCTGCATCTCCGGTGACCTGGAGCCGCGCGGGGTACATCTCGGTGATCCGTACAACGTGCTGAAATCGGTGCCCGACAGCTCGACTTCAAGCGGCCGTCACCGCTCGTGTTGGCCAATGTCGTCCGCTCGATCGGCTTCGATAGCGTGGTGCCGGTAGGCCGGCGGGACCGCCGCCGGGGGCCACGGCGGCAACGGCGGCGCCGGATCGCAGAGAGACTGCGGCAGAGCAAAACTCGCGAAGCCGATGCCATCCACCCCGGTTGCGGATCGTCGATGTGCTCCCGCTCCGAGTTGGCGATGTTCTGCTCGATGTGTTGTGGGACGGGTCGTCGAATTCGGCTTCACACCCATACGAACTCAACACCGTCGCCAGCCTCACTAAGACCAGTCGCAGAAGTATTCCGCTGAGGTCAAGTTTTTCGCGGCTCCGTCCTCGACGATAGAACCGAAGGTCCCCTCTGTATACAACCCGCATTCGGGCCTGGGTACTGTGACGGCACGGGCCGGCAGCATGCTGTGTGTCGAGCGTGACCGCCAACAGTTGGTAAGGTTTCGACTTTCACTAGGGCGCCATCGGCGACGGCGACGTCGGCGAACGCGTTCTCCACCGCGACACCACCTGCGGCCGCGACGCGTCGCGGCGCGCTAGTTCAGTTTCAATGGCGCCCGACCCAGACCGGCTTTCGTCTGGAAATCGGAGCGCTGGCCTCGTGGGCGCCGTGTCGCGCAGCCGCGGTAACTGCATCTCCTCCGTTGGCGGCGCGCGTGCGCGATTTTAGCCAGTTGCGCAATGGGCGGGCATAGGTGCACGCTGCCGGCCATTCTTCCTGAATGGCGGCATTGAGTTCGGCGCCCAGCATAATGGCGAAACCAGCGAAGAATGCGAACAACAGGAATGCGATCGGTGTGGTCAGCGCACCGTAGGTGTAGCCGGTGCTGGTGAGCCATGTCAGGTAGATGCGCAAGCCGCGGGTGGCGGTCAAGAAGGCCACCGTCGCGAGCACCGAGCCCAAGATCAGCCGACGCCACGGCAGCCGTTTGGGCAGCGCCGCCCGATAAAGGATAATCACCGCGACCATCAGGCCGACCGCCAACACCAGGTAGTAGCCAAAACGCAGCACGTGGTCCAAGCTGTTCGGGAGCAATTCGGCGACCTTGCGGGGACCGAGCGCCACCAAAGGCGCGGTCGCGATCACGAACAGCAGTAGCACCATGTACATGAGCAACGCGAACAGGCGCTGCCTCACCGGATGGCGTAGCGGCGTCTGGTCGTGCGCCTCCACCACAGCGTCGACGTATGACGAGATCGCCGATGAGCCCGCCCACAACGAGATCACAAAGCCCAATGACACCGCCTCGCTGCGCGCGCCCTTGTCGATGTCGACGATGGTTGGCTCGATGATCTCGTTGACCACACTCGGGGAGAATAAGCTGCGCGCGATCGAAACCAGGCGCTCCTCGATGGCGGGTAGGGTGTCCGGTCCGAATAACGGTGCGACGTAGGCCAGGCTTCCCAGCAATGCCAACAACAGGGGCGGCAGGGACAGCACCGACCAGAACGCCGCCTCGGCGGACTCCGAGAAGATCGAGTCGTCCCAGCTCTTGGACAACGCCCGGCGGGTGACGCGCCGAATGTGATGACGCGACGGCACAGGGACCTGGTCGCTCATAGCCGTCCAGCATTCATCACGAGGCATCCTGCCGTCCGGATTTTCAACTGGGCCCCGTGATACCCGATCACCAGATGCTCGACGGCGTGAATGCCGTAGCGGCGAACCGAGCGCCGTCTCGATCGTTGGGTAGATCGGCAGCAAGGATATCGCGCGTTGTCACAATCTACGGAGGCCGCCAAACGCCGCTCGCAAAACCAATCGTTCCCCGACAACCATCCCGCAGGCAAAATTACCCTCACACATAAACCCAACTTTGATTAAATCCTAGTTGGATCTCGAGTTCACACAACCGATTCACCG
>DATJBA010000121.1:0-41558 GCA_035515675.1 Mycobacterium sp.
TTGGCAGGTCACCCGCACCGCCGCTCGCGTGGTCACCCAGCTGCCGGGTAAGGGGCCGTGGCAGCAGAAGGTGATCAAGCAGATCCCCCAGACCTTCACCGATCTGGGGCCGACGTACGTGAAGTTCGGACAGATCATCGCATCCAGCCCCGGGGCGTTCGGCGAGTCGCTGTCTCGTGAATTCCGCGGCCTGCTCGACCGGGTGCCGCCCGCCGACAGCAAAGAGGTGCACAAGCTCTTCGTCGAGGAGCACGGCGGCCAGCCTTCCGAGCTGTTCGCCAAATGGGACGAAGAGCCGTTCGCGTCGGCCTCCATCGCCCAGGTGCACTATGCGACCTTGCACAGCGGCGAGGACGTCGTGGTCAAGATCCAGCGGCCGGGCATCCGCCGCCGGGTCGCCGCCGACCTGCAGATCCTGAAGCGCTTCGCCCAAGCCGTCGAACTGGCCAAGCTGGGCCGCCGACTGTCGGCACAAGACGTGGTCGCCGACTTTGCCGACAACCTGGCCGAAGAGCTGGACTTCCGCCTCGAGGCGCAGTCGATGGAAGCCTGGGTCTCGCACCTGCACGCCTCCCCGCTGGGCAAGAACATCCGAGTGCCGCACGTGCACTGGGACTTCACAGGAGAGCGGGTGTTGACGATGGAGCGGGTGCACGGCATCCGCATCGATGACTCCACCGCCATCCGCAAGGCCGGGTTCGACGGTGTCGAGCTGGTGAAGGCCCTGCTGTTCAGCGTGTTCGAGGGCGGGTTGCGGCACGGACTGTTCCACGGCGACCTGCACGCGGGCAACCTGCACGTCGACGAGCAGGGTCGCATCGTGTTCTTCGACTTCGGGATCATGGGCCGCATCGACCCACGCACCCGCTGGCTGCTGCGGGAATTGGTGTACGCGCTGCTGGTCAAAAAGGACCACGCCGCGGCTGGCAAGATTGTCGTGCTGATGGGAGCCGTCGGCACCATGAAGCCGGAAGCCCAGGCCGCCAAGGATCTGGAGAAATTCGCCACCCCGCTGACCATGCAGACGCTGGGCGACATGTCGTATGCCGACATCGGGCGGCAGCTGTCGGCACTGGCCGACGCCTACGACGTCAAGCTGCCCCGCGAGCTGGTGCTGATCGGCAAGCAGTTCCTGTACGTCGAGCGGTATATGAAATTGCTGGCACCGAAATGGCAGATGATGTCCGACCCGCAGCTGACCGGGTATTTCGCGAACTTCATGGTCGAGGTCAGCCGCGAGCATCAAGCCGACGTGGAGGTCTAGTGGAGATTCGCAGCGGCCACGCCATATCGGGGGTCACGTCGGGCGACCTGAAGCTCTACTACGAGGACATGGGTGACGTCGACGACCCACCCGTACTGCTCATCATGGGCCTGGGTGCCCAGCTGCTGCTGTGGCGGACCGCTTTCTGCGAGAAGTTGGTCAGCCGGGGCCTGCGAGTCATCCGATACGACAACCGTGACGTCGGCCTCTCCGGCAAGACCGAGCCTCCCGCCTTGAGCCGGCCGCTGGTCCCGCGACTGCTCCGCTTCTGGCTCGGCCTGCGTAACGAGGCCCCGTACAGGCTGGAAGACATGGCCGATGACGCCGCCGCTCTGCTGGACCACCTGGGCATCGAGCGCGCCCACATCGTCGGGGCATCGATGGGAGGCATGATCGCCCAGATCTTCGCAGCGCGATTTGCCGAGCGGACGAAGTCCCTGGCGGTCATCTTCTCCAGCAATAATCGACCATTCCTGCCGCCGCCTGCCCCCCGCGCCTTGCTGGCGGTCATCAAAGGCCCGCCGCCGGGCTCGCCCCGCGAGGTGATCGTCGACAACGTGGTGCGCGTCACCAAGATCACCGGCAGTCCGCGCTACCGCATGCCCGAGGAGCAGGTCCGCGCCGACGCCGCCGAAAGCTACGACCGCAGCTATTACCCATGGGGTGTCGCGCGGCACTTCAGCGCGGTCCTGGCCAGCGGCAGCCTGCTGCGCTACAACCGGCGGATCATCGCACCGACCGTGGTGATCCACGGCCGAGCCGACAAGCTGGCCCGGCCCTTCGGCGGCCGCGCAGTCGCGCGCGCAATCAACGGCGCTCGGCTAGTCTTATTCGACGGCATGGGCCACGAGCTGCCTCAGCAACTCTGGGATCGGCTGATCAGCGTGCTAACCAGCAACTTCGCCGAGGCCAGCTTAAGTCGGGATCAGCCGACCTAGCGAGGATGTCCATAATGGCCGGGCTGAGACCATATTACGAAGAGTCGCAATCGGCGTATGACATTTCCGACGACTTCTTCGGGTTGTTCCTAGACCCCACCTGGGTCTACACGTGCGCATACTTCGAACGCGACGATATGACGCTAGAAGAGGCACAACTCGCCAAACTGGATCTGGCGCTTGACAAGCTGAACCTTGAGCCGGGGATGACGCTGCTCGACGTCGGATGCGGGTGGGGCGGCGCGGTGGTCCGGGCGGTTGAGCAGTACGACGTCAACGTCATCGGAATCACCTTGAGCCGCAATCACTACGAGGGCAGCAAAGCCCGGCTGGCCAAGATCCCGACCACGCGGCGGACCGAGGCCCGGCTGCAGGGCTGGGAGGAGTTCGACGAAAAGGTCGACCGCATCATCACCATCGAGGCGTTCGACGCCTTCAAGAAGGAACGGTATCCCGCGTTCTTCGAATACTCATACGACTGGCTCCCCGACGACGGCCGGATGCTGTTGCACAGCCTGTTCACCTACGACCGGAGATGGTTGCACGAACGGGGCATTCCGCTGACGATGAGCGACCTGCGATTCCTCAAATTCCTCCGGGAATGGATCTTTCCGGGCGGCGAACTTCCTTCCGAGCCCGATATCGTCGACAATGCGCGGGCCGCGGGATTCTCCTTGGAGCAAACTCAACTGCTGCAGCAACATTACGCAAGGACCCTGGACACCTGGGCGGCCAACTTGGAGGCCAACCGGGATCGCGCCACCGCCCTGCAGTCCGAAGAGGTCTACGACCGCTACCTGCACTACCTGACCGGGTGCGCGGACCGCTTCCGAAGAGGGCTCATCAACGTCGCCCAGTACACCCTGACGAAATAGGTTGACGCGCCTGACCTGCGAGGACTCGCTCGGGACCGAGAAACCCAGGGGCTTGCGACCCTGAAATGCAAGAGATACCCCCGGCCCCAGGTAGGGTGCTGGGGATGGCGACTCGTGAAGGTGCCTGTCCATTCGGGAGGAGATATGTCTGACAACCTAGCGGGCGCCACGCGGAAGCGGTCGAATGTCGACGACGTCCGGGCGCACTACGACCTTTCAAACGAATTCTTCGCGCTGTTCCAGGATCCGACTCGTACCTACAGCTGCGCGTACTTTCCGCGCGAGGACATGACCTTGCACGAAGCGCAGCTCGCCAAGCTCGACCTGACGCTCGACAAGCTGGGACTCAAGCCGGGAATGACGCTGCTCGACGTCGGCTGCGGCTGGGGTTCGGTCATGAAGCGCGCTGTCGAGAAGTACGACGTCAACGTCGTGGGGCTGACGCTTTCCAAGAATCAGCACGCCTACTGCCAGCGTGTGCTCGACGAAATCGACACGAAGCGCTCCCGCCGGGTATTGCTGCGCGACTGGGCAGAGTTCAGCGAGCCGGTGGACCGTATCGTCACTATCGAAGCGTTGGAGCACTTCGGCTTCCATCGCTACGACGACTTCTTCAAATTCGCCTGCAACGCCCTGCCGGATGACGGTGTGATGCTGCTGCACTCGATCACCGGGTTGCACGCCAAGCAGGTCTTGGAGCGCCGGATACCGGTGACGATGGAGTGGGCGAAGTTCATCAAGTTCATGGTGACTGACATCTTCCCGGGCGGCCGGTTGCCGACGATCGAGACCGTCGAGGAGCATGCGACGAAGGTGGGTTTCAAGGTGACCCGTGTCCAGTCGCTGCAGTCGGACTTCGCCAAGACCCTTGACCTGTGGGTGGAGGCCTTGGAGGCGCGCAAGGACGAGGCAATCGCGATCCAGTCCGAAGAGGTCTACGACAGGTACATCAGGTACCTGACCGGTTGCGCTAAGGCATTCCGGATCGGGTACATCGACTGCAACCAGTTCACGTTGGAGAAGTAGTTAAGCTTCGTGGGTGCGCTCAGGTCGCATAGGTAATGAAGATCATCCAGGAGAACAAGACGACAATGGCTGAGAACCAGGCTGGCCCGACGAAGACACGGACGCGCTCCGAAGACATCCAGGCGCACTACGACGTCTCCGACGACTTCTTTGCTCTGTTCCAGGACCCCACCCGGATCTACAGCTGCGCCTACTTCGAGCCACCGGACCTCACCCTCGAAGAAGCCCAGTACGCCAAGATCGACCTCAACCTGGACAAGCTCGACCTCAAGCCGGGCATGACGCTGCTGGACATCGGCTGCGGCTGGGGCACCACCATGAGGCGCGCCGTGCAGAAGTATGACGTCAACGTCATCGGCCTGACGCTGTCCAAAAACCAGCACGCCCGCTGCGAGCGGGTGCTGGGCGCGCTCGACACCAATCGTTCACGTCACGTGCGGCTACAAGGCTGGGAGGATTTCAGCGAGCCCGTCGACCGGATCGTGTCGATCGAGGCTTTCGAGCACTTCGGGCACGAGAACTACGACGACTTCTTCAAGAGGTGTTTCAACATCATGCCTGAGGACGGCCGGATGACCGTCCAAAGCAGCGTCAGCTACCACCCCTACAACATGGCCGCCCGCGGCAAGAAGCTGAGCTTCGAAACGGCGCGCTTCATCAAGTTCATCGTCACCGAGATATTTCCCGGCGGTCGTCTGCCGTCCACCGAGATGATGGTCGAACACGGTGAGAAGGCGGGATTCATTGTCCCCGAACCGCTTTCGCTGCAGCCGCACTACATCAAGACGCTGCGAATCTGGGGCGACACCCTGGAGTCCAATAGAGAAAAGGCCATCGAGGTCACCTCCGAAGAGGTCTACAACCGGTACATGAAGTACCTGCGCGGCTGCGAGCACTACTTCGCCGACGAGATGCTCGACTGCAGCCTGGTGACCTACCTCAAGCCCGGCGCTGCCGCGTAGCTTGTCGGATTAGGACTGCGGCGTTCGTCGAATAGGTAGAGAGTGGAGCACAAGGCTTCGCTCACAACCGGAGGAGACGAAGATGCAGTATTTCGCGCTGTTGATCAGCGAAGAACGGGACCTCACACCCGACGAGCGGGCAGCCGGGATGACCGCCTACCAGAACTTCCACGCCAAGGCGGCCTCGGCGATCCGCGGCGGTGACGCGCTGCTGCGCACGGCGACCGGTGTGCGCATTACCGGCGGCCCCGACGCGCCGGTGGTCACCGACGGCCCGTTCGCCGAGTCCGCCGAAGTCGCCTGCGGGTACTACGTGTTCGAGGCCGACAACCTCGATGAGGCGCTGGCGCTGGCCCGCGACATCCCGGCCGCCAGTAACGGTGCGGTGGAAGTGTGGCCGGTCTATCACTCCCTCAACCGTCGCAGGCCGGGCGACGACACCCAGTGGCTGGCACTGCTGCTGGAACCACCCGCATCCGCACACGCACCGGGCACACCGGAGTGGCAGGCGCTCGCGGCGCGGCACGGCGAATTCGCCATGGCCGCAGGCGATCACGCGATCGGCGGCGCCGCATTGCACGAACCGTCCACGGCGACCACGGTGAAGGTGCGCGACGGCCAGGTGATCATCACCGACGGGCCCTACGTGGAAGGTGCGGAGGTCGCCAACGGCTTCTATGTGCTCAGCGCCGCCGACCGCGACGAGGCCGTCAAACTGGCTGCAATGATCCCCGCTTCGGCTGTGCAGTTGCGGCAGCTCGCGGGGGTGTCCGGGCTGTAGATACCCGAATGACAAACCTGGACGGCGTCTTCCGCCGGGAATGGGGCCCCGCCGTCGCCGCGCTCGCCCGGTGGTCCGGCGACCTCACCGTCGCCGAGGACGCCGTCCAGGAAGCCTGCGCCGAGGCGCTTCGCACCTGGCCCCGCAACGGTGTGCCCGATAAACCAGGCGGGTGGCTGGTGACCGTCGCCCGCAACCGCGCCCGGGATCGGCTACGCCGCGAATCCATCCGTCCCGGAAAGGAATTCGCCTACGTCGTGAACGACATCCAGGCTATCCGGGCGCGCACCGATCATACGGAACCGCATCCGGTTCGCGACGACGAGCTGCGGATGATGTTCACCTGCGCGCACCCGGCGCTGGACCGGCAGTCGCAACTGGCACTCACGCTGCGGTTGGTGTCCGGGTTGACCGTCGCCGAGATCGCCCGTGCGCTGCTACAGACGGAGGCGGCCATCGGCCAGCGAATCACGCGTGCCAAGAACAAGATTCGGCATGCCAACATCCCGCTCCGGGTGCCGCCCGCCGAGCTGCTCCCCGAGCGCACACCACACGTGCTCGGTTGCATCTACTCGGTGTTCACCGAGGGTTATTGGTCGACTGCGGGCCCGTCGGCGATCCGTGACGAACTGTGCGACGAAGGGATCCGGCTGGCCGGGGAGCTGTGCGCGCTGATGCCGAACGAGCCGGAGACGCATGCTTTGGCTGCCCTGATGCTGCTGCATGATTCGCGACGAGCAACCCGGGTGGACGACGCTGGCGCGTTGGTTCCACTCGAGGACCAGGACCGTCGCCGGTGGGACCGCGGCCGCATCTCCCGCGGCCTGGACCGGCTGCGGCAGGCCCAGGGATCGACGGGCCCCTATTTGCCGCAGGCGGTGATCGCGGCACTGCACGCGACGGCGCCGTCCTGGGAGCAGACCCACTGGCGCGCCATCTGCGCGGCCTATGACCGACTCGTGCAGATGACCGACTCGCCGGTAGTGCGCGCCAACCGCGCGCTGGCGGTCGGTTTCCGCGACGGTCCCGACGCGGGTCTGGCCGCCCTGGACAAGGTGGCGCACGATCCCCGGCTTGCCCGCTCGAATCTCGTCGCGACGGTGCGCGCCGACCTACTGCGGCGTGCGGGACGACCTGCCGAAGCCCTCACCTGGTACCGAATGGCGTTGGAGTCCAACGGTTCTGAGCCGGGCCGTGACTTCCTGCGGCGGCGCATCACCGAGTGCGGGGGTAGTGCGGACCTAGCCGTCACATAGGCCACATGGGTACCGTGCGCCGACCATTACACGATCCGCAAATGCGATATCGCTTTCGAAAGTCGCCCATTGGTCGGTCGCGCCGCAGGCGCCTTGACCTACGCCTCGGTGCTCGATAGTCGGCTACGGGTTCGCCGGGGTTCAAAGCGCCAATGGCGCTTGGCCTACGCCTCGGCGAAGTTCCGGGTGATGGACGGGTCCACCGGAATGCCAGGGCCCGTGGTCGTCGACACGGTGATCTTCTTCAGGTAGCGGCCCTTCGACGACGACGGCTTGAGCCGCAGCACCTCGTCAATCGCAGCGCCGTAGTTCTCGGCCAGGCTCTTCTCGTCGAAAGACGCCTTGCCGATGACAAAGTGCAGGTTGGCCTGCTTGTCCACGCGGAAGTTGATCTTGCCGCCCTTGATGTCGGCCACCGCCTTGGCGACGTCGGGGGTAACGGTGCCGGTCTTGGGGTTCGGCATCAGGCCGCGCGGGCCCAGCACGCGAGCGATGCGACCGACCTTGGCCATCTGGTCAGGGGTTGCGATCGCGGCGTCGAATTCCAGCCAGCCGCCCTGGATTTTCTCGATCAGATCGTCGCTGCCGACGACTTCGGCGCCGGCGGCCTGCGCCTGTTCGGCTTTTTCACCGACCGCGAACACCGCGACCCGGGCGGTCTTACCGGTGCCGTGTGGCAGGTTGACCGTGCCGCGGACCATCTGGTCCGCCTTGCGCGGGTCGACGCCGAGCCGGATCGCGACCTCGACGGTCGCGTCCTGCTTGGCCGACGACGTGTCCTTGGCGAGCTTGGCCGCCTGCAGCGGGGTGTACAGGTTCGTCCGGTCCACCTTCTCGGCGGCGGCGCGGTATGCCTTGCTGTTCTTGCTCATTGATCTGTCCAATCTGATGTTGGGTCGTGGTTGTCAATCGGGCCGCAGCTGGCCCTTCCACTCCTGTTAGCTTCGTCGGACTCTCCCCCGCAAGCGGGGGGACCCCCACCCCGCAAGCGGGGGGACCCCCACCCCAGGCCGTGTACAGCCCGCATCGTCGTCCGACGGTCTCTATTCGACGGTGATGCCCATCGACCGGGCGGTACCGGCGATGATCTTGGCGGCAGCGTCGATGTCGTTGGCGTTGAGATCGGCTTTCTTGGTCTCGGCGATCTCGCGAACTTGATCCCAGCTGACCTTGGCGACCTTGTTCTTCTGCGGCTCCGCCGAACCCTTGCTCACGCCGGCGGCCTTGAGCAGCAGCTTGGCGGCGGGCGGTGTCTTAAGCGCGAAAGTGAAGCTGCGGTCCTCGTAGACCGTGATCTCCACCGGGATGACCTGGCCGCGCTGGTTCTCCGTGGCAGCGTTGTACGCCTTGCAGAACTCCATGATGTTGACGCCGTGCTGGCCGAGCGCGGGTCCAACCGGCGGCGCAGGGTTGGCCTGTCCCGCCACGATCTGCAGCTTGACCAGCCCAGCGACTTTTTTCTTCCGGGCCATGAGATGTTGATGTTCCTTCCTGGTTTATCGGTCCGGCTGCTCGGAGCAGGCGAGTCCGCCGGCTGTGTTTAATTGCCCGGCTCTCCCCCGCAAGCGGGGGCACCTCCACCTCGGGCCGCTATGCGCCCCCATCGTCGCCGGGCTAAATCTTGGAGACTTGGCTAAAGGTCAGCTCCACCGGGGTTTCGCGGCCGAAGATTGACACCAGCACCTTGAGCTTCTGCTGTTCGGCGTTGACCTCGCTGATCGTGGCCGGCAACGTGGCAAACGGTCCGTCCATCACCGTCACCGATTCGCCCACCTCGTAGTCGACCCCGACGGCCGGACGTTCCAGCCCACCCGCCTCGGTGACGGCGGCGGTGCTGGCCGCACCCTTGGCGGCCTTCTTCGCTGCCCCCCGCGGCAGCAGGAACCTCACCACGTCGTCGAGCGCAAGAGCCGACGGGCGCTGCGTCGCGCCGACGAACCCGGTAACCCCCGGGGTGTTGCGCACCGCGGCCCACGAGTCGTCGGTCAAATCCATGCGCACCAGGATGTAGCCGGGCAGCACCTTACGGTTGACCTGCTTGCGCTGGCCGTTCTTGATCTCGGTGACCTCTTCGGTGGGCACCTCCACCTGGAAGATGTAGTCGCCGACGTCAAGGTTTTGCACGCGGGTTTCCAGGTTGGCTTTCACCTTGTTCTCGTATCCCGCGTAGGAGTGGATGACGTACCAGTGGCCGGGCTGGCTGCGCAGCTCCGCCTTCAGCGCGGCGGCCGGGTCGGCCTCCTCAGCCTGCTCCGCGTGAGCGCCGGCCTCGGCGACCTCGTGCACGTCGACCGCTTCACCCGCGGAGGTGTCACCGTCGAAGGTAGTCACGGTTTTCAGTCCTCTCTGTCACTCTCGAAGCTCAGCCGAACACCAACAGCATCAGCTTGGTCAGGCCGAAATCCGCCAGGCCGACCAGCGCCACCATGAAGGCCAGGAACGCCAGCACCACTGAGGTGTAGGTGAACATCTGTTTGCGGTTCGGCCAGATCACCTTCCGCATCTCCGCAACGACCTGCTTGAGGTAGTTGTAGACGAACACGAATGGATTAGCCGAACGTTCCCCGGTTTTCCTCGGTTTCTTGGCCTTCTTGGAAATCTTGGCCTTTTTGGCCTTGTCTTCCTTGAAGACCTCAACCTCGTCCAACACCGCTACGTCAACGTCTTCGTCGGTTCGCTGCCGGGACCGCTTGCCGGTAGGGCGCAGCGGCCGCGTCACCGGCTTGGTCACCACGGCTGTCCGACCGCCGCTCGCGCGGCCGTCCTCAGTGTCGCCGCCGCCGCGTGCTGCGTCGTTGGCAACGTCGCCGTCGTCGCTCACCGCATGCTCCTTTGTTCGCTAATATCCCGCGAGCCGTCCCACCGTGATGGGCCGCTCTTCCAGTGTCCACCATGGCACGACTTCGCCTTCAGCAGGGGCGACAGGACTTGAACCTGCAACCTGCGGTTTTGGAGACCGCTGCTCTGCCAGTTGAGCTACGCCCCTTCGCGGTTGGCAGGCCAACCTGCGTTTACCTGCCGGGGCTGACATGACACGCGCGCCCCCCGTTCGGTGACCGCGAACCGACGTGAGACTCTTCGTGCGTCTCACTCCCGTCGCCGGCTCCGCTCGTTCGACTCACGGAAAGCGCGCTGATGTTGGGAAAACCCCGAGGTCCGAGTGTACATCGGCGCAGGAGTCAGATACCAATTACGCGGTTCTGACGACCTGTCCGGATTCTTTGTCCCATTTGAGCTGGGAGGAGTTGTCTCCCTGCTGGCCCATCAGAGTGGTGTAGGCCTCCATCACAATCTCGCCGTCGTCGTTGGTGCAGATGTTCTTGGTGACGACGATATCGGCGCCGAAGCGCTCGTCCACCGAATGGACGTCCATCCTGGCCCACAGCTTGTCGCCGGCCAATATCGGCTTGTAGAACACGAACCGCTGGTCGACCTGAACGATCTGCATGGTCTCCATGCCGATGTCGACGTTCCGGAAGAAATCCAGCTGAACCAGTTTGGCGAAGATCGTAACGAAGGTCAGCGGAGCAACGATCGCGTCATAGCCGAGTTCGGCGGCCGCGTCCTCGTCGTAGTAAGCCGAGTGGTCGCACTTGACGGATTGCGCGAACGATCGCAGCTGCTCGCGGCCCACGATGAAGTAATCCGGGTACCGCCAAACCATCCCGCGGATGTCGGTCTTGAGCGCCATGAGTTACGCCAATTTCGCCAACGCGATGGCCCGGCCGAAGATTTTCTTGCCGCCGGTGGTCGCCGTGAGTGCGATGGTCACCGTCTTGCTCTCTGGATCGACCGACTTCACCCGGCCGCTGAATACGAGCTCGGCGCCCTTGCCGTCGTTAGGCACCGGTACCACGGCGGTGAACCGCACGTTGTACTCGGTGACCGCGCCCGGGTCACCAACCCACGAGGTGACGTAGCCCCCGCCAATGCCCATGGTCAGCATGCCGTGGGCGATCGCGGAGTCCAGCCCGACGACCTTGGCGATCTCGTCGTCCCAATGGATCGGGTTCAAATCACCCGAAACCCCCGCGTAGTTCACCAGATCCTGGCGTGTCAGCGGGTACACCTTCTCCGGAAGCTGGTCACCCACCTTTACCGAACTGAACTCACGCAGCGCCATCAGAAAATCCCTCTTCTCCATCCCCGCCAGCACGGCCCGCCAGGGTCGTGTAGGTCACCTGCACGATGTCACCGGTTTCATTGGTGACGATGTTCTTGGTCACGATGATCTGGGTGCCGTGCGCCTGACGCACCGAATCCACGTACACGTCGCAGTAGAGTTTGTCGCCCGCCACGATCGGCTTCTCAAATTTCAGCACCTGGTCGACCTGGACGATCTGCGCGTCCGCGTGCGCGATGTCCGCGTGTTTGAAGAACGCTGATTGCGCCTTGTAGCCGAACACACAGATAAACGTCAACGGGGCCAGCAGCCCGTCGTAGCCGAGATCGGCGGCCGCCTTCTCCTCGAAGAACACGGCGTCGTCGTTTTGCACGGCTACCGCGTACTCACGGATCTTCTCGCGCTCCACCTCGTAGTGGTCGGGATACCGGTAATGCATCCCGACGATATTTGCGGTCAACGCCACGGATCTAGAACCTACCTAGTCAACCTGAGTAAACGCGCGCAGGTCGACGCTAGCGTGTCTCGCGGTGCGGCTGGTGCTTGCCACAATTCGGGCAGAACTTCTTCAGCTCCATCCGGTCAGGATCATTACGGCGGTTCTTCTTGGTGATGTAGTTACGGTGCTTGCACACCTCGCATGCCAAAGTGATTTTCGGCCGCACGTCGGTACTGGAAGCCATGTCCGTTTCTCTCTTACAAGTCGAGTTGTTGTGTCGTAGCGATGGCCGGACTCGAACCGGCGACCTAACGATTATGAGTCGTTCGCTCTAACCGACTGAGCTACATCGCCTCTGGGCCCCCGCCTCAGGTTCGGGGCCGCCAGCCCTGCTCGGCGTCCGCCGAGCCCCCTAACGGAATCGAACCGTTGACCTTTTCCTTACCATGGAAACGCTCTACCGACTGAGCTAAGGGGGCCGTTCACCCGTAGCGACCAGTCGTGCCGCGGGCCTAAAAGAGGGTACAGCCTGGCGTGCAACGTGACCAAACCGCGGGCACGGTCCCGCGGTAGCTGCTCAAGATTATGGGTTTTCCGACGATCGGATGCCGGACGGCGAGCAGAATCAACCGCCGTCGCCGCTGCGGCGAGGTTGCCACGCACTGAGGTCGCTGAACTCGTCGTACTCGTCGTCAGGTTGCTCACCCCCTGCGCCTTCACCAAGCAGGGTTCGCAGCGCCAGATGGATGGCCTCGCGCGCGTCAGCGAGATGGAACCGACGTATCGCCTGTCGGACCAGATCGTCGTCAATCTCGATCTCGACCCTCTTCATCATGCGCCAACAATACCCATTGCACACAAGCCGAACTGTTGGATAGCGGCGACAGTTGTCCGCCGATCTGTGCGACGTGTCTTGGCGGAGTCCTAGTCTGGTGACGTGTCAGGAGACCGGCTGTACTTCCGTCAACTACTCTCCGGTCGCGATTTCGCCGCCGGCGACATGTTCGCGACGCAAATGCGCAATTTCGCTTACCTAATCGGCGACCGTCAGACCGGAGCCTGCGTGGTGGTCGACCCGGCGTACGCCGCGGGTGATCTCCTCGACGCTCTGGAGGCCGACGGCATGCACCTGTCCGGGGTGCTGGTGACCCATCATCACCCCGACCACGTGGGCGGTTCGATGATGGGCTTCAAGCTCACGGGCCTGGCCGAGCTGCTGGAAAGGGCACCCGTGCCGGTGCACGTGAATACCCATGAGGCGCTTTGGGTTTCGCGAGTTACCGGGGTTAGCCTCGGCGACCTCACCACCCATGAGAACCACGACAAGGTCAGCGTCGGCGATATCGAAATCGAGCTGCTGCACACGCCGGGCCATACGCCGGGCAGCCAGTGCTTTCTACTCGGCGGCCGGCTGGTCGCTGGTGACACCCTGTTTTTGGAGGGCTGCGGGCGCACCGACTTTCCGGGTGGCGACTCCGACGAGATGTACCGCAGCCTGCAGCAGCTCGCGCGGCTTCCCGGTGACCCGACGGTGTTTCCAGGGCACTGGTATTCGGCTGAGCCGAGCGCGTCGCTGTCGGAGGTCAAGCGGTCCAATTACGTCTACCGCGCTGCCGATCTTGGACAGTGGCGAATGCTGATGGGCGGTTAACAGGCGGTTGACGGACTCGGAGGCGCCCGGCTTGTCAATTTGCCGCGGAATTTCCGGCCTGACATCGCTGTGATATAAGCGGAGGGTGGATTCCATGGGGTGGATCCAGGACAGCTGGCACGGGGTCACGCATGTTGGGTCCAGTACCTGGTTAGCGTGGGCGGCATGGGCGGCGATCGCGCTCGGCGTCGTCGCACTGCTCTTGACAAACCGGCAGCTCAAACGCAACCGCCGGCTGGCCGGGGAGCAGACCCGGCCCCACGTCGCGATGTTCATGGAACCGCATCCCGCCGACTGGCACGTGATCGAACTCGTGGTCAGAAATTTCGGCGAGACCGCGGCCTACGATATCCGGTTTTCATTTCCGAATCCGCTGACGGTGGCCGAATACGAAAATGCGGCCGACGGCTACGCCGATGTCGTTGAACTGCGGCTCCCCCGAGAGTTACCGGTACTTGCGCCCGGCCAGGAGTGGCGGATGGTGTGGGATTCGGTGCTCGACCGCGCCGAGATCGCAAGCGGCATCGAGTCTCGCTTCCCCGGGACGGTGATCTACTACGACCGCCCCGACAAGCCGCGCGGATGGCGGTTCTGGCAGCGCGAGCGTCCTGCCCTGGAGACCAAGGTGGTGCTGGATTGGGATGCTTTGCCGCCCGTTCAGCGCATCGAGCTGATGACGGCCCATGACCTGGCGAAGAGGGAAAAGCAGAAACTGGAACTGCTGCGCGGCCTGCTGACCTACTTCCACTACGCGAGCAAGGAAACACGTCCCGACGTGTTCCGCAGCGAGATCGAACGAATCAACGGCGCTGTGCGGGAAACTCAGGACAGGTGGCGCACCCGGCAGCTCGACGAGCCCACCGATGTGAGCCTGCGCTGGAGTAACGCCGAAAACGATTTGGGCAAACATCGCAGCCAGCACGTGTGACGGCGGGCTTATCGAATGAGTAACCCATGAGCGGCCCGGTCCTCTACAGCCACAAGGATTCCATCGCGGTCATCAGGATGGACGACGGCAAAGTCAACGCGCTGGGCCCGACGATGCAGCATGCCCTCAACGACGCGATCGACCAGGCCGACCGGGACAACGTCGGGGCGCTGGTGATCACCGGGAATGAGCGGGTGTTCAGCGGCGGGTTCGACCTGAAGATCCTGACCTCCGGCGAGGTGCAGCCCGCGATCGACATGCTCAGGGGCGGCTTCGAGCTGGCGTATCGACTCTTGTCCTACCCAAAACCTGTAGTGATGGCCTGCACCGGCCATGCCATCGCTATGGGGGCGTTCCTGTTGTCGTCCGGTGACCACCGGGTGGCCGCCCACGCGTACAACATCCAGGCCAACGAAGTTGTGATCGGCATGACCATCCCCTACGCGGCCTTGGAGATCATGAAGCTGCGGCTGACACGGTCGGCGTACCAGCAAGCCGCCGGGCTAGCCAAAACGTTCTTCGGTGAAACCGCCCTCGCCGCAGGCTTTGTCGACGAGATCGTATTGCCCGAGATGGTGCTGCGCCGCGCCGAAGAAGCCGCGCAGGAATTCGCCGGTCTGCACCAGCACGCCCACGCCGCGACCAAATTGCGCGCGCGTGCCGACGCGCTCAAGGCCATCCGCGCCGGGATCGACGGGATAGAAGCCGAGTTCGGTCTGTAACGGAGAAGGCGATGCGGTTGCCCCGGGCAACCGCCTCACCTTCGTGTTCGCCTCCTCCATTCGGAAGTGTGGCACGTCGGCGTCATCGCGTCACTTCATCCTGCGCGGCGCGCCTCAGACCCCGGTTTCGTCGCGGTACCAGGCGCGTGGAGACCCACGGACCGCCGTACCACATGCGCCGTCCGAGGTTGCGGCGCCGCACGTTTTGCCAACCCAGTTCACGCAAATGGGCGGCATGCTGACGGGTCTCCCACAGGTCCGCGATGGCGAGCCGACCTCCCGGCCGCAGCACGCGAACCGCTTCGTGCAGAGCCTGTTGCCGGCCGGCGTGTGTCGCAATGTTGTGGATGGCCAGGCTGCTGAGGATCACGTCGACGCAGTCGCCGGCCAACGGCAGAGCGGTCATGTCGGCGGTGTGCAGCTCGATGCGATCGGCCACATTTTCCAGTGCCGCATTGGCCAACGTGGCCTGCTGCGAATTGTCGGTCTGGTCGGCGCGCCAGTGCACCACATTCGACAACGATTCCCACCGCCTGTAGGCGTGCGGACAAGATGTGGAATGACCCATCAATCCGTAGTCGCCCTGGTGATCATGCACGGCCACGAGCTTACGACTCGACAAGGCGCTGAAGGTTTTTCAGACTCTCGTCGAGCGAGCGGCCTACCCAGCGCGCGGCGACCTGGTCGGCGATCAGGCCGAGCAGCCCGCCTTCTGAGTTGTAGGCAAGCCGGAACGTCACGACGGTTTGGCCCGGCCCGGCATCGCGCAACCGGAACCGGCCACGCTGGGTCACACCGGTGATGTTGATCCAGGCCAGATCGCGGCCAGCGTCAAACTCCACCACTTCGGCGACACCCCCCACCGGGATGGAGCCAATCTTCCACAACACGGTGTAACGGGCGCCCACCCGGGCCGGGCCTTCGACCAGCGTTTCCCAGCGCTCCAGGTGAGGCAGGAAAGAGGGGTAGCGATCCGGGTCGCTGAGCACCTTCCACACGGTGTCGCGATCGGCGTTGACGACGATCTGGCGCTCGACGCGCATCAGCCGATCACCGGGAACCGACGTTCGGCGGCCAGCCGATCGACGCCGGCCTGCAGGCTGGCGATCACTTCGTCGTACACCGCCTGGTCGTCGTCGTGCACCTGGATCGGCTCCTGCACCTCGATGACGATCTTGGCAGGCAGCGGGACATGCCCCAGCAGGTCACTGACGTTCAGCCCCCACGGCAACGCCAGCGAGATGGGCACACTTTTGAGCCGGACCACCTTATCGAGCATCAGCAGTTTGGCCAGCCACTGGCCGCGGCTAAGGAACAACGCGGTCTCCTGGCCGCCAACGCTGGCCACCGGCACGATCGGCACGCCGGTCTCGCGGGCGAGCCGCACGAAGCCTTTGCGGCCACCGAAGTCGACGACGTGCCGCTGCCACGACGGGCGGAAAACCTCGTAGTCACCACCCGGATACACCAACACGACGGCACCGGACTCCAACGCCAGCCGGGCATTTTCCGGGCTGGCCGCCACGGTGCCGAACTTGCGCAGCCAGCGCAGCGGCGGATAAAGGGTGACCAGGTTGTGCGCGAGTTGATAGAACGGGCGCTCCACCCCGAAATACGAGCAGAACGCCAACGTGAAGACGAACGTGTCGGGCGGTACGTTGCCCCCGCTGTGGTTGCCGACCAGCAGCACTGGTCCTTCGGGCGGTATGCGCTCGAGTCCGCGGACGTCGGCCCGGAAATACAGCGACGCCGCCAGCCAGGTGCCGGGCAACTGATCGCGGATGAAGTCCGGGTCGCGCTGGTCGAGATCGGCCTTGGGCACCCGGTCAATGATCTGCTTCCTGGCCCATTCGAGGGCATCCGCGGCGCCAACCATGGTCCCAGCCTGGCACAGCTGAGCCGAACGGTGCAGGGGTTTTGCATCACTACCACGATGAACTCTGTTAATCACCACCGCCCGTGGTGGACGACCTCGGAAAAGGGCCGCCGATTCGGCTTGCGAATCGGAGTGAGCGGACGGTCGGCGGGATATCCGATGCCGAGCAGGAAAGCCACCAGGTGGTCGTCGGGGACACCCAGGATGGCGCGTGCTTTCTCCTGATCTTCCACCGACGAATGACCTGTCCCGATCCCGAGGTCGGTGGCCGCGATCATCATCGCCATCGTGGCCTGACCGGCGTCGTAGGAGTCTGTGACCAGTCTGCGATCATCCGGCGGTACTGGCACCACCAATGCGATCGCGGCAGCGGCCGAGGCGATGTGACCGGCGCCTCGCCAGACCGTGGACAGCTCCTGCAGCGCAGCCCGGTTGGTGACGATCACAAAGTCCCACGGCTGACGGTTTTTCGCCGACGGTGCCCGCCATCCGGCCTCGGCGATACGGTTCAGGTCGGTTTCCGAGACCGGCTCTGGCTGGTACTGCCGTACATTGCGCCGGGCGCAGATCGCGTCCCAAGTTTTCATCTCGTTCCTCTCTCGTCTGCGCCCGCCAACCATCGAGTCAGTTCTCGCCGCCGCGAATGATGCTGTGATCGGCCCCTTCTCAGGTTAGCCACACGGGATTCGTCAACGCGACCATCGCGCCGAGCCCGCCCCGCCGCGCGTCTCGTACCTCCAGTCGCGCAAAGCGCGCCGACGCGGCGTCGAGCTCCCAGCGCAACCGGGCCCGCGCTGACCCTACGGTTGCCCGCCTCGCGCAGCCCGCCGCGGTGATCAGGGCCGCGTTTGTGCCGGAAGCCCCGCTGATCACGGCGGTGACGGTCACCGCCGTCTCGGGCGGCAGTCGCAGTGTCTGGCCGGGGCCGGCCACGCCGGGGGCGCTGCCGCTCGGGCAGGAAGCGGTCAGCTCGCACGCGACATCGCGTGATCGGACGATGTACGAGCGACCGCAGCGCAGCCCGTCGATGATTGCCGGTATCGACAGTTCGGACGCGTGCACGGCCGTCTGCGGCGAGCCGACCAGCTGGTGTTTGCCGTGCGAATCGCTGCCGCCGACCGCGACCACGCGCCGGCCCTGTCGTAGTAGCCGTTGCCAAATGCGAAGGGACAGTTCATCATCGAAGTTCCACCGGCCGTTCCACACCTCAAGCGCGTCCACGTGGGCAAAACCGAACTCCCACGCCGATCCCGGCAGGGGCACGGCGGGATGGGCGGCGACCACCAAGCCGCCGGCTTCGCGGACTTCGGCCGCGAAGCGCGGGAACACCCCGTCGCGTGGCCCATATCGCCAGTCGACCCAGGCGTGCGTTGATAGGCCGACAGCAAGCCAGTGTCCGTGCCGGGTCGTAACCTCCTCGCCGGGAACAACCAACAGCGATCCGGTGCGGCATACCGGCCACACCCGGTTGGCTGCGTTGGTGTTGTGGTCGGTGGAGACGATGAAGTCCAGCCCACCGGCGTGCGCGGCCGACACCAGTTCACCGGGATGGCGCTCGCCGTCGGAGTAAACGGTGTGCAGATGCAGGTCCCCGCGGTACCAGCGGGCACCACCGACCGACGCGGGCGGAGGCACAATCACCGGGCCGCCTTCCGTGGCAGGCTGCCCACGTTCCGGGGCGGGCTGCCCACGTTCCATGGTGACACGCACCTGCCAAGCCATCCCCCAAGGGCTCACGACCACCGGACCGAGAGCCACGGCCCAAACACCAGGCTCGATAGGGCCCGCCAGATAGCCCGGGGTGGCATAGGTACCAGAGATCACAAAGCCGTCGCGGGCTCCGCCCGACCACCCCCTGAACCCGGCTGCATTACCCAAGTCGTGGCCGGCCGGGCCAAAGACGCCCAGATCCAACACGTTTCGGGCCAGTCCGCCCACGGCGAAGTCCTCATGAGAGGTGGAGACCCGGATTTGCTGCACGCCCGCCGGCACGTCGAACGGCAGATAAGCCCACCGGTAGATGCCAAACCCAAACCGTCCTGAAAACGCTACCTCGATCGCCCCGGCGTCGCGCTGGTGGGTGATGGCATCGGGCGCGACCATCGCGATGCTCATGGCTGTCTCCCCTATCGGTACAGAGCATCTATCGTTACGGCCACAGCATCCGCCACGTTGGAGTAACCACCGTTACATCGACACGAACTCCTGCCGTCGGGCCGCTGTAGGGTTGGCAGCCGCGTCGCGACGTATCCACGTGAACCGGCCACGCCGTCGCAGCCATGCTCTATGGTGGCCCGCGATGGCGCTTCATCTGCACCGTGCCGAACGCACCGACCTGCTTGCCGACGGGCTCGCCGCCCTGCTGGCCGACCCGCTGCCGGACCCGTTCGCCGAGGAGCTGGTGCTGGCGCCGGCGCGCGGCGTGGAACGCTGGCTCAGACAGCGGCTTTCGCATGTTCTCGGCCGCGGTCCTGGAAAGGGCAGCAGTGACGGCGTGTGCGCCGGCGTGGCGTTCCGCAATCCGCAGTCCTTGATCGCCGAGATCACCGGCGCGGCCGACGACGACCCCTGGTCCCCCGACGCGATGACCTGGCCGCTGCTCGAAGTCATCGACTGCAATCTCGACCAGCCGTGGTGCCGCACGCTGGCAACGCACCTGGGTCACTTCGACAAAGACAGCGAGGCCGACCTCCGCCGCGGCCGCCGGTATTCGGTGGCGCGCCGGCTGGCCGGGCTGTTCGCCTCCTATGGCCGGCAGCGCCCGCAGTTGCTGGTCGACTGGCTGGCCGGTTGCGTGCGTGAAGTAGACGCCGACCTGGCCTGGCAGCCCGAGTTGTGGCGCGCGTTGGTGGCCACCGTGCCCGCCGATCCCCCGCACATCCGAGACCAGAAAACCATGGCCCGGCTGCGCGAGGGCCCCAGCGACCTGCCGGCGCGGCTGTCACTCTTCGGGCACACCCGGCTGGCGTGCACCGAGGTGGCGCTGCTCGACGCGCTGGCCGTCCACCACGACCTGCACCTGTGGCTGCCGCACCCCAGCAACGACTTGTGGCAGGGGCTCACCGGTGTTCGGGGCGCGGTGTCGCGACGCGCCGACACCAGCCGGCGCGCGGCCCGTCACCCGCTGCTGGAAACGCTGGGCCGGGACCTGCGCGAGCTGCAACGCGCGCTGCCGGCCGGTGCCGCGACCGACGAATTCCTCGGCGGCCCAACCAAACCCGACACGCTGTTGGGCTGGCTGCAGTCCGACATCGGCGCCAACGCGGTACGGCCACAAGGCCGCACGTTAGCCGCCGGCGACCGCTCGGTGCAGGTGCACAGCTGCCACGGCCAAGCGCGCCAGGTCGACGTGCTGCGCGAGGTGTTGCTGGGCCTGTTGGAGGACAACCCGACACTGGAGCCGCGTGACATCGTGGTGATGTGCCCGGACATCGAGACCTATGCGCCGTTGATCGTCGCCGGCTTCGGGCTCGGCGAGACCGCGGGGGACAGCCATCCGGCTCACCACTTGAGGGTCAAGCTGGCCGACCGCGCGCTCACCCAGACCAACCCGCTGCTCGGTGTGGCCGCCGAGCTGCTCGCCATCGCCGGGACCAGGGCCACCGCCAGCCAGGTGCTTAGCCTCGCGCAAACGTCCCCGGTGCGCGCCCGCTTCAAGTTCACCGACGACGATCTCGACGCGATCACCGACTGGGCGCGCCAATCGAACATCCGCTGGGGTTTCGACAAGCAACACCGCGAACCGTACGGGCTCGACCACTTCGTACACAACACCTGGCGGTTCGGGCTGGATCGCATCCTGGTCGGGGTGGCGATGTCCGACGACTCGCAGGCCTGGCTGGATACCGCGCTGCCGCTCGACGACGTCGGCAGCAACAAGGTGGAGCTGGCCGGGCGGCTGGCCGAGTTCGTCGAGCGGCTGCAACACATCACCGAAAGCCTCAGCGGCACAAAGCCGTTGACCGACTGGCTGGACGCATTGGCCGACGGTGTCGGCCTGCTGACTCGCTCCGACGACGCGTGGCAGCAGGCACAGCTGCAGCGCGAGTTCGCAGAGGTGCTGGAGCAAGCGGGGTCTCACGCATCGACGCTGCTGCGGCTGCCCGACGTGCGCTCACTGCTGGGCGGGCATCTGGCCGGACGCCCGACCCGGGCCAACTTCCGCACCGGCACGCTGACCGTGTGCACGCTGGTGCCGATGCGCTCGGTGCCGCACCGGGTGGTGTGCCTGGTCGGGCTCGACGACGGGGTGTTCCCGCGGCTGAACGTCCCCGACGGCGACGACGTGCTGGCGCGCGACCCGAGAACCGGCGAGCGTGACATCCGTTCGGAGGACCGGCAATTGCTGCTCGACGCGATCTGCGCGGCCACCGAGACGCTGGTGATCACCTACACCGGCAACGACGAGCACACTGGACACCCGCGTCCGCCCGCCGTGCCGCTCGCCGAGCTGCTCGACGGGCTGGACCAGACCACCCAAACCCCGGTGCGCGGGCGCATCCTGACCAGGCAACCGTTGCAGCCGTTCGACCGCAAGAACGTCAAACCCGGCGCCCTGATCCCCGGCAAGCCGTTCACGTTCGATCCCACGGCGCTGGCCGCAGCCGCAGCCGCCTCTGGAACGCGTTGCCTGCCAAAGCCTTTCATTTCCGGTCCGTTGCCCGCCCGGCCCGCCGCGGACATCGCGCTGGCCGATTTGCTCGACTTCTTCAAAGACCCGGTCAAAGGATTCTTCCGCGCGCTCGACTGCACGCTGCCGTGGGACGTCGATTCAGTCGAGGACGCGATGCCGGTCGAAATCGACCCACTGGAAGAGTGGATGGTCGGCGACCGGATGCTGCGCGACATGCTGCGCGGCATGCATCCGGATACCGCCGCTCACGCCGAGTGGCGTCGCGGAACCCTCCCGCCCGGGCGGCTGGGCGTGCGCAAGGCAAAGGAGATCCGCGACCGGGCACGCGAACTGGCGCGAGTCGCGTTGCAGCACAGGACGATAGACGGCGAAGCGCACGACGTCGACGTCGACCTGGGTGGCGGGCGCCGGCTCGCCGGGACCGTCACACCGGTATTCGGCGAGCACACCGTGTCGGTAACCTACTCGAAGCTGGCGCCCAAGCATGTGCTGGCGTCGTGGATCGGATTGGTCGCGCTGGCAGCCGAAAAGCCGGGGCGCGAATACAGAGCGCTCTGTATCGGCCGCGGCAAGAGCAAAAACCGGATCGCGCAGCGGCTTTTCGCCCCGCCGCCGAACCCGGTCGACGTACTGGCCGACTTGGTGGCGCTGTACGACGCGGGCCGGCGCGAGCCGCTGCCGCTGCCGTTGAAAACGTCGTGCGCGTGGGCGCAGGCGCGCCGCGACGGTGACGATCCGTACGACGCCGCACGACAGATGTGGGAAACCAACAGATCCCATCCGGGTGAGGGCGCGGAGCGAGCGCACGTACGGGTATGGGGCGAGCGCGCTTCGTTGGATGTGCTGCTGGACTCGCCGCGCCCCGGCGAGGAAATGCCCGGTGAAGATACTCGGCTGGGCGCGCTGGCGGCGCGGCTGTGGTTGCCGATGCTGGCCGCCGAAGGGAGCCTGTGATGGATCCGTTCGACCTGCGGGGCCCGCTGCCGAAAGACGGCTCCACCACCGCGCTGGAGGCAAGCGCCGGCACCGGCAAGACGTTCGCGCTGGCCGGTCTGGTCACCCGCTACCTGGCCGAGACCGACGTCACCCTCGACGAGATGCTGCTGATCACGTTCAACCGCGCGGCCAGCCGCGAGCTTCGCGAACGGGTCCGCGACCAGATCTTTCAGGCGGTGTCGGTCCTCGAGGGTCGCATGCCAGCCGGCACCGACCTCGTCGAGCATCTGGTGCGCGGCAGCGACGACGAGCGCGCGGCCCGGCGGGCACGGTTGCGTGACGCGTTGGCTCACTTCGACGCGGCCGTCATCGCCACCACGCACGAGTTCTGCGGGTCGGTGCTGAAATCCCTTGGAGTGTCTGGCGATACCGCTGCCGGCGTCAAGCTGGAGGAGAACCTCGACGAGCTGGTCACCGAGATCGTCGACGACCTCTACCTGGCGGACTTCGGCAGTCAAGAACACGATCCGGTGCTGACCTATAAGCAGGCGCTCGATCTCGCTCGCGCGGTCGTGGGCGACCCGTGCGCCCAGCTGCGGCCGATCGATCCCGAGCCGGACAGCGAGGCGGCGATCAGGTTGCGCTTCGCCGGTGAGGTGATCGGCGAACTCGAACTCCGCAAGCGCCGGCTGCGCATCCTCAGCTTCGACGACCTGCTCACCCGGCTGGCGGACGCCCTTGAAGCACAAGACTCCCCGGCTCGCGACCGGATGCGGCGGCGGTGGCGGATCGTGCTGGTCGACGAGTTTCAGGACACCGATCCCATCCAGTGGCGGGTGCTCGAGTGCGCGTTCAGCGGCCGGTCGACGCTGATCCTGATCGGCGACCCCAAGCAGGCCATCTACGGTTTCCGCGGCGGCGACATCCACACCTACCTCAAGGCGGCCCGCACCGCCGATGCCCGGTACACACTGGGCGTCAACTGGCGCAGCGACAAGGTGCTCGTCGAGCGCCTGCAGACCATGCTGCGCGGCGCGGCGCTGGGCCACCCCGACATCGTCGTGCACGACGTCGAAGCCCACCACGACGGACACCGGCTGGCCGGAGCGCCGCACAACGCGCCGTTTCGGCTGCGCGTCGTCAAACGACCCACCGTCGGCTACGCAAACACCGACAACGTCCCGATCGAGAAGTTGCGCGACCACATTCCCGCCGATCTGGCCGCCGACATCGCAGCGCTGCTGACCAGCGGCGCCACCTACGACGGCCGTCGCGTCGGGGCCGGTGACATCGCGGTGATCGTGGAGCAGCACAAAGACGCACGTGCCTGCCGAGATGCGTTGGCTGCCGCAGGTATCGCGGCGATCTACACCGGCGACACCGACGTATTCGACTCCCAGGCCGCCAAGGACTGGCTGTGCCTGCTGGAGGCGTTCGACGCACCGCAGCGCAGCGGGCTGGTCCGCGCCGCCGCGTGCACGATGTTCTTCGGCGAGACCGCGGAAACCCTAGCCGCCGAGGGCGATGCGCTGACCGACCGGGTGGCGGGCACACTGCGGGAGTGGGCCAACCACGCGCGGCTGCGAGGCGTGGCGGCGGTGTTCGAGGCCGCGCAGGTGGCCGGCGTGGGTCGGCGGGTACTCGGGCAGCGCGGTGGTGAGCGGCACATGACCGACCTGGCGCACATCGCGCAGCTGCTGCACGAGACCGCGCATTCCGACCGGCTCGGCCTGCCTGCGCTGCGTGATTGGCTGCGACGTCAGTGCGACACCAGTAACGGTGTGACCGAACACAATCGCCGCCTGGACAGCGACGCCGCGGCGGTGCAGATCATGACGGTGTTCGTGGCCAAGGGTCTGCAGTTCCCGATCGTGTACTTGCCGTTCGCGTTCAACCGGTATGTGCGCAGCGACGACATCCTGCTGTATCACGACGGCACCGACACTCGCTGCCTGTACGTCGGCGGCAAGGGGCGCAGCGTGGCGCGGCAGGCGGTCGAGGAGCTGAACCGTCTCGAGGTGGCGCGCGACAACATCCGGCTCACCTACGTGGCGCTGACTCGGGCGCGGTCGCAGGTGGTGGCGTGGTGGGCGCCGACCAAAGACGAAGTCAACGGCGGGCTGTCGCGGCTGCTGCGAGGTCGCGGTATGGGTGACGCGGAGGTGCCGGACGCGTGCGAGGGACGCATCACCGACGAGCACGCGTGGGCGACGTTCAAGCGGTGGGAGGCCGCGGGCGGGCCGTCGGTGGAGGAATCGGTGATCGCCTCCCCTGCTGAGCTGGAAAAGCCTTCGCCGGCAGCCGGTTTGGCGGTGCGGCACTTTCACCGCGCGATCGACACCAGCTGGCGGCGGACATCGTATTCGGCATTGGTGCGCGGTGCGAACGAGGTTGCAGCGGTCGGCGTGGCCAGCGAGCCGGAGGTGGACGCACGCGACGACGAGGTGGAGGCGGTCGTCGTCACCGCGCCGGCTCCCGGCCACGAGGTCACCTCGCCGCTGGCGGCCATGCCCGCCGGTGCGGCGTTCGGCTCGCTGGTGCACGCAGTGCTGCAGACGGCGGACCCGTCGGCGGCCGACTTGGCTTTCGAGCTGGCGGAGCAGGTGCGGCGGCACTCGGCGTGGTGGCCGGTGGACGTCGACGCGGCCGAGCTGGGCGTCGCGCTGAGGGCGATGCACGACACAGCGCTGGGACCGCTGACCGGCGGGTTGACGTTGCGGCAGATCGGGGTGCGGGATCGCCTGCGGGAGTTGGACTTCGAAATCCCGTTGGCCGGGGGCGATCTGCGCGGCTCTGCGCCGAATGTGTCGTTGTCCGACGTGGGTGAGCTGCTGCGGTTGTATCTGCCCGCTGACGACCCGCTCGCCTCGTATGCCGATCGGCTGATGTCGGCCGGGTTGGGTGGTCAGTCGCTTCGGGGCTATCTGGCGGGGGCGATCGACGTGGTGCTGCGGTTGCCCGAGCCGCGCTATCTGGTAGTGGATTACAAGACCAACCACCTGGGCGACACCGCGGCCGATTACAGCTTTGCCCGCTTGACCGAGGCGATGCTGCACTCAGACTACCCGCTGCAAGCGCTGTTGTATGTCGTTGTGCTGCACCGATTTCTGCGGTGGCGGCAACCCGGCTACGATCCGGCGCGGCATCTGGGCGGGGTGCTGTATCTGTTCCTGCGGGGCATGTGCGGTCTCGATACGCCGGTTTTCGACGGGCACCCGGCCGGCGTCTTCAGCTGGAGCTTGCCGCCCGGGCTGGTGGCGGCGCTGTCGGAGCTGCTCGACCGGGGAAGGCGGGCGGCGTGACGATCGCCGAGGTCGAGGTCGCCGTCGGCGCTACCGGTGCGCTGCGCACCTGCAACGAAGCAGGCGTGCTGGACGTCTCGGATGTCCACGTGGCGGAACGGATTTGCGCGCTAGGTTCCGAGTCCGACGAGCGGGTGGCGCTGGCGTTGGCGCTGGTGGTGCGTGCGCTGCGGGGCGGATCGGTGTGCGTGGACCTGTCGACGATCGCGGCAACTATCGGCGCCGACGAGGTGCCGTGGCCGGAGGCCGACGAGTGGCTGGCGGCGGTGCGGGCGAGCACCTTGCTCGGTGAGCCGCCGGTGCTACATCTCTACCAGGATCGGCTGCTCTACCTCGACCGGTATTGGCGCGAGGAGAAGCAGGTATGCGACGACTTGCTCGCGCTGCTGGCTCCCAGGCCGGCAGTCAACGTGCCCGCTCCCCCGCAAGCGGGAGGGGGTACTCCCCCGCAAGCGGGAGGTGCCCCCACCCTCCGGGGGCGTGCTTCCATCGAGCGACTTTTCCCGCACGGGTTTGAAGAACAGCGGGAAGCCGCGGAAATCGCGCTGTCACAGGCGGTGACGGTGTTGACGGGCGGGCCGGGGACCGGCAAGACGACCACGATCGCGCGGCTGCTCGCGCTGCTGGCCGAGCAGGCGGAGCTCACCGGTAGGTCCCAGCCGCGGATCGCGCTGGCGGCGCCGACCGGAAAGGCGGCGGCGCGGCTGCACGAGGCGGTGCAGCATGAGTTGGACGAGCTCGACCCCGCCGATCGGGCGCGGCTGGGCGAACTGCACGCCCTGACGCTGCACCGGCTGCTCGGCGCCATGCCGGGCACATCGGCACGGTTTCGCCACGACCGCGGGAATCGGTTGCCGCACAACGTGATCGTGGTCGACGAGACGTCGATGGTGTCGCTGACAATGATGGCGCGGCTGCTGGAAGCGATGCGCCCGGACGCCAGACTCATCCTGGTCGGTGACGCCGACCAGCTGGCGTCGGTGGAGGCCGGTGCCGTGCTGGCCGACCTGGTGGACGGCCTGTCGGCGCGCGACGACGTGCGGGTGGCGGCGCTGCGGACGTCGCACCGGTTCGGGAAGGCGATCGGTTTTCTTGCCGAGGCGATCCGTCTGGGCGACGCGGACCGTGCACTGGCAGTGTTGCGGTCGGGCGACGAGCATATCGAGTTCATCGAAACCGACGACGCGACCGACCGGATGCGATCAATCCTGCTGCCGCACGCGCTTCGGCTGCGACAGGCAGCGCTGTTAGGAGCCGCCGACGTCGCGTTGGCGACACTGGATGAGCATCGGCTGCTGTGCGCGCACCGGGAAGGTCCTTTCGGTGTGCGGCACTGGAATCGGCAGGTGGACAAGTGGCTTTCCGAAGAGACGGGCCAGCCGCCGTGGTCGGAGTGGTACGCGGGGCGGCCACTGCTGGTGACGACCAACGACTACGGGCTGCGCGTGTACAACGGCGACACCGGAGTGGTGACGGCCGGTCCCGACGGCTTGCGGGCCGTCATCGCGGGGGCGACCGGGTCGCTTGACTTTGCGACCAGCCGGCTATCCGATGTGGAAACCATGCATGCGATGACGATCCACAAAAGCCAGGGCAGCCAAGCCGACGAGGTCACCGTGCTGCTGCCGCAGGAGGGTTCGCGGTTGTTGACGCGTGAGCTCTTCTACACAGCGGTGACTCGCGCTAAGGAAAAGATTCGGGTGGTCGGCTCAGAAGCCGAGGTACGCGCCGGAATCGGGCGTCGGGCGATACGAGCAACCGGGCTGCGGCAGCGGCTGCAGGCCGCAGCACCTATTGCTTGAACGCAGTCGGCGCGCTACCGGCACCGATATGTCTTGGCCACACAGCGCCATTCGATTGCCCGAAGCCGACGATAGGCCCAAGCACACCGCTCGTCAATTTCGTCGCATTCGTCGCGTTTGCCTCATCACTCTCTGTGTCGGCAGGCACACAATGTGCCCGCCTCGTGGCGACAACTTCGCTGCACGACGAACGCCTCTTTGCCGCGGCCGCTACGGCCAGCTTGCCAGCCGCTGCCCCGGGCCGCTGAGAGCAAGCACGGGGCCTGTCCGTAGTAAATTACACGCGTCGACGAAGCGGGCCCACTCGGCCTCGCGGGGACGAACTGCACAGTCGGCGACGGCATCGTCGCTTACCACGAGACCGGATCTTATAGGCGCCAGCAGGTTCGCGAGTTGGAGAATCTGCCCTGCTGGACTGTCCGCGAAGCTCTGAAACACCCTGTTGCGGATCCACGCCTGAGCGCTGTCGACACCGGCGGCTAAGTCCAATTCGGGAATCCGCAGAGCGCGCTTGCATCGAAGGGCCTGTTCCTCGAAACGATCCTCCCAGCACTGCGTCTGCCACCCGCTCCACAAGTCTGGAAGCGCTTGGAAAATGCCCATCGTGTCGGCGGTCTGCCACGCTCCCACCGTCTTTCGGGGCACGTCGATATGAACGCCGCCTTCGGGGATCTTCCCGAGGATCAAACTTCGAACACCACGGCCGGGCAGCTTGTCCATCAACGCGGGCCCGTGCCACGCCTTGCTGAGGTGCCACCACAGCGGCCACATCCGAAGTTGTCCCGTGGCGTCGACAACAGAAACAAGATGGCACAACGCGTTTCGTTCGCGGGTGAGCCGAAGCTTCGGCCGCTTGTCCCACGTGTGGGCCGGCAACTCGGCTCCCACATATCCCGCCAGTTCGGCGGTTCCGTCATACGCCCAACAGATCGCATAATCAGGCCATACCGCGGCGAGCACACTCATCAGGGCTCGGCGTTCGGCCATCTCCACCATCAGTCCGTCACCGAAGAACAACACCCGGCGACGATCGAGATCCACCACCGCGCCGCCGTCAGCCCATACCGGGTTGACCCACTCATCCTTGGCGCATTGCCGTAACGACTGCGCATACCGCAGCGCGAGTTCCGGCCCACCGATCAGCGCATCGAGTATGCGGCAGCCCGCCCAGTGTGAGTAATACAGCTGCCAATCCTGATCTTTCACAATGACGAAGTTCGCCCTGTTGCCCATGTCGCCCCCGTTCCCATTGACGCGCTCTCCGATGTCGCGTCGGCTGAGCCGAGTCTCCTCCGGGGGTCCGACACGTTGCCGCCGCGCACCCGTGGCCTGGGTGACTTCACCCGTCGGGTGATGTTCTGGTCGGCAAGGGCGGGCTGGGCGGCGTAGAGCCGGACGAGTTCGTCGTGTGGCTCAGGGTCCATCTCCAACAGATTCTGCCACATTACCCTATTACCCACTTACCCCCGATGTGTACTGTGGGCAGCATGGGTAAGCCCGTGGTGATCGAGGTGGACAGCCGCCGGCGCGTGAGTCTGGGAAGGCTGGGCCACCACGACACCTAGCTCGCGACCGAACACCCCGACGGCACAATCACACTCGAGCCGGCCGTCATCCTCACCGAGGCCGAGCACGCGTTTCTGCAGAACGTTGATCTGCGGCGCCAGATCGATCACAACCGCGCTCACCCGGAACGCCGCCGGCCACGGCCGCCAAGGCGGGCTTAGAGATAGGTGGACGTCGGCCGTGTTTGCGCCTGGCTTGCGCCACTCGGCTCATCGCGGCATAAGGTAGTCGCCGTGACCGAAGCGCTCGACCCGATACGGACCCTGGCGGAAATTCTGACCGAACACGGCCCACTGCACGACGACGACATCGAACGACTACTGCGAGACAGCGGCGTGGCCGATCCGGACGACGTACTGGAAGACGCGCTCGACGAAATCGACTGGCCGGTAAGGCAATTGGTCGACGATCGGTGGGTGTGGCTGCCGGCGCTGCTGGCCGGGCGGGTGTTCACACACCGGGTCGGCGCGGACGAGTTAGCACACGACACACTGACCGTGACCCCGGACCTGGACCCCATCACCGCGCTCTGCGAGCACGAGCAGCACGCGCGGTTCGCCGACGGGTCGGCGGCGCGGGTCGTGCTGGCCGCGCTCGACGATGAGCCGCTCGAGCAGCGCGGCATCCCGCTCGAGGCGGTCGACCCGCTCGGGACGCTGCTTTTGGCGCCGGGCACGCTGGAGGCTTTGGGCGTGGCCGAAGGAGACCTGGTCGGGGTGCGGCTGACCGAACGGGGACTGGTGGTCGAGCGGGTAACAGCGGTCGCGGATTCGGAAGTGGGAGCCCGGCTGGCCGCAACGCTCGACGAAGACGAGCCGGTGTACTTCGACGCGGCGGTATGGACGGTGTGCGTCGAGGACCCGGCGGTGTTCACCGATCCGCTGCCGCCCCTGTCCGAGATCGCCGACGACTACGGTCTGGTACGCCATGGCGAGTGGCTGGCACCCGACGGATTCGATTTCACCCGTTGGCAGTTCGAGCGCGGGTGCGACGCGCTGGCCGAGCGATATGACCTCGAACCCGACGACGCGTTCGTGTTGTACACGCTGGTCAAGCTGTACGACCAGATGTCGCTGCTGCTGCTGGCGGCGGCCGATGAGGACGAACCCGTGGAGGATACGGTGACCGTGGCCGCCGAGGCCACGGAAGCACCCGGGCTCGACGGGTTCGCCGATCTGGTAGGTGAGCTCGGGGCCGAGCTTGCCAACCCGCTGCTGGCCGAGCTGCTGGTGGCCGAGACGGTCGGCACCGGCTGCGACGGGGCCGCCGCCCTGGGCCTGCTCGCCGAGATGCTGGAGCCGAAGGTGTCGCGCACGGCGCGGGTGGCGTGTCGCTGGCTGCGCGCGGTGGCGCTGGAGCGGATCGGCGACATCGACGAGGCCGAACGCGAACTGCTGGCGGCTGAGTCGATGGATCCGGACTGGCCGCTGCCGTTGTTCGACCTGGCCCGCTTTGCCGCGGATCGCGGCGACGCCGAGCGCGGGTTAGCGTTGCTGCGCCGGGCCGGCGCCGGGCCGGACCACCCGCTGGTGGAGCTGCTCGAGCAGTACCGCGCCGAGCCGCGCCGCGACCTGGGCCGAAACGAGCCGTGCTGGTGCGGGTCCGGCCGCAAGTACAAGAAATGCCATCTCGGGCGCGAACGGCTGCCGTTGTCCGATCGGTCGCGCTGGTTGTACGGGAAGGCTATTCAGCACGCGCTGGCCAACGGGTGGGACGACTTGCTGATCGAAGTTGCCTTCGAACGTTGCCGTTACGGCGCCGATGATCCCGACGCGCTGAGTACAGCGCTGCGCGATCCGCTGGTGCTCGACGCGGTGCTGTTCGAGGGCGGCGCGTTCGCGCAGTTCCTAGAGATACGCGGGTCGCTGCTGCCCGACGACGAACGGCTGCTGGCGGAGCAGTGGCTGCTGGTGGAGCGGTCGGTCTTCGAGGTCGGACAGGTGCGCCACGGGCAGGGCGTCACCGTGCGCGACGTGCGCACCGGCGACACGCACGAGGTGACAGAGGGGGCGGCCAGCCGCCAGCTGCAGCCGGGACAGCTGGTGTGCGCACGCGCGGTGCCGGCCGGGGACACCATGCTGTTCTTCGGCGGGCTGGAACCGGTCGCCCTGCACGAGCGCGACCCGCTGATCGACCTGCTGGATACGGAACCCAACCCGGTGACGCTGGTGGCGCGACTAAGCCGCCGGTTCGCGCCGCCGGCGCTCGCCAACACCGAGGGCGATCCGCTGGCCATCTGCGAGGCCACCGTGCACGTCGCCGACCCGGACGCGATCGAGGCCGCGCTCGACGACACCTATGACCGCGCCGAGGACGACGAGCCGCCGCGGTGGTTCGAGCACGTCACCACCCATGGCATGCAGCGGATCCGGGCCACGCTGGTCCTCGACGGCGACACGCTGCGGGTGGAAACCAACAGCGAGAAGCGGATGGACCGCGTGCTGGCCACGCTGGCACGCCTCGACCCCGAGATGAGTCTGCTCGACGGCTCCCGTCGTCCGGTGCGCGACGCCCGCGACGCCGCCGAGCTGGCCAAGCAGTTGCCGTCGGCCGACGAGGACGCCCTCGACCCCGACGATCCGAAAGTGGCCGCGGCCCTTGAGGAATTCATCCGCGACTACGAGACCAGGTGGCTCGACGAACCCATCCCCGCGCTCGACGGCCACACCCCGCGGCAGGCCGCCGATGATCCCACCCGACGCGGCGACCTCATCAAACTCCTGGACAGCTTCCCGGCCGGTGAAGCCAGTCGCGGCGGCATGGACGCCGACCGGCTGCGCGCCGCGCTCGGGCTGCGGTGAGGCGTTCACGTCGGGGCAGCCGCACCGATCTCGGCAGCGAAATCGCGGAAGCCTTTGTGGCCGGGTAGCTTTCGCAGACATTGTGCGGTCAGGTCGCGGGCGACGTCGGTGTTTCCGCGTCGGTGTGCGAGCCGTGCGGAGAGAAACGTCCGCTCCGGGCCGCCCAGGGCGGCGTGGGTGACGATCCTGTCGAGCAGGCCGCCCTCGGTGTCCTCGAGGTTTTCCAGCAGGAGGCCGTGCCAGTCGGCCAGCGCCTGCGACCGTTCCTCGTTGGACCGCGAATTGCGTATCCTTCGCGCCGACGCGTCGCCGGCGGCGAGCTTGTCCAGCGCCCGAACGTACTGCTCGGCGAAGCCTTCCCAGGTGTCCGGAAGGCGCAGCATGCGCGGGAGCACGACGGCCAGTGAGGTTTCCTTCGCCGCGACCGAGCCCTCGCCATAGCGGGTCCAGCCGTACCTTGACTCCCACCGAATCAACTGCGGCGCAGCGGTTTCGGCGAACCCCTGGAACCCGTGGCGTTCCCAGGCCCATGCCCACAGCACCGCCGCCACATCGGAGACGACTAAGCCGGCCGCCGCCACCGGATCGTCGGAGCGGAAGTAGTCGTAATCGCCGGCTTCACACGCGAGGTCGATCAGTTGCTCCAGCGCGGACGCTGCCGGCCCGGCATCCTCGGCTCGCAGCGCGTCCTGGGCTTCCTCGGCGAGCCGCTTGAAGGTGAAGCGCCAGCGCGACCGCTCGCGCGGCGACACCCGTCGGTCCCCGCCCATGTATGCGCCCGATCGTGCCAGCGATACGAAGTCGTCGACCTCCCACCCCACAGTCTCCGGATCCGGCGGCTCCTTCGCGGGACCCGGTGGGCGTGCGCGTCCGTCGTTCGCGAGCTCGACCTCGATGCGCTCTCGCACGTCCGCCGTGCCGCGCCAGTAGAGATTCCACAGCGCCTTCCGCAGGCGATCCTCGTCGAGCCCGGACACCACGCGGAAGAACTGCTCGCGGTTCATTCGTTTCGCGGTCACGACGTCGATTATCGCCGACGGTGCTGATGGCCAAGCCGTCAAGTCACGTCGCCGGATCGGGGCGATTGCTGACTCGCACCATGCCCCGTTCGATGGGATCGATCCATGCGTCCGCATTTATGAGCTGCGGCATCGGCGTCGATGCGGGCGACCGCGGCCTCTGACATCGTCTCGCTTTGACGCGGGTCCTGGCTGATGCATGAGCGCATGATGGAAGGGTGCGGATCGGAGTAGGGGTGTCCACCGCGCCCGACGCACGCCAGGCCGCGGTGGAGGCTACAGTGCACGCGCGCGACGGGCTCGCGGGTGAGGCGCCGTCGCTGGCCGTGCTGCTCGGATCGCGCTCACACACCGACCAGGCCGTGGACCTCCTCCACGCGGTGCAGGAAATGGTCGAGCCGCCCGCGCTCATCGGTTGCATCGCCCAGGCGATAATCGCCGGCCGCCACGAGATGGAAGACGAACCCGCGGTGGCGGTGTGGCTGGCATCCGGCCTGTCCGCCGAGACGTTTCAGCTGGAGTTCGTCCGCACCGGCTCGGGTGGCCTGCTCACTGGTTACCGGTTCGACCGGACCGCGCACGATCTGCACCTGCTGCTACCGGACCCCTACACCTTCCCGTCGCACCTGCTCATCGAACACCTCAAGACCGACCTGCCGGGAACGACCGTCGTGGGCGGCGTGGTCAGCGGTGGACGCAGACCGGGCGACACCCGGCTGTTCCGCGACCGCGACGTGCTTGCCTCCGGCCTGGTCGGCGTGCGCCTGCCCGGCATGCCCGGTGTCCCGATCGTGTCGCAGGGCTGCCGGCCGATCGGCCACCCCTACACCGTCACCGGCGCGGACGCAGCGGTGATCACCGAGCTGGGTGGGCGACCCCCGCTGCAGCGCCTGCGCGAGATCGTCGAGGTGCTGCCGCCCGGCGAGCAGGAACTGGTCAGCCGCGGCCTGCAGATCGGGATCGTCGTCGACGAGCACCTGGCGGCTCCGGGTCAGGGCGACTTCATCATCCGCGGCCTGCTCGGCGCCGACCCCTCGACCGGCGCGATCGAGATCGGCGAGGCCGTCGAGGTCGGCGCGACGGTGCAGTTCCAGGTCCGTGACGCAGCGGGGGCCGACAACGACCTGCGCCTGGCCGTGGAGCGGGCGGGAGCGCAGCTGCCCGGACGGCCGGTTGGCGCGCTGTTGTTCACCTGCAACGGGCGTGGGCGGCGGATGTTCGGGGTCGCCGACCATGATGCGTCGACGATCGAGGACCTGCTCGGCGGGATTCCGCTCGCCGGTTTCTTCGCCGCCGGGGAGATCGGCCCGATCGCGGGCCGCAACGCGCTGCACGGATTCACCGCGTCGATGGCGCTGTTCATCGAAAACACGAAATGAGCGTCTAACTCGACGTTGGGTCCACCGGCGCAAGCAACGGCTCGCGTAGGTCGAGCGCGAGCGCGCGTACGAAAGGCGACGACTTCGGGCTCGGTCACCAGCTCGATCACCAACTCGCCTTCCCGGAGTAATTCGTCGCGCGCTCGATGCGAGGGAGCCCCTGCTTCACGTCGGGTGGCGGTTTCGCCACCGTGCGAAGCGACTCGTCGGCGCCTGAATCGCGGCCATGACCGCGCTCATCGGCGAAGCCACCGACTTCGCGCGTGTCGCGGGCTTGCCGGCTGGGACCGGGGGACCGTCGCCTTCCCACCACGTCGGCTGCAACAGCGCCGATATCACCGGAATCGCCTGCTCGACGCTTTTGCGTCCCCATTTGCACGCGCGATCGATCGCCGCGACGGAGGGCGCCAGGTTCGCCGGCGATAGTGTCGGCTTGAATCGGACGAGGTGATCGGCATAGGGCAAATTGCGCACCATCTGTATTTGGACCGCCTGAGTGATCGGGACCAGCCACATGTGCCGCGGATCCCATTGCGGATGGAAGCAATCGAAGGCCAGGTAGCAGGCATTGCGGGTGCCGAGTTTCCCGTCGCGGACGCGCTTCCACGCCAGTTCGATCGGGACGTTGCTCGCCGCACCGCCGTCGACGAGAGCCGCGATGTCCTTCTCTTCGCATAGGGCATCGAGGATCGGGGTCATACGCGGGTCGCTCGTTTCGTGGTGCAGCACACCAGGAATGGCCGATGAGAAGGACGCCGCGTCGACGACGTCGAAGTCGCGGGCCGGGTCGTCGTCGCTAATGATGATCGGCTTGACGACCCGCAAGTCGATAAACGCGGCCACTTGCCACATCCGAGCCCCCACCAGCGGGCCGATGCCGATCGGGCGGAACGGAAGCGGCCGCGACTGCAGTGCCGCCAGTCCAGGACGGCGGAACCTTGACGGCAGCGCCGAATAAGGCTGCCTGCGCACTCCTGCGACCACGACGTCGAGCGGGATCGCCAAGTCCGACATGCGCATTCGTTCGCCGTTTTCACGGCTGAGCATTGCGTGGGCGAACTGGTCGAAGCGCAGCGCGAACATGCCGGCCAGACCATGGCGGCGACGCAGCCGCTCGGGTCCGAGGATGGCGCGGTAGGACACCGTTTTCGCCCAGGCGATGTACTCCTCGATCGGCACCGGTAGAGCGCGGGCCACGAGGCTGCCCAGGATCGACCCGAACGACGAGCCGATCATAAAGTCGGGCACGTGGCCGGCTTCCAGCAGCCGCTCCATGCCGCCGATGTAGACGAAACCCGCACCCCCGCCGCCGCCGAGGACGGTGACGAGCTTCTTGTAGCCGACCTCGGCGTCCAGCTCTGCGGGGGAGAAGTCATTCCGGTGGCGCTCGATAAGTACTCGCCGCTGGTCGTCCTGGTCGTCGGCCAGAGTCGTCAGCGCGTCTCGTGCCGTGGTCAGAGCCATGACCGGATCTGGCTCCTCGCGCAGCGGTTCGTACAGCGCGTCGGCGACCCGGGACCGCCAGGGCGCGATTTCGGCGCCCACCGAGATGTCCCCTCGCCCGCGGTTTCCGGCCGGGCCCGCCGCCCCCGGTTCGAAGTCGGCGAGCCTGGCGAAGTTGAGGATATACCGGAGCTTGCGCAGGTCCTCGCTGCTCAGTACGTCCGGGTTGGATAGGTGGTGCCGGACGAGCCGGTTTTCCATCCGTTGCAGCAGCAGGGTCGGCTCGGCCGACAGTAGATCGGGTGCGATGAGCACGTCGACGGTCTCGTCCTCGATCTCCTCGATGAGGTCGAGCGCGACGCCGCGGCGGCCGAGGCGACCTAGCACCCCGTCGGCAAAGGGGATCTGCATAAGGATCAACCTTCTCATGTTGGTCATGGCGGCTGCTTGCACCTTCGCCGGCTTCGAGGGGCACTTAAAGCGCGCCGCGCCAATGCCATGGATACGAGCTTCGCGGCCGCAGAAAGGTCGGTGAAGGAGCGCGTGCTGATCACATCCAGACGCCTCAGAGGCTGACTCTCGCGGAGCAATCACACTGGCGCGGCACCGGATCGGCGCTATTCCTGCTGTGCCCCAAGAATTTTCGGGACTAACAACCGGACCCTGCGATCCCGGGAGGTTTTGAAAGCGCCGTCGCTGGCCGTGCCAACGTGCTGACCTCCGGCCTCGTCGGCGTGCGCCTGCCCGCAGCCGATGTGCGCGATCCGGGCTCGCCTCCGCAGCCGATGGTCGAGACTGGGCTCATGACGGAACCCGGTGCGGCCCGCGTCGCGGTCTACCTCGACTTCGACAACATCGTGATCTCCCGGTACGACCAGGTGAATGGGCGCAACTCGTTTCAGCGGGACAAGGCCAAGGGCCTGGACAAGTATCCGGATCGGCTGGCGCGGGCCACCGTCGACGTCGGCGCCATCATCGATTTCGCGTCGTCGTTCGGGACGCTGGTGCTCACCCGCGCGTACGCGGACTGGTCGGCCGAGGTCAACACCGGCTACCGCGAGCAGTTGGTGGGCCGCGCGGTCGATCTGGTGCAGTTGTTCCCGGCGGCGGCCTCCGGCAAGAACGGCGCCGACATCCGGCTGGCCGTCGACGCGGTCGAGGACATGTTCCGCCTGCCCGACCTGACCCATGTGGTGATTGTGGCCGGCGACTCCGACTACATCCCGCTGGCGCAGCGCTGTAAGCGCCTCGGCCGCTACGTGGTGGGGGTCGGGGTGGCCGGCGCGTCGAGCCGGGCGCTGGCGGCCGCCTGCGACGAATTCGTCACCTACGACGCGCTGCCCGGGGTGCCGGTGCCCGAGCCCGAGCCGGCGCCCGCCGACGAGGGGGCCGCGCCGCCCAAGCAACGCACCCGCCGCACCAAGGACGCCGACGCCGAGGAGCAGCAACCACCCGATCCGCAGACCGCGGCCACCGGTCTGCTGATGCGCGCACTGCGGATCGGCCTGGAAAAGGACGACGTCGACTGGCTGCACAACTCCGCGGTCAAGGCGCAGATGAAGCGGATGGACCCGTCGTTCAACGAGACGTCCCTTGGATTCAAGTCTTTCAGCGCCTTCCTGCGTTCACGCTCTGACCTCGTGGAGCTCGACGAGAGTTCCACCACGCGGATGGTGCGACTACGCGGCAGCGCCGATGGGTGAGACGGCGCTCGCCGGGCGGCGTCATCGAGATCGGCCACCGCCGCTACTTGGTCGGCAAAGCCGGCCAAGTCGGTGAGGTCGTTGCTCTTGATAGCAATTCCTCACTCTACCAAGGGAATTCGATTGTCCGCGGGTTAATTGTTGCCGCTCTTAGACCTTCTGCGTTTCAATCAAGAGCGAGTCGTCCGCGTCGGACGTCATCCGGTAATCCCAGCCCGCAGCACCCACTTTCGCCAAAATCCGCATGGCCTGGGCTCGGACCGGCGCCTCGTCCTCCGACCGGGACTCGATGATGATTCATGTACGGCCAAGAGTCCTTATCGACACCGTCGTATTGCACGGCGGCGTACTCATCGCCACCCAACTCGAGGGTTACCAGATCGACTTCCGGTCGGGGCGCGGAGGGGTCGATGACAGCGACCAGCTCGGCTAGGGAATTCGGCCCCCTAACCTCGATGTAGTCGCTATTCGTCATTGTCGAATTGTGTCAACGCTGCAGCCGGATATCGACTTCAACTCCCACACCTCGTTATCGATCATGAGGTCGGCAATCTTTCCTTTACCGGTGACGGTCAGTGGCCGGAGAGACGATGGGCGCATATGAGGATGACCGGGCGGCAGCGCCGAATCTCGCGACTCGCACCATCAGATCCAAGGGGAGGGTAGGCATGGCTGGCGAGCAACAGAAAACGCTACTGGGGAATTTCCCCCGACGATGACCATTTGAACTCTGTTCGCACGCCGTTGACGTAGGCGTCGGATGTGTGCTGGCCCATCGGTTGTCGGAACGCAACATCGAACCTGAGTTTTGCCAGCCTTTGGGCTGTATCAAGTTCATGCTGCGCGACGTGCCTGACCCGGCTGCGGTCAACGGACCCGCGGTATAGCTCCTCACCCACGTTGAACCGCTCGTGTGGCTGTCGGCGGCATCGCACACAGAACTCTCCATGCGCTTGCCCCGAGCGCTCTACCGTGGCGCTCGATGGCACTGCACCCGCACCGCGCGGAGCCCACCAATCGGCTTGCCGACGAGCTCGGTGCGCAGTTATCCGATCCACCGCTCGACCTCTTCGCCGAGGAACTCGTGCCGGTACCGGCGAAGGGCGTCGAGCTCGTGCCGCGCCCACCCGATCCACCCGCAAGCAGCGCGCCACCTCCCGCGGCATCCTTCGAGGTCTGTCGGTCTCCCGGATTAAGCTCGCTCCCGTTCGTCGTGCGGGTTCGCTCGGAGAGGCTTAAGACGGTGACCATTGGTTTCGAGGGCGCTGCGCTGGCAGTCCTCCGGCGGGCCCTCGGTCCTTCGGTGCAGTTCCGCGAAGGACAGTTGGAAGCCATCGAGGCCTTGGTTGAACAGCGCAGTCGCCTCCTGGTCGTGCAACGCACCGGCTGGGGCAAAAGCGCGGTCTACTTCGTCGCCACTCGCCTGCTGCGGGACAGGGGCGCAGGCACCACCATCATCGTCTCGCCGCTGTTGGCGCTCATGCGCGATCAGATCGAGGCGGCGTGCCGGCTGCATCTGAATGCAGTGACGATCAACAGCAGCAACACCGATGATTGGGTCGGTATCGAGCAGGATCTGCTCAGCGGGAAGGTGGATCTCCTGCTGGTGTCCCCGGAGCGGTTCAACAACGTCGACTTCAGAGACCGGCTCCTGGAGCCGCTAACCCGCAGCGCCGGGCTTCTGGTGGTCGATGAGGCACACTGCATCAGCGACTGGGGTCACGACTTCCGCCCGGATTACCGCCGTCTCGTCCGAGTGCTCGAGCTCATGCCTCAGGGAATTCCGGTGCTTTGCACAACAGCGACCGCCAACAACCGCGTTGTCGAAGATGTCCGCCAGCAACTTGGTGCCGACGTCAAAGTGATCCGCGGCGGCCTCGACCGCGAGAGCTTATCGCTGCATTCCATCCGGATCCCGTCGATTGTCGAGCGGCTGGCGTGGCTTGCGCAGTGGATTCCACGCATGCCGGGGTCGGGCATTGTCTACTGCCTCACCGTCGCGGATACCGCACGGGTGGCGGACTGGTTGAACGCCAAAGGAATTCCTGCGGCCGCCTATTCCGGTGAGACGGATTCAGAACGACGGCCGGAGATAGAGCAGCAACTCAAGGAGAATGAGCTCAAGGTTGTTGCCGCCACCTCGGCACTGGGGATGGGATTCGACAAACCTGATCTTGCCTTCGTGATCCACCTTCAATCGCCCGACTCGCCGGTGACGTACTACCAGCAAGTCGGCCGCGCCGGCCGAGCCGTCGACCATGCCGAAGTGGTCCTGCTGTGGAGCGAACGGGACGAGGACATCTGGCAGTTCTTCCTCGAAACCGGTCTGCCCGTGCAATGGCACGCCGAGCAGGTCATCGACTATCTCGAAGATGTCGCGAATTGGGTTGGGCAACGCGATATCGAGGAGCATGTCAACATGCCCAGCTCACGAATCACCGGGCTGCTCAAGGTGCTTCATGTCGAGGGCGCAGTCGAAAAAGACCGGTCGAAGTATCGCCGAACGCTGCGCCCGTGGTCGTTCGACAGTGCGCGGATTGAGCGAGTCAGGGACGCTCGGCTGGCAGAGCACCAAGCCATGCGCGACTACGCCACCACGTCAGGATGCCGCATGGCATTCCTGCGTGACGTCCTCGACGACAACGATGTCAACCCATGTGGCCGGTGCGACAACTGCACAGGTGAGCGATACGACGCTGGGACTGATCCGAGCTTGGTAGGACAGGCCCTCGCGTTCATCAGGCGGCGCCCGATCACCATCGAGCCTCGCAGAGTGTGGGTGGGACATCGATCCGGGCGGATCGGCAATCCTCTGGAGCCAGGCCGAGCCTTGTGCTACCTCACCGACCCGGGGTGGGGTGATGAGCTGCTGGATGCAAAGCGCAGCCGCCGGCTTGTCAGCGACGAGCTTGTCGAAGCCGCGGCCGCGCTGGTCACCGATTGGTTGCCCGGATTCGACGGCACAGTTGTCTATGTGCCCAGTCTTGATCCCACCCGTACGCTGGTCCCGAACTTCGCAGCTCGCCTTGCCGAACTACTCCACCTCCCGTTGTCTGACTGCCTCGTCAAGGTCCGAATGAACGCTCCGCAGAAGCTGATGGAAAATAGCGCCCAACAGCTCCGCAACGTCAGCGACGTCTTCCAGATCCGCGGGGACACGCCGTCCGGCCCGGTCTTGCTTGTCGACGATGTTGCGGACTCGAGGTGGACAATGACCGTATTGGGTGACCTGCTAATGGCGGCGGGCAGCGCGCCGATATACCCGTTCACTGTGGCCAGGACAAAGGGATGACGATGCTCGACGAACAGGATTTGGCCGCGTTGGCGCTCACCAGCCGCTTGGTCGATTCGGCAGTCAAACCCTTGTCTGCACGGGAGTTTTGGCAGTTGTCCGAACGCATCGCGCCCGATGCCCTGCGTGGAATGACCGCGAGTGAGGTCGTCTCCGAGTTAGCGGTCCCCCGCACAGACGCGGAGCGCATTGCCCGGCTGTTCGACCGCGCCGCCGGGCTCGCAGTGGCAATCGAGAAGCTGGACCACTCGGGGATCTGGACCGTCACCGGGCTTGGCCAGCGCTACCCCAAGCGGCTGCGTGCCCGACTGGGCAACGTCGCGCCCGTTGTGCTGCATGGGGTGGGCGACACATCCCTGCTGGACACCGACGGTGTCGGGGTGGTCGGCTCCCGGGACATCTCAGACGAAGGTTGCCGTGTCGCCTGTGAGATCGCCCAGACTGCGGCTAAGTCAGGGCTACCCGTCGTGTCGGGGGCGGCCAGAGGCGTGGACCAGGTAGCGATGAACGGCGCGTTCGAAGTCGGCGGCCACGTTGTTGGCGTACTCGCGGACTCCCTACAGCGTGCCGTCTCGCGGCCCGACACCCGGCGCGGTGTGACCGATGGCCAGATCTGTCTAGTCACGCCGTACACGCCCGCCACGCCGTTCTCGGTCGGTAACGCGATGGGGCGCAACAAGATCATCTATGGACTATCCCGCCGCACGATCGTAGTAGCCAGCGACGAGACCGGCGGCACGTGGGCGGGTGCAGTTGAAGCCCTCAAGAATCACTATGGCCACGTTGCCTCCTGGACTGGGCCGGGCAGCGGCGCCGGCAACAGTGCGCTCGTCAAAAAGGG
>DATJBA010000122.1:0-89275 GCA_035515675.1 Mycobacterium sp.
TGGCCATCGCCGGTGGCGCATCCTGCTACCAGCTGGGGCTCCCGGCCGGGATTGCTTCGCGACGGAAGCGAAGTCATCGGCGAGCCGGCTGCGCGACGAGGCATTGCGATTCAGGCCCGGGTCAACATGGAGACTTTTGCCCCCGACGGGTCCGTGGTGCCTTCGGCAGGCACGTGCACGGTGTTCTCGCCACCAAGCGGTCCGGGAGTACGCGTCGACACCTACGGCCGGCCAGGGCTAGTCGCGAGCCCGCACTACGACTCACTGTTGGCCAAGTTATGGGCTAGGCGCAATGGCGATGGCCGGCGGCTCCTTCGGTGCACCCGAGTTCACGGTCGCCTGGCCGCCCGGGGAGATCGGCGGTATGGGCCGGGAAGGAGCTATGCGTGGCCGGAACCGCAACCGACGCCCGGCAGACAGCCGCTGCCACCCGGCAGGCCGCCGGGGCCGGCGAACTGGCCGCCGGAGCCGCAACCGACGCCCGGGATGCAGCCTTGGCCGCCCGGACCGCCGCCGGGGCCGCCGTTCTGGCCTCCGGAGCCACAGTTGCCGTTGGCGTCACAGCCGCTGCCGCCCGGGTCGTCCTTGAAGACAACGTGCGCGGGTGCTGGGGCGTTGAGCGCTGGTCCAGTCGCAAAAGTATCGGCTGCGGCCAGTGGTGCGGCGGCGATGGCCGCAGCGACAGCCCCGGCCACCACCAGTGGTTTCGTGAGGGTCAATTTCGCTAACATTCGTGTCGCATACCACGTACACACGTGCACCAAACATCCCCAAATGCGAAACATTCCAAAAAAGATCGGGTGCAACCGATGCCCGTCGCTGGCGGAGTCCGGCCGCCAACGCAACAGAAGGCATATCAAATGACTTCACTAGATCTGACCGGCCGTACCGCGATTGTCGTCGGTGCCTCGCGCGGAATCGGGCTGGCGATCTCGCAACAATTGGCAGCCGCCGGCGCCAATGTGGTACTCACTGCCCGCACGCAGGAGGCAGCGGAGGAAGCCGCTGCGCGAGTCGGTGACGGGGCCCTGGGGGTCGGCGCTCACGCGGTCGACGAGGACGCCGCGCGACGCTGCGTGGACTTCACGCTGGAGCGCTTCGGCAGCGTCGACATCCTGGTCAACAACGCGGGAACGAACCCAGCGTACGGTCAGCTGATCGACCAGGACCACGCCCGCTTCACCAAGATCTTCGACGTCAACCTGTGGGCCCCGCTGCTGTGGACCTCGCTCGTCGTCAAGTCATGGATGGGCGAGCACGGTGGTGCGGTGATCAACACCGCCTCCATCGGAGGCATGCACCAATCGCCGGCCATGGGCATGTACAACGCCACCAAGGCTGCGCTCATCCACATCACTAAGCAACTGGCGCTGGAACTTTCACCGCGTATCCGGGTCAACGCCGTCTGCCCGGGAGTGGTTCGCACCAGGCTGGCCGAGGCGCTGTGGAGGGACCACGAGGATTCGCTGGCGTCGTCGATAGCGCTCGGGCGCATCGGTGAGCCTATCGATGTGGCGGGCGCGGTCGCCTTCCTGGTTTCCGATGCGGCGAGCTGGATCACCGGCGAGACGATGGTCATCGATGGCGGTCTACTGCTCGGTCCCGCGCAGGGGTTTAGGGCTCAGCCGCCTACCGTCACCGGGCCCGACTAGCCGAGTTGGCGGACCTACGGATCGACTAGGGCCGCGCGCCTTGCACAGAGCCCGCTGAGGGCCACCCGTTTCGGATTGCCGTTTCACTTGGGAGTTCTGGGGCCACGCTGTTAAGCCATAGCTCTTCGGTGCGGTCGCGGAAGGTGACCAGCGCGAGGGTGTCGTCACGGCGTCGCATCGCCGACTTGCTCATGCCGGCCCACACAGAGTGGCCGTATTTGTGTCGCAGCTCAACAAGCCCCTCGGGGCCGGTTCCGACCAGCGTGACCCAGCGGTCGTCAGCCGGCGGGCAGCAAAAGAAATCGTCGAAATTCATCGATACCAGCTCGTCGGACGAGTAGCCCACCAGATCGCAGAACGAGGCATTGGCGAATAGGACGGTTCCAGCGCGGTCAACCGCCAGTGCCGGAGCCGGTAGCCGCTCCAGGACGATCAGCGCAGGCATCTGCTGCAGTTCTTCGATGGGCAGTTGGTCAGGTGGCCGCGGGCGTCGGCGCTCGATGCGTCGACTGCCGACCGCTATGGAACCGTTGGAAACCACGGAACACCCCGTCATCGTGCTGGTTCTGTGCCGGTAGAGCTCCTCCCAGCTCATCCCGCTGACAGCAAATGCTATGGTATGTCCAGCGGTAAGTCCATAGATAATGAAGATATTTGCCATTAGCCATGCGCGCAATTGTCTCTCAGGTGGTACTACACCGAACTGATACAGCGTTTCTTAGCACAATTTATTAGCTGAAAAGCCGATCTGTTCGATGTCGCGCAAATGCTTGCTCCACCACAGCAAAGACTGGCCCACGGCTCCGCTAACTCCGAGGGTGTCGCACCCAAGCGCATCGACAAAGCCGAAGCAGCGGTGACCTGCGGCGAACCCAGGATCGTTACCGCGCTATGCCGGCAACTGCGCACCCAGTAGCGCTAACCTTAGGCGCCGGCCAACGTAGCCGGCACCGTTACAAACCTTCGATAGCTCTAACCGCGCCTGGGTTAACGAACCCAAACGAGATGAACAGGGATCCGCTCAGCGTGATTTGTTTACTGCGGGCGTGCTGGCGCAGCCGTTTTTAACTGAGATGCTGACCGGGTCGGGGCCGGCTTCCGCGACTATTACCGGCAGTACATCAGGTCGGCTGTCTGCCGCTATGTGCGCGACGAACTCCATGAGAATCGCGGCGCTCTTGACGGCGTTTGGGCAAGGCGTTTGCTGGTGAGGGTGAAAAACTTGCCGTTCGCAGCTGCGTTCCATGGGGCCATGGAGCTCCTCGTGGGTTCGCGCAGCGTGGGGTGGTGCTGCAGAATCGGTTGCCGAGATCACCACCTGCGGACATGGGAGAAGCGGAATGCGGGTGTTGTTGTCGACATACGATTCGCGCGGGGGGGTCGAACCGCTGGTTGCACTCGCGGTGCAGTTGCAGGCACTCGGCGCGGAGGTGCTGGTGTGCGCGCCGCCGGATGAGGAGTTCGCAGAGCGGCTGGCTGGTTTCGGCGTGCCGGTGGTGCCATTCGGCGAGTCGGTGCGCGCGATGGCGACCGGGCCGACGCCGTCGGAGACGGACCTGCGCCGGCACGTGGACGAGTTGATCGCCGCGCAGTTCGACACGGTCGCCGCCGCGGCCGAGGGATGCGATGCGCTGGTCTCGACCGGCCTGCCGTGGACCGCGGCCGGCGCGCGGTCGGTGACCGAAAAACTGGGCATCCACTACGTATACGCGAGCTACCACCCGACCCACCTGCCGTCGCCGCACCACCCGCCGCCGGAGTGTGCGGACTGGCCGTTCCCACTGAACGAGATCGACAACCGGGTGCTGTGGGACCTGAACGCCCGGAACGCGAACGCGCAATTCGGCCCGACACTCAACAGCCACCGGGCGTCGATCGGCCTGCCACCGGTGGACAACGTCCGTGACTACGCCTTCACCGACCGCCCATGGCTGGCGGCGGATCCGGTCCTGGGCCCGTGGCAGGGGCCGGCGGACCTCGACGTCGTCCAAACCGGCGCGTGGCTCCTGCCGGACGAACGCCCACTCCCGGCCGAGCTGGTGGCATTCCTGGACGCAGGCACACCACCGGTATACATGGGCTTCGGCAGCATGCCCCTGCGCGCCGCGAAGGACGTCGCCTGGGTGGCCGTCGAGGCGGTCCGCGCGCAGGGCCGCCGCGTGCTCCTCGCCCGCGGCTGGGCCGACCTGGCCCTGATCGACGACCGGGACGACTGCTTTGCCGTCGGCGAGATCAACCAGCAGGTGCTGTTCGGCCGGGTGGCCGCCGTCGTACACCACGGCGGCGCGGGCACGACGACGACGGCCGCGCGGGCTGGCGCGCCTCAGGTGGTGATACCCCAGGGGAAGGACCAGCTGTACTGGGCCGGCCGGGTGGCCGACTTGGGCATCGGCACAGCGCACGCCGGTCCGATTCCGACAATCGAGTCCCTGTCAGTTGCGCTCGCCATGGCCCTGAGCCCCGAGACCCGCGCACGAGCGGGCGCCGTGGCCGGGACAATCCGCACCCACGGGGCGACGGTGGCCGCGACGCTGCTGCTGGACGCGGTCAGCCCAGAAAGGCCGCCAGCGTCCGCGTAAAGCGCACGGCTTAACGCGGCAGCGCCGAACCGAAGACCTCCGTCATCGCTATCCAATGCCGCTCGTCGGCGACGGCGTCGTAGGGCGAGTTATCCGGGACCGCGAACCCGTGGGCCGCCGGGTACCACTCGATGGTGTGGGGCACACCGGCTGCGGTCAGCGCCTTGTCGAGCTGTTCGGCGTCATCGGCCGTGAAGGACGCGTCGTTTTCGGCGCCGCCGATGTACACCGTGGCGCTCATCCGGTCGGCCAGCAGATGCGGGCTATCCGCGGTGTCGGTCACCAGGCCGCCGCCGTGGAAGGACGCTGCCGCGGCGACGCGGTCCGGCACACGGCCGGCCACCACCACCGACATCCGCCCGCCCATGCAGTAGCCGCACACGCCGAATCGCTCCCCGGACACCTCGGGGCGAGCGGCCAGGTAATCGAAGAAGGCGCTGGCGTCGCTGGCCATCTTGTCCGGCGTAATGCTGCCGATCATGGAAAACAGGCGCCTGCGTTCTTGTTTGTCGGTGAATGCGGTGGCCATGTCGAAGGGGGCCCAATCGCCGTTGCGGTAGTACACGTCGGGAAGCAGCACCGCGTAGCCGAATCCGGCCAGCTTGGCGGCCATTTGCTCGAAAGTGTCACGAACCCCGCCGGCGTCGGGGTACATGACCACGCCGGGCCAGGGGCCGGGCCCTTCGGGGGTGAACAGTCCGACGGTGCAGGAGCCGTCGAGAGCGGTGACCGTGTCTGTGATTTTCGGCATGGCCTCCGTTCTACTCCCCGCGCCTCGACGTAAGCTGGCCGCGTGCCGATCCCGACGCCCTACGAGGACCTGCTGCGCGTGGTGCTCGAGCGGGGCGCGGCCAAACCCGACCGCACCGGCACCGGGACCCGCAGCCTGTTCGGCCAGCAGTTGCGTTATGACCTGTTGGCCGGCTTTCCGCTGCTCACCACCAAGAGGGTGCATTTCAAATCGGTGGTCTACGAGTTGCTGTGGTTCTTGCGCGGCGACTCCAACGTCGGCTGGCTGCAGGAGCACGGAGTCACCATCTGGGACGAGTGGGCCAGCAGCACAGGCGATCTCGGGCCGATCTACGGTGTGCAGTGGCGGTCCTGGCCGACGCCGGCGGGTGAGCACGTCGACCAGATCAGCGCCGCGCTGGAAATGCTGCGCACCGACCCGAACTCGCGGCGCATCATCGTGTCGGCGTGGAACGTCGGCGAAATCCCGCAGATGGCGCTACCACCGTGTCACGCGTTCTTTCAGTTCTATGTGGCCGACCGGCGGCTGAGCTGCCAGCTCTACCAGCGCAGCGCGGACCTATTTCTCGGTGTGCCGTTCAACATCGCCAGCTACGCGCTGCTTACCCACATGATGGCCGCCCAGGCCGGTCTATCGGTCGGCGAGTTCATCTGGACGGGCGGCGACTGCCACATCTACGACAACCACGTCGAACAGGTTCGGCTCCAGCTGAGTCGCGAGCCGCGGCCATACCCGGAACTCTTTCTGGGCGAAAGGGATTCGATCTTCGACTACACCTACGATGACGTCGTTGTGAAGAACTACGATCCGCACCCGGCGATCCAAGCTCCTGTCGCTGTATGACGCTCGTGGGCCTGGTCTGGGCTCAGTCGACGTGCGGCGTGATCGGCCGCGGCGGCGACATCCCGTGGCGGGTGCCCGAAGACCTGGCCCACTTCAAACAGCTGACCATGGGGCACACGGTGGTCATGGGCCGGCGAACCTGGGAGTCGTTGCCGGCCGGGGTTCGGCCGCTGCCCGGCCGCAGAAATGTCGTACTGTCCCGCCAGACTGGCTTCATGGTTGACGGAGCCGAGGTGGTCGGTTCACTCGAACATGCCCTGACCGAGCCCGAGACGTGGGTGATCGGCGGCGCGCAGATCTATCTGCTGGCGCTGCCGCACGCCAGCCGGTGCGAGGTCACCGAGGTCGACATCGATCTGCCGCGCGATGACGACGACGCGCTCGCCCCGGTGCTCGACGAGACGTGGCTGGGTGAGACGGGGGAGTGGCGCCTCAGCCGCTCGGGGCTGCGGTACCGGTTTCGCTCCTATTACCGGTCATGCGTACCCTGACCGCCGCGCAGGCCCGCCGGGTGGCGGTCGCCGCACAGGGCTTCGCCGAGTCCAAACCGGCCGGCCCGGTCACCCGCGCGCATCTGAAGCGGCTGATATCGCGAATTCAAGTGCTGCAGTTGGATTCGGTGTCGGTGGCGGTGCGCGCCCATTACGCGCCGGTGTTCAGCCGGCTCGGCCCCTACGACCGCGAGGTGCTGGACCGTGCCGCCTGGGACCACTCCGCTCGCTCACCGCGGCTGCTGGTGGAGTATTGGGCGCACGAAGCCGCGCTGATGGCAGTCGACGACTGGCCGCTGCTGCGCTGGCGGATGCGTCAATACCGGCATGGCCGCTGGGGCACCCACATCGTCAAAGCCAACCCGCGGCTGGCCGAGGACATCGTCGCGGCCGTCGCCGAGCTCGGGCCGTGTACCGCCGGGCAGATCGAAGCGCAGGTGGCGGCCGAACCGCGCCGGGCCAGGGGACCCTGGTGGAACCGCAGCGATACCAAGTGGGTCGCCGAGGCGCTGTTCGCCTCCGGCGTGCTCACCACGGCCACCCGGGTGGGCTTCGCCCGTCACTACGACTTGGTGGAGCGGGTGCTGCCGCCGAGCGTGCTGGCCCGCGAGGTCGACGACGACGAGGCGGTCCGCGAGCTCACGCTGCGGGCCGCCGCCGCGCTGGGTGTGGGTACGGAGGCCGACATCCGCGACTATTTCCGGCTGTCGGCCCAGCAGGTCAAGCCGGCTATCGCCGAGTTGCTGGCCGCCGGCGCGATCGAGCGGGTCGACGTCGACGGCTGGTCCGCGCCGGCGTATCTGCGGGCGGGCCGGACGGTGCCGCGCCGCGACCGCGGCACCGCGCTGTTGAGTCCGTTCGACCCGTTGATCTTCTTCCGGCCGCGGGTCGAGCGGCTGTTCGGCTTTCACTACCGCATCGAGATCTACACCCCGGCCACCAAGCGCCGATACGGCTATTACGTGTGGCCACTGCTGCTGGACGGCCAGCTGGTGGCGCGGGTCGATCTCAAGGCCGACCGAGCCTCGAACACCCTGCGGGTCATGGGCGCATTCGGCGAGCCCGGCGTACCGCGACCGCGTGTTGCCGCGGCGCTGGCCGGCGAACTGGAGTCCATGGCGTTATGGCTGGGGCTGGGTGGGTTCAGCGTGTCCGGTCGGGGCGATCTGGCCGGGGAACTGGGGACGGCGGCCAAGCGGGCCAGCTGATGGCCGGAAGCATGTCAGAGGCGCCGTGATCCCGGAGAGCGGTCGCAGGGCAGGTCTCGGTCGGCGGACAGGAGCGCGCATCGAGCAGATTAGGTGGATGGCTAAAACGGAGCAGTTGGAATGGGGTGGCGTGAGGCGCGAGGCTAAAACGGTTCGGCTGGGCGATTACCTCGACTTTAGCAACGGGAGTACTCCACCAGTACGAGAGTCGAACGGGCGCTATCCCGTCTATGGCGCCAACGGAGCGATTGGCTATGCGGCGCAGAGCAATGCTAGCGGCCCGCTCATTGTCGTCGGCCGCGTTGGATCAAATTGTGGTAGCTTGCGCTATTGCGATTCCGACGTGTGGGTTACCGATAACGCACTGGCATGTCGTGCCAAATACCCCGCCGAGACACGATATTGGTATTATGCGTTGCAGACCTGCAGACTTAATCAACACCGTGCGGGATCGGGACAGCCCCTCCTCAATCAAAATGTTCTACGAAACATTTTGATCTGGACTGTCGCAGCGTCTGAGCGCCATCGAATCGGCGAGTTTCTCGGGGCGCTAGATGACAAGATAGCCGCCAACGAACGCCTCATTGAGGCGGCTGAGGCGTTGATGCTTGCCATGGTCGAGTCCGTTACTGAGTACACTCCTTTGTCAAGCTTGGCGAGAAGATCAGCCGCTTCTCTCGATCCTCAAGAATTCGACGGGATAGTCGCTCATTTCAGCCTTCCAGCTTTCGATGATGGCGCCAGACCCAGCTTTGTCCAGGCTCAAACAATCAAGAGTGCTAAGTTTCTCTTGTCGGAACCATGCGTGTTGTTCTCGAAGCTGAATCCCAAAATACCACGAATCTGGAATGTCATTGGTCTGCCCTCAGAAATGGCATTGGCCAGTACGGAGTTCGTTGTATTGCAGCCAATTGGCGTCAATACTTCGGCCGTGTGGTCAGCGGTACGACAACCTGATGTGTTGGCAACGCTCCAACCGATGGCCGCGGGCATGACAGGAAGCCGCCAAAGGATCCAACCCCATGAGCTACTAGAGGCCGTGGTGCGCGATGTGCGCCGTTTGGGTACCGGGCCGTCTAAAACGATTGCCAGCCTGGGTGTGCTGTGTCATAGGCGACGAACCGAGTCCGCGTGTATGTCAAGTTTTCGCGATGCACTGCTCCCGCTCCTGATGTCCGGCAAGGTTCGGGCCAAGGACGCCGAGGCCACGCTCAGTGACGTGGTGTGAAGAAGTCGGCTTCTCGTGTGCCAGTGCGCGCGGCCAGGCAGGCATTCTACCCATAGAACGGTACCCTTCTACCATGAGCCTGAATATCAAGAGCCAACGCGCCGTCGCGCTGGTACGCGAGCTAGCCATGCGTACTGGCACCAGTCAGACGGCCGCGGTTGAGGACGCCGTTGCCCGCCGCCTCTCGGGATTGGACCGCGAGGAGAGCGCGCGCGCCGACGCTCGGCGCGCGGCGGCAGAAGAGGTCCTGCACGAACTCGACAAAGTGCTCACCGACGAGGACAAGCGGATTATCGCGCAAAACGAATCGGGCTTGTACGACGACTACGGTCTGCCGCGGTGATCGTCGACACCTCCGCGATCGTCGCCACAGCGCTTGGCGAGCCGGGCGCGCAAGCGCTCAAAGAGGCGTTGGCCCGCTCGCCCCACAGCCGCATGTCCGCACCCAGTTATGTTGAACTGTGCGCTGTCGTGCAGCGGCGCGACCGGCCCGAGATCAGCCGGATGATGGATCGTTTGTTGGACGCCTATGGAATCGAGATCGAAGCCTTCGACGCCGAGCAAGCCCGCGTCGCCGCGCAGGCATATCGAGACTATGGTCGCGGCAGCGGACATCCGGCCCGGCTCAACCTCGGGGATACCTACAGCTACGCCCTCGCTCATGTCATGGGAGAGCCGCTGCTTTTCCGAGGTGATGAGTTCAGTCACACCGATATCCGGTCTGCGTCTCGCTGAGCCGCAGGCGTCATCATGTGTGAAGTACAGAACAGTTAAGCCGGGAGATCCGGTAAGTCCTGGTTGCTGGCTGACCTACGCCACCGCGCCTGGCTCGTGGGTGTTGTCCGACGACGCTTCGGCTAGCGCAGCCAGTGCATCGGCGAGCAAGCGCTGGATGCTGGCAGTGATTGCGGTGCAGGCGCTTTCGATCTTCGTCGCGTTTTTGTGGATGGAGCTGGCGTTCTTCTTCACATCGCCGAGCTTCTCGAGCTGTGCGGCAGCCTCGGTGATCTTCTCCTCGGCGGTGGCGAGCTCCTCAGCACCCCGGCGGCTCGATGCCGCCAGGCCGGCGGCCCGCAGCAGCATGATGACCGTGCGCAGCAGCGCCGGGTCGTCGACTGCGGGATCGAAGGCAAGCACTATGCGGCGGGCCCTCCGGTATGGGTGCCGCGTTGATCTGGCCAACGTGCTGGCCGCGGGGTCGGTAGTACCGCGCGGAGTGCGGGCGCCGAGACTGCGCGAAGCGGACCCAACTGCACACCTGGATCGCGTACATGCCGCAACCCTGATCACGACCTCGACGTTGAAGCCGTTGGATGTTCTGGTGGAACCTTCGCCAGGACGCTTCCGGCTGCTGCACCAATCCCTTGGCGAGCTTCACGAACGCAAGCATGCCGCCGTCAAGCGCGGCAGCAGAATCAACTTCGCTGATGCTTCGCCCCGCGGCACGGTCCGCGTGTTGCCGGCCGAAATTGCTGGAGCGATCGCGCTCGACCCGTTCGACGCGGCGCGCAAGTATCCCCGCGCGGCCCGCACCGACCCTGGCGACGTGATCTTCATCGAGAAGCCGAGCCCGCGGGCATGGGTTGACCCGGTTGGCGGAGCGAGGGTCGCTTCGCCGGCACGGATCATCCGGCTTCGTGAATCAGCCGAGATAGGCCCGATGGCGCTCGCAACGGTGATCAATGAAATTGCCGCTGCCGGAAGCGAATGGAAGATGTGGAACATTCCGGCGATGCGCCGCGACGAGGCTGCGCGGCTCGAAGAGGCGCTTATGCGGGCTGATGAGTTCGAACGCGAAGCGCGCCGGTGGGCCGACGCGGCGCGGGATCTGAAGACAACCCTGATAGAGGGGGTCGCCGCAGGTGCCCTCACGCTCGATGCGCAACCCACCACGCCCGGCATTGCCGTGGCCGAGAGATAGGGAGGAAATCTCCAATGCCTCTGAGGAAGAAGCGGCTGGACCCGCAGGCGCCGTCGACCATGAAAGAGCTCAAGGACACTCTCTGGAAGGCTGCTGACAAACTGCGCGGATCACTCTCGGCCAGCCAGTATAAGGACGTGATCCTGGGTCTGGTGTTCCTCAAATACGTATCGGACGCGTATGACGAACGGCAAGAAGCGATTCGGGAGGAACTGGCTGCCGATGGGATGGACGAGTCTCAGATCGAAGACCTGATCGACGAACCCGAAAAGTACCACGGCTACGGCGTTTTTGTGGTACCGCCGAATGCGCGCTGGAACTTCTTGGCGGAGAACGCCAAAGGTAAGTCAGCGGTGGGTGGCGAATTGGCGAAGAACATTGGGCAGCTCATCGACGAGGCGATGGACGCGGTGATGAAGGCAAACCCGACGCTGGCTGGGACGCTGCCCCGGTTATACAACAAGGACAACATCGACCAGCGCCGGTTGGGGGAGCTGATCGACCTGTTCAACAGCGCACGATTCAGCCGCGAAGGTGAGCATCGCGCGCGCGACCTTATGGGGGAAGTCTATGAGTACTTCCTTGGGAATTTCGCTCGCGCGGAAGGCAAGCGGGGAGGGGAGTTCTTTACGCCGCCCAGCGTGGTCAAGGTGATCGTCGAGGTGCTCGAACCGTCGAAGGGTCGGGTGTATGACCCGTGCTGCGGGTCCGGCGGCATGTTCGTACAGACGGAGAAGTTCATCTACGAACACGATGGCGATCCAAAGGACATCTCGATCTACGGCCAGGAAAGCATCGAAGAGACCTGGCGGATTGCCAAAATGAACCTCGCCATTCACGGTGTTGACAACAAAGGCCTTGGTGCGCGGTGGGGCGATACCTTCGCCCGCGACCAGCATGCCGATGTGCAGATGGACTACGTGATGGCCAACCCGCCGTTCAACATCAAGCATTGGTCGCGCAATGAAGAAGACCCACGCTGGCGCTTCGGTGTGCCACCTGCCAACAACGCCAACTACGCCTGGATCCAACACATCTTATCCAAGCTGGCGCCGGGCGGAAAGGCCGGGGTGGTGATGGCCAACGGTTCAATGTCGTCGAACTCCAACGGAGAAGGTGATATTCGCGCTCAGATTGTCGAAGCCGACTTGGTGTCCTGCATGGTCGCACTGCCGACCCAGCTGTTCCGTAGCACTGGAATCCCGGTGTGCCTGTGGTTCTTCGCCAAGGACAAGACAGCGGGTAAGCAGGGTTCGTTCGACCGCACGGGGCAGGTGCTGTTCATCGACGCTCGCGAACTCGGCTACATGGTGGACCGAGCCGAGCGTGCGCTGACGAACGAGGAAATTGTACGGATCGGCGACACTTATCACGCCTGGCGCGGGTCTGCGTCTGCTGCCGCGAAAGGTCTTATCTATGAGGGTATTCCGGGATTCTGCAAGTCGGCGACATTGGCCGACATCAAGGCTGCTGATTATGCGCTCACGCCGGGCCGGTACGTCGGGGCGCCAGATGTCGAAGACGATGGCGAGCCTATCGACGAGAAGATTGCGAGGCTGACGAAGGAGCTGTTGGCGGCTTTCGACGAGTCAGCGCGGTTGGAGAAGGTTGTGCGCGAGCAGTTGGAGCGGATTGATGGATGAGTCCGCGGTCGTTGCGCTCGGAGAACTCGGCGCAGATAAGCTGTCGGCATTCGCGACGGGGCCGTTCGGATCTGTTGTCTCCGCGAAGAACTTCGTCCCCGAAGGCATTCCAATGATTCGGGAAGCAATCTGAGCGAAGATGTTGGTTCTATCACCTGAAGCTGTGCTGCTTCGTGGTGATCGAACTGAAGGTCGGTGACTTCGATCCCAGCTATCTGGGGCAACTCGGTACATACATGGCCGCGGTAGATGACCTGCTGCGGCACACCGACGACAAGCCGACCATTGGGCTGATTTTGTGCAAAACGAAGAACAACGTCGTCGCCGAGTATGCCCTTCGCGGTCACACCGCGCCGATCGGTGTAGCGGAGTGGAAGACCGCTATTACCTAGAGCCTGCCTGCCGAACTCGAATCCAGCCTGCCGACAGTCGAAGAACTCGAAGCCGAGCCGGCTGACGAGCCCGGAAGCCTCATGCACCAAGGGGAAGACCAATGACTGGATTCAGTGAAGCCGACCGGGAACAGCTCGCGGTGGACACGCTCGGCGAACGCGAATGGCGGAAGCTCAGCGGAACACAGATCGCTCCGGGCGCTGAGGGTGGCCGGCAGTCGTGGGATGACGTTGTCTTGGTCGGCCGCATGCTCAACAAGATGCGCGAACTCAATCCCGACGTCCCGGCCGAATACCTCGACCAGGCCCACGCCGCGATCATCCAACCGCAGTCCCAGGATGCGATTGCCGATGCTAAGAACTTCGTTCTGAAATATTACAACGTTTGCTGCGCATACAGATGTGCGACTCAGTCGAGCCGCCAGACGCTCACGGTCGGTCAGCCGACCAAGGGATTCTTTACCGAGATCGCAGAACCAAATCGTCCGAAATCGCGGTCGGCCGACCACAACTCGCGCACGCCGTGTGCCGCGCACAAAGCGGCTATCCGCGCGTCGTGCACCATCGATCCGATGACCTTTCCCGCCGTGAGCGTCGTCTTCAGTCGGTCCCAGTAGCCTGCGGACTCGCTGAGCACGGACAGCGAAGGCGAAGCCAGCCAGGCATCGATTTGTGCTATTGCTTGGCTTTGGGTGCTAGGCGGGTCGTAGATCCTCGGATGCGTGCTGATTGCGAAGAACTCGTGCAGGCATGGCCAGGGAATCGCCCACGCGGACTTGCCTTCGGCGAGTAGCTTGATCCGCTCGGCCGCAGCGGAGTGGAACTCGGCGTCTCGCCGATGGGCATACACCAGGATGTTGGTGTCGACGGCAATCACGCCTGGTGGCCATAGATCTCGTCGCGAACCTTCTCCCACGACGCGCCGCGGAACTCTGGCTGTAATCCCCGACCGTCGACGCTGGCGTCGGTCAGCACGAAAGACGCGGCACTGGAGCGTTGCTTGACCACGGCGCGCAGGCCGGTCTCGATCAACTCGCGCAGCGTCGTCCGCTCGCGGCGGGCGAGTTCCTGCGCCTCGCGCACGAGCCCATCGGGAAGATTGACGGTGGTCTTCATATGGCTAACCGTATCACTTCGACCATACCACCATATGCGCAGCCTCCCGCGCCCTGCGCATGCTGGTGCCCTACCTCAGATCGGGTCTGCGACCCGCAACGTTAAGGTGAGCGCCGTGGCCCAGACCGCGCCGCTCCGCGTGCAACTGATCGCCAGGACCGAGTTCCTGGCGCCGCCGGACGTGCCGTGGACCACCGACGCCGACGGGGGCCCCGCGCTGACCGAGTTCGCCGGCCGGGCGTGCTATCAGAGCTGGTCGAAGCCCAATCCCAAAACCGCGACCAACGCCGGCTACATCAAGCACATCATCGACGTCGGGCACTTTTCGGTGCTCGAGCACGCGAGTGTGTCGTTCTACATCACCGGCATCTCGCGGTCGTGCACGCACGAGCTGATCCGGCATCGGCATTTCTCCTACTCGCAGCTGTCGCAACGCTATGTGCCGGAAGGGGATTCGCGGGTCGTTATCCCACCGGGCATGGACGACGACCCCGAACTGCAGCGGATCCTGACCGACGCCGCCGACGCCGGCCGCGCCACCTACATCGAGCTGCTGGCCAAGCTGGAAGCCAAGTTCATGGCGGGCGAGCCCGCCGGGAATAGGGCCGTTCTGCGGCGCAAGCAGGCGCGTCAAGCCGCTCGCGCTGTGCTGCCCAACGCCACCGAAACCCGCATCGTCGTGACCGGAAACTACCGGGCATGGCGGCACTTCATCGCCATGCGCGCCAGCGAGCACGCAGACGTGGAAATCCGCCGGCTGGCCATCGAGTGTCTGCGCCAGCTCGCCGATGTGGCACCCGCGGTGTTCGCCGACTTCGAGATCTCCACCCTGGCCGACGGCACCGAGGTCGCCACCAGTCCGTTAGCCACCGAAGCCTGAGCCAGAATCCTCATCTGTCACTGCAGTCACCCGATGGGGCCTGGTGGACCTTTGCCCGGCTCATAGCGACAAAGATCTTGGCTGTTGCGGCTAGGACCGGGCTGTCGCTGGCAGGCGGGCACATCGGCATACCTGAGATTTTCGGTGACTCCTGGGACTCCCGAGCCATTAGCCCAGCGCGCACGATGGCGTCGACGAAAAGGGCACCTTCGCTCGCCGTACGAACACACGCGCTCGCGCGGATGCTAAAAAGCTTGGCACCCGCCAGGTAATCTGGGACGGTGAGCGCCGCCGGATTCGATGTCCCCGCACGGTTGGGAACCCTGCTGACCGCGATGGTCACACCCTTTGGCGCCGATGGCTCGCTTGACACCGCCGCCGCGGCGCAACTGGCGAACCACCTGGTGGACGCGGGGTGCGACGGCCTGGTGGTCTCGGGAACCACCGGCGAGTCGCCGACCACCACTGACGACGAGAAACGCGAGCTGTTGCGTGTCGTGCTGGAGGCGGTGGGTGGCCGGGCCCGCATCATCGCCGGCGCGGGCACCTATGACACCGCTCACAGCGTCCGGCTGGCCAAGGCCTGCGCGGCCGAAGGTGCGCACGGACTCCTGGTGGTCACGCCGTACTACTCGAAGCCGCCACAGACCGGGTTGATCGCGCATTTCACCACCGTCGCCGACGCGACCGGGCTGCCGGTGCTGCTCTACGACATTCCCGGGCGTTCGGTGGTGCCGATCGAGCCCGACACCATCCGCGCGCTGGCGTCGCACCCGAATATCGTCGGCGTCAAGGACGCCAAAGGTGATCTGCATAGCGGTGGCCAGGTGATGGCCGAAACTGGACTGGCCTACTACTCGGGCGACGATGCGCTGAATCTGCCCTGGCTGACGATGGGTGCCACCGGCTTCATCAGCGTGATTTCCCATCTGGCAGCGGGCCAGCTGCGAGAGTTGTTGTCCGCCTTCGCTTCCGGGGACATCGCCACCGCCCGAAAGGTCAACGTCGCACTCGCCCCGTTGTGCAACGCGATGGCGCGCCTGGGCGGGGTGACGATGTCGAAGGCGGGTCTGCGCCTGCAGGGTATCGCCGTCGGTGACCCGCGGCTGCCGCAAATGCCGGCAACGCCCGAGCAGATGGCTGCGTTGGCCGCCGATATGCGCGCGGCCTCGGTGCTGCGGTGAGTCAAAGGTGAACGAAGACCTTGCCCCACCCGGTCCTCTGGCTCCGGGCGGGTTGCGGGTCACCGCGCTGGGCGGCATCAGCGAAATCGGCCGCAATATGACGGTTTTCGAGCACCTGGGCCGGTTGCTGATCATCGACTGCGGGGTGATGTTTCCCACCCACGACGAGCCGGGTGTCGATCTGATCTTGCCGGACATGCGCCATATCGAGGACCGGCTCGACGACATCGAGGCGCTGGTGCTGACCCATGCGCACGAGGACCACATCGGGGCGATCCCATTCCTGCTCAAGCTGCGACCGGACATCCCCGTCGTCGGGTCGAAGTTCACCTTGGCGCTGGTCGCCGCGAAATGCCGCGAGCACCGCATCAAGCCGGTGTTCGTCCAGGTCGCCGAGGGCCAGAGCACCAGGCACGGCGTGTTCGACTGCGAATACTTCGCCGTCAACCACTCCATCCCGGACGCGCTGGCCATTGCGGTCTACACGGGGGCGGGAACCGTTTTGCACACCGGTGACATCAAGCTCGACCAACTACCGCTGGACGGCCGGCCCACCGACCTGCCTGCCATATCCCGGCTGGGCGACGCCGGTGTGGACCTGTTCCTGTGCGACTCGACCAACTCCGAGATCCCCGGTGTCGGGCCGTCGGAAAGCGAGGTGGGCCCGACGCTGCACCGGCTGATCCGGGGCGCCGACGGCCGCGTCATCGTGGCGTGCTTCGCCTCCAATGTGGACCGGGTGCAACAGATCATCGATGCCGCGGTGGCATTGGGCCGACGGGTGTCGTTCGTCGGGCGATCCATGCTGCGCAACATGGGCATCGCCCGGGAACTGGGTTTCTTGCGGGTGGACGATTCCGACCTGATCGACATCTCCGCCGCCGAGATTATGGCGCCCGAGAAGGTGGTGCTGATCACCACCGGCACCCAGGGCGAGCCGATGTCGGCGTTGTCGCGGATGTCGCGCGGCGAGCATCGCAGCATCACGTTGACCGCAGGTGACCTCGTCGTGTTGTCATCGTCGCTGATCCCCGGCAACGAGGAGGCGGTCTACGGTGTTATCGACGCGCTGTCCAAGATCGGAGCTCGCGTCGTCACCAATGCCCAAGCCCGGGTGCATGTTTCAGGCCACGCCTACGCCGGTGAGCTGCTGTTCCTGTACAACGGGGTGCGGCCGCGCCACGTCATGCCGGTGCACGGGACCTGGCGGATGCTGCGCGCCAACGCCAAGCTGGCGGCCCGCACCGGAGTGCCGCAGGAGTCAATTCTGCTGGCCGAGAACGGTGTCAGCGTCGACCTGGTTGCCGGCAAGGCCTCAGTCGCCGGAGCGGTGCCAGTCGGCAAGATGTTCGTCGACGGTCTGATCACCGGCGATGTCGGCGATATCACCTTGGGTGAGCGGCTCATTTTGTCGTCGGGTTTCGTCGCGGTGACCGTGGTGGTGAAGCGCGGCACCGGGCGTCCCGTGGTTGCGCCGCAACTACATTCACGCGGATTCTCCGAAGACCCCAAGGCGCTCGAGCCCGCCGTGCGCAAGGTCGAGGTGGAGCTGGAGTCGCTGGTCGCCGCCAACGTGACCGATCCGATCCGGATCGCCCAGGGCGTGCGCCGCAGCATCGGCAAGTGGGTGGGCGAAACCTACCGTAGGCAGCCGATGATCGTGCCGACGGTCATCGAGATCTGAATCCCGCCGCTAGGTCTTCGTCTTCTTCGCGTAGGCCGACCATTCCAGCTGCGAGGCCTGGAGTTTGCGGCCGGTGGGCTTCAGGTAGCGCTGGACAAGTTCATCGGGACCGGCCTGCTCCACCAGCCGCCACCCGTATTCGGCGATAAACTGCGCGACCTGATCGGGCTGCAGGCCGAAATGCCATAGTTGCCGGCGCTGGCGGACGTTGCGGTACAGAGTCCGGGTGCCATACCGATTCGTCCCGTCGATGAAGTCCCTGCGGACGTAGGTGAACACCAATCGGCTACCGGGGGCAGCCGCCCGTAGTCCCTCTAAGGTCCGCCGGACGGTCTTTTCGGAAAGGTATTGGGTAACGCCTTCGCAAATGAAAAAGGCCCGGTAATCGGTGCGATACCCGTGCTCGGCCAACGAGGTGAGCAGGTCATCGCGCTCAAGGTCCAGTGCCACCAACCGAACCGACAGCGGAAGCTCGCCCAGCACCCGCCGGACCGTTTCGGCTTTCCTGGCGATGTTGACCGGCAGGTCTACTTCGAAGACCGGGATGCGGACCTGTCGCGTCAGCAGGTAAGCGCGGGTATCCAATCCGGCGCCGAGGATGACAACCGCGTCGATGTCGTCGAGCGCTTCGTTGAGCTTGTCGGCGATGAAGCGCTTACGGCAGGCCAGATTGGCCCACAGCCCGGGGCCGGACCACTCCGATCCGCGGATCATCAGGCGGCGAACCGGCGCCGACCGGGTCGCAGCGACGAGCCATCGCAGTGGGGCCGGCAAAAACAGGTCCGCGAGGTCGTCATCGATCAGGCGGCGGCCGGGTGGCTCATTTTGCTCGACGGCCGCCAACACCATTGGGCCGAAGGCGGTCTGCGCCACAGGATTTCGTGCCATCAGCTTGCTACTTGTTCACGTAGCCCGCGTCGACCGGCAAGGTAACGCCGGTGATGTAGCGAGCCTGGTCGGATACCAACCACGTTACGGCGTTGGCGATGTCATCGGGCTGCAGAACCTGCACCGGCAACGCGTTGCCCATGTCCGGCGGCGAATCGGAGGCCGCGGCCAGGTCGGCAAGCCACTGCCGAGTGAATTCGTTGTTGATCATCGGGGTGTTTACACCGGACGGATGTATCGAGTTGACCCGGATGCTGTGCTTTGCAAGCAAATTCGCGTACACGCGCATCAAGCCGATCACCCCGTGCTTGGCGGCGGCATAGCCGATGGAACCGGCATCGGCACTGCCGATGCCGGCCAGTCCCGCGGCCGAACTGATCAGCACGATCGATCCGCCGGCGCCCTGAGAGATCATGGTCGGTATCGCGGTCTCCACAGTGTGGAAAACGCCGGTGAGGTTGACGTCGATGACGTCGCGCCAGCCGTCACCGCCCGATTGCATGGGAGCGATACCGGCGTTGGCCACGACAATGTCGAGTCGGCCGAACTCATCGAGGCCCGCCTGCACTGCGGCCGACAGCGATCCGCGATCGCGTACGTCGCCCTGTTTGGCCACGATGCGAGAGCCGGTGTCCTCGACGAGCTTGACGGTGGCCGCCAGGTCGTCCGGGGTAGCCAGTGGATACGGGACGCTGGCGATCTGCTCGCACAGGTCGACTGCGATCACGCTCGCGCCGTCGGCGGCCAGTCGAACCGCGTGTGCGCGGCCCTGGCCGCGCGCGGCTCCGGTGATGAGCGCGACTTGGCCTTTTAGTGGCCCGTCGGGCGACCGGTCGGTCACCGGCGTAGCAGTCCTTTGTCCGGATCGCCCGCGGGAACCGGCTGCAGCATCTTGACGTCCATCGCTCCGGCCAGGTGCTCGCCGGCCGCCATGACCATCTTGGTGACCGCGGGCGTGGTGCTGTGCACCTCGAGTGCTTCGGGATCGGCCCATCGCTCGACGAACACGAAGGTCTCGCCGGTCTGGTGCAGCGAGTACAACCGGCAGCCGGGTTCGCCGTGCACTTCCTCGACCGCGCGCGTGAGGATGTTGCGGACGGTGTCGACCGATTCAGGTTTGATGGTCAAGGTGGCGACGACGACGGGCATGCCAGGGCCTCCTGGGAGCTGCGGGGGTAGGTGACGGCGTGACTTTTATCACCGGTTGTCACCCTACCCACGCGTCCTGACGATCGGGCCAACTGGGGGAGAGCGTTGCCAGTGTGGCGGGTGGTGCAGATGATGTGTTTGCGACTACCCTTGGCGACATGGCTAGTAAGACCGTCGCCCGCTCCGGGGCCCGAACGAGCAGGTCAAAGGCCCGGTCCCGAAGTGCGCGACCAGCAGCATCCCGCAGAAGGGTGACCAGGCACGCCAAACGGCGTAACCGGTCGCTGCTGGTCGCCGCCGGGCTGACCTGCGGCCGGGCCATGCGCGCCACCTGGCTGATGGCGGCACGGGGCACCGGCGGTGCGGCGCGGTCGATCGGGCGGGCCCGCGGCATCGAGCCCGGACATCGCCGCGACGGAATCGCGCTGGTTCTGCTCGGCCTTGCCGTTGTGGTCGCCGCGAGCTCGTGGTTCGACGCCGCTCGGCCGATCGGCGCGTGGGTCGACGCCGTGCTCCGGACATTCATCGGCTCGGCTGTCCTGGTGCTCCCAGTGGTCACTGCGGCGGTGGCGGTGACTTTGATGCGGACCCGGCCCAACCCCGATGCGCGGCCCAGGCTGATCCTTGGCGCGAGCTTGATCGCTCTTTCGCTTCTCGGGCTACGCCACCTGTGGTCCGGTTCGCCCGAAGATCCCGAATTACGGCGCCGCGCGGGAGGATTCATCGGGTTTGCCATCGGAGGGCCGCTGTCGGACGGGTTGACGGCCTGGATCGCCGCGCCGCTGTTGTTCCTCGGCGCGCTGTTCGGGCTGCTGTTGTTGACCGGGACCACGATCCGCGAGGTGCCCGATGCGGTGCGTGCCATGTTCGGCACCCGGCTGTTCGGATGTGATTACGCCGACGAGGCTGAATACGATGACTACGGCGACGAGTTCGCCGACGATGCAGACATCGGAGCGCGCGAAGACTTTTCCGACGGTTGCTACGATGACGCGTCTTTTCACCCTGAAAACGAGCCACAGCCGTGGCCGTCGGCCGATTCTGCGCAGGTCCCTCTCGAAGATGACATTCCCACCGTTCCGGAACCTGCCGCGCGGAGCCGCCGTCGCGGCCGATCCGCGGGAAAGCAGGGCGAGCTGGACCGGGTCATCGAGGGCCCCTACACGCTGCCGTCGCTGAGCCTGCTGGTGGCGGGGGACCCGCCGAAGAAACGCAGTACCGTCAACAACCACATGGCCACCGCTATCGGCGAGGTGCTCACCCAGTTCAAGGTCGACGCGGCCGTCACCGGCTGCACCCGCGGGCCCACCGTCACCCGATACGAGGTCGAGCTGGGCCCCGGCGTCAAGGTGGAGAAGATCACCGCGCTGCAGCGCAACATCGCCTACGCGGTGGCCACCGAGAGTGTCCGCATGCTGGCCCCGATCCCGGGCAAGTCCGCGGTGGGTATCGAGGTGCCCAACACCGACCGGGAAATGGTGCGGCTGGCCGACGTGCTCACCGCGCCTTCGACTCGCCGCGACCACCACCCGCTGGTGATCGGGCTGGGCAAGGACATCGAAGGGGATTTCATCTCGGCCAACCTGGCCAAGATGCCGCACCTGTTGGTCGCCGGCTCCACCGGATCCGGTAAGTCCAGCTTCGTCAACTCGATGCTCGTGTCGCTGCTGACCCGGGCCACTCCCGAAGAGGTCAGGATGATCCTGATCGACCCGAAGATGGTGGAACTGACGCCATATGAAGGCATTCCGCATCTGATCACTCCGATCGTCACCCAGCCGAAGAAGGCGGCGGCTGCGCTGGCGTGGCTGGTCGAGGAGATGGAGCAGCGCTACCAGGACATGCAGGCGTCGCGGGTGCGCCACATCGACGACTTCAACGACAAGGTGCGCTCCGGTGCGATCACGGCGCCGCTGGGCAGTCAGCGTGAGTACCGGCCCTACCCATACGTCGTGGCGATCGTCGACGAGCTGGCCGACCTGATGATGACCGCGCCGCGTGACGTCGAAGACGCCATCGTGCGGATCACCCAGAAAGCCCGCGCCGCGGGCATCCACCTGGTGCTGGCCACCCAGCGCCCGTCGGTCGATGTGGTCACCGGGCTCATCAAGACCAACGTGCCGTCCCGGCTGGCATTTGCCACGTCGTCGCTCACCGACAGCCGGGTGATCCTGGACCAGGCCGGCGCGGAAAAGCTGATCGGGATGGGCGACGGCCTGTTCCTGCCGATGGGCGCGAACAAACCCGTCCGGTTGCAGGGCGCGTTCATCACCGACGAGGAGATCCACGCCGTCGTCAACGCCTGCAAAGACCAGGCCGAACCCGAATACACCGAAGGTGTTACCACTGCCAAGCCCAGCAGTGAGCGCACCGATGTCGATTCAGACATCGGCGACGACATGGATGTATTCCTGCAGGCCGTCGAGCTGGTGGTGTCCAGCCAGTTCGGCTCCACCTCGATGCTGCAGCGCAAGCTGCGCGTCGGCTTTGCCAAAGCCGGCCGGTTGATGGATCTGATGGAGACCCGCGGCATCGTCGGGCCCAGCGAGGGATCCAAGGCGCGCGAGGTGATGGTCAAGCCCGACGAGCTGGCCGCGACGCTGGCCGCGATCCGGGGCCTGGGTGGATCCGACGGCGGTTAGCGCCGAACGTGAACTCACTGCGAAAAATCGGCTGAAATTTCTCGCAATGAGTTCACGTTCGGCGCATTACAACACCAGCAGCATCCGGGAGTTGCCCAGGATATTCGGCTTGACGTAGCTCAGATCCAGGAATTCGGCGACGCCGACGTCGTAGGAGCGGCACATTTCTTCGTACACCTCGGCGGTGACCGGCGTGCCCTCGATCTCGGTGAAGCCGTGCTTGCCGAAGAACTCGGTCTCGAAGGTCAACACGAACAGCCGCTCCAGCTGGAGCTCGCGAGCGACTTCCAACAGCCGATCGACGATCGCGTGGCCGATACCGTGGCCGGTCGTCGCCGGGTCGACCGCGACGGTTCGGATCTCGCCGAGATCAGACCACAACACGTGCAGCGCCCCGCAACCGACCACTTTGCCCGGAAAGTCGGGGCATTCGGCCACCCAGAATTCCTGGACGGCCTCATAGAGCGTCACCAGGTTTTTTTCCAGCAGGATCCTTCCCGCATACGTGTCGACGAGTTGTTTGATCGCGGGGACATCAGATGTTCGCGCGCGCCGGACCACCGGCCGGTAATCCCGTGGACTTTCGGTCACGGCTAACAGTATCGACATCAGGGACGGCTGCGCTGGTCAACCGTTATTCTGTTGCCGTGTCGGGGCAGCCTCAAACGGGTCCGATGGTAGGTCGCGCCCATATCGCCAACCTCGCCAATACGCTGACTTTGTTGCGGCTGGTGCTGGTTCCGATTTTCCTGCTCGCCTTGTTCGCTGGGGATGGCCACGAAATCGCATTCCGCATAGTGGCTTTCGTGGTTTTCGCGCTTGCTTGCATTACCGATCGGTTAGACGGCTTGCTGGCCCGCAACTACGGCATGGCAACTGAATTCGGCGCGTTCGCCGATCCGATCGCGGACAAGACGCTGATCGGGTCGGCGCTGATCGGACTGTCGATGCTTGGTGACTTGCCGTGGTGGGTCACGGTGCTGATCCTGACCCGCGAGCTCGGGGTGACCCTGCTGCGGTTGGCTGTGATTCGCCGCGGCGTCATTCCGGCCAGTTGGGGCGGCAAACTCAAGACCGCGGTCCAGGCGTTGGCGATCGGGTTGTTCGTATTGCCACTGTCGGGAGCGTTCCGGGTGGCGGCAGCGGTGGTGATGGGCGCCGCCATCGTGCTCACGGTGGTCACCGGTGTCGACTATGTGGTGTCGACCGTTAGGGAGGTTCGCCGAACCACTCAGGACGAGTCAGACGCATCCGGGCCGTGCCAAGGCTAATTCCGACCAAGTGTCGTGATCGAACGGGAACCAACACCGCCGCTGCTGGCGTTCACCTAGTGAGTGCCTGCCGAATAGGGGTCGATTACGTGCTGAGCAGGCCTGACTGGACGAAGGAGAGCAGGATGCCGCCATTGGTGCGCGAGGTCATCGGCGACGTGCTGCGCCGGGCCCGAACGTCACAGGGCCGGACGCTGCGTGAGGTGTCCCATTCAGCGCGGGTGAGCCTCGGGTATCTATCGGAGGTGGAGCGCGGTCGCAAGGAGCCCTCCAGTGAGCTGCTCAACGCGATCTGTGATGCGTTGGAGGTCCCGCTGTCGACGGTCCTCACCAACGCCGGCGAGCGGATGGCGCTCGAGGAACGCGCGGCTTACCGCACGGCAAGCGGTAGCACCATCGATGCCAGCACCAAGGTCGTCATTCCGCCGGTGGCGTCGCTGGCGGTGGCCTGAGTGCCGGGGCGCACCGGCCGACCCGATCCAGTGCGAGGGGTGGGGCGATTGGCGCCGACCCGTTAAATTGAGCGACAGGGTGAGCTGCTGAGCTCAACTGAGCCCTATCCAAGGCCCATCCGGCACACAAGAAGGTGAAGGCGGAGCGAACTCATGGCCAATCCGTTCGTCAAAGCGTGGAAATATCTCATGGCGTTGTTCAACGCGAAAATTGACGAGCACGCCGACCCCAAAGTGCAGATTCAGCAGGCCATTGAGGAAGCGCAGCGCACCCATCAGGCGCTGACCCAACAGGCGGCACAAGTGATCGGCAACCAGCGGCAACTGGAGATGCGGCTCAACCGGCAGCTCGCGGACATCGAAAAGCTTCAGGTCAACGTGCGTCAGGCCCTGACGTTGGCCGACCAGGCCACCGCCGCCGGCGCCGCCGCCAAGGCCGCCGAGTACAACAACGCCGCCGAGGCGTTCGCGGCCCAGCTGGTGACCGCCGAGCAGAGCGTCGAAGACCTCAAGACGCTGCACGATCAGGCGCTGTCCGCAGCGGCTCAGGCCAAAAAGGCCGTCGAACAGAACTCGATGGTGCTGCAGCAGAAAATCGCGGAACGCACCAAGCTGCTCAGCCAGCTCGAACAGGCGAAGATGCAGGAACAGGTCAGCGCATCGCTGCGGTCGATGAACGAGATCGCCGCTCCGGGCAACACGCCGAGCCTCGACGAGGTACGCGACAAGATCGAACGCCGGTACGCCAACGCGGTCGGTGCGGCCGAACTTGCGCGGGGTTCCGTGCAGGGCCGCATGCTCGAGATCGAGCAGGCCAGCGTGCAGATGGCCGGTCATTCCCGGTTGGAGCAGATCCGCGCGTCGATGCGCGGCGAAGCTTTGCCGACCGGTGGAACATCTGCTGCTCCCGGTGCCACTCCAGCCACTCCTGCGCCCGCCGAGAGCACTGGCGGGGCAGTTGCCGACAAGCCCCTTGGCCAGTAATACGGCGGACGGTCTTCAGATGGCGGTGAATACGACTCAGCGCGGGCCTTGGCGCGCGTTGCTGCAGCGTGGCTTGGACACCGCCACCGAGCTTTCCGACTTGGTGGCCCAGAAGATCAGCGCCGCCACGGATCCGCGTGCACGGCTGCTGCGCCGCCGCCGCCGCGCGCTGCGGTGGGGCCTGATATTTGCCGCCGGGTGTCTGTTTTGGACAGTGGTGACAGCGCTGCTGGCGGCCTGGGGCTGGTTCGCGTTGCTGCTGGAGATCACCGGCCTGATCGCGGTGGTGCAGGCGATTGCGGCGACCTTGTTGCTGCTTCGCTACCGCTGGCTGCGATCGGAGCCGCTGCCGGCGCGCCGGCCCACAGGAGTCCGTCGGCTGCCGCCGCCCGGGTCGGCAGCGCGACCCGCGATGTCCGCGCTGGGCGCCTCCGAACGCGGCTTCTTCTCACTGCTGGGCGTGATGGAGCGGGGTTCCATGTTGCCGGCAGCCGAAATCCGTGACTTGACCGCGGCGGCCAATAAGACCTCCGCGGCGATGGCGGCCACCGCCGCAGAGGTGGTGTCGATGGAGCGGGCGGCCCAGTACTCCGAATCATCGCGGTCATATCTGGTGCCCACCATTAACGCGTTCACCGCGCAGTTGAGTGCCGGCGTTCGTCAGTACAACGAAATGGTCACTGCCGCAGCACAATTGGTGTCCTCGGCAAACGGCGATGCCGGGGCTGGGTTAGCTGCTTCGCAGCAGCGTTATCGCGCTGAGTTGGCCGGGGCTACTGATAGCCTGGTCGGTTGGGCCCAGGCGTTCGACGAGCTCGGGGGAATGCCCCGAAGCTAGCCCCGAGTGTCCGGACTCGGCGACGGGTGCTGCGGTGGGGTTGCTTCGGGTCGCGGGCCGTAGCGTTCGATGTATGCCTGATGGATGTGGGCGTCGCGTTTGCGGGCGAGTTCGTCGACAAGGTCTGGGTCCAGGTTGTGTACGGCCAATATGTGACGGCGCCACACCTTGTTGAGCGCATGCGAGAAATAGACGAACGGGATCAGTATCGGCAGCGTCATGCTCAGGTGAACATCGAGCGTCGTCGGGATCAACCAGAACGGGGTGAGCACCAGCACCGCCGGCACCGCGACGCGGACCATCATCCGGGCGGCAGCGCCCTTGCCGGCCAGGTCGTTGCGAACCCAATCCCGCATCGAGTCGGGCAGCCGACCCCCGCAGCAATAGCGGACATACTGAACGGCATTGGGCCGCGTGCGGCTTGCGTCCTGGCTCATACCGTCTCCCTGCCGGGCTAAAACGTCGCTTTGAGTGAGGGCAGCACCAGCGCTGCCAGACCACGTACGGTCGCCTTGAACATGTCGAAGAAGTCGAAGTAGTCGCGCCAGAGCGTGATTTTCCCGTTGTGGACCTCGAACACGCCGCACACCCAGAACTGAAGCCGCAGCGGGCCGAAGATCAGCGCATCGGTGCGTTCGGTGAGCACCGCCGCACCGTCGGCGGCAATGCGGTGGATCTTGACCTCGAACGCGGCACGGCCGTCCATCTGGCGAAACAGCTTCATTGCTCTGGCGCGGCCATGGATCGTCGGCAGTCCGACGTTCTCGTAGACGAGGTTGTCATCCAATGCGGCATCTGCGGTTTTGTAATCCGCGTCTTGCAGGGCGTTCAGGAAGCCCTCGACCGTCCGAGTGTTCGCGACGGCCGTCCCAGTCAACTCGGTCATGGTTGCCAGCGTAGGCGAGCGGGCCGGTCGGGCGCTGTGGCAGGGTAGGGCCGATGCGTGTCGCCGTGGTCGCCGGGCCGGATCCCGGGCACTCGTTTCCCGCGATAGCGCTGTGCCAACGCTTCGGCGAAGTCAGCGATACGCCCACGCTGTTCACCGGGGAGCAATGGATCGACGCCGCCCGCCTCGCCGGCATCGACGCGGTCGTGCTCGACGGTCTCGCGGCCCTCGACGACGACCTCGACGCCGGGGCCAGAATCCACCGCCGTGCCGCGCGGATGGCCGTGCTCAACGTGCCGGCCCTGCGTGACCTAGCGCCCGACCTGGTGGTATCCGACGTCATCACCGCGGGCGGCGGCATGGCCGCCGAGCTGCTGGGAATCCCGTGGATTGAACTCGACCCGCATCCGCTTTATCTGCCGTCCAAGGGATTGCCGCCGGTAGGCAGTGGACTGGCGCCCGGCACCGGTATCCGCGGCCGGCTGCGGGACGCCACGATGCGGGCGCTCACGGCCCGATCCTGGCGTGCCGGCCTGCGTCAGCGCGAGGCCGTGCGGGTCGAGATCGGACTGCCGGCCCGTGACCCCGGGCCGCTGCGACGGCTGATCGCCACGCTGCCCGCGCTGGAGGTCCCTCGCCCGGACTGGCCGGTCGAGGCCGTCGTGGTGGGGCCGTTGCACTTCGAGCCGACCGATCGTGTGCTTCAGATCCCGCCCGGCTCAGGGCCGGTGGTGGTGGTCGCGCCCTCGACCGCGTTAACCGGGACCTCAGGGTTGGCCGAAGTCGCCCTGGAATGCCTGCTGCCGGGTGAGACGCTGCCGGCGGGATCGCGCCTGGTGGTGTCCCGTCTGGGCGGTGCGGATCTGACGGTGCCGCCGTGGGGGGTGGTCGGGCTGGGACGTCAGGCTGAGTTATTGACGCATGCCGACCTGGTGATCTGCGGCGGTGGTCACGGGATGGTGGCCAAGACGCTGCTGGCCGGGGTGCCGCTGGTTGTGGTTCCCGGCGGAGGGGATCAGTGGGAAATAGCTAACCGGGTGGTACGTCAGGGGAGTGCGCGGCTGATTCGGCCGCTGACCGCCGACGCGCTGGTGGCCGCGGCTAACGAGGTGCTGTCGTCGCCCAGCTACCGGGAGGCCGCGCAAACGGCCGCTGCCAGCATCGCAGGCGTCGCCGATCCGGTGCGGGTGTGCCACGAAGCGCTTGCTTTAGCGGGGTAACCCGCTGGGTATGTTGGCTGGCGTGCGGCTGACGGAGTTCAACGAACGGGTTGTCCTGCGATTCGGCGCCGTGTACGGCGCATCGGTGCTGGTAGACCATGTGCTGACCGGGTTCGGAGGCCGGACCGCCGCCCAGGCCATCGAGGAGGGTTGCGAGCCCCGCGACATCTGGCGGGCGTTGTGCGTCGACTTCGACGTGCCCCGCGACCAGTGGTGAGTCGGGCTTCGGCCGATGCTTATCTCCGCTTCGACCGCGGTGTCCGGCGAGACACGCAATCGCCGCAAACCGACCTTCCGGGGACGCGATAGACCAGGCAGCAGCTGCGACGCCTGAAGACCAGATGCAAGCTGGTGATCATGCCGGATCCGGCCAACATGCCGGTGTCCAGTAGCGAGTTCGTGATCCTGACGATCGAGCGGCGCAGGTCGGGCCGCGCCGAAAGCAAAGCCCGGGACGCGCCGACCAGTGCGGACGCAATGTTGCCGGCCAGCAGGGCGGGCGCCAGCTCGACCCGCAAACCGGCGGCGAACGGTTCCATATGTTGTTGCACGACGATGCGGTACAACAAGTCCGCTGAAGGTGAGTCGACGGCTTCTCCGAGGGGTTCGGGCATTCGCAGTTGCGCCCCGTCGTCGGCGCGTTGCAGGTCTTTGAGGTCTGGAACGACGCCGTGGCCCAGCGCGCACGCGAGTACGGGTGACCACAGTCGGCTGGCATGGCCGAGATGAACCAGCGAGGCGCCGATCCGCACGTGCGTCGTGTGATAGCGCCGGACGGTGGCGTCGATCAAATCGGCGCAGCCGTCGGCGTAGGACTGCCTGACCGGATGCCATCCCGCCGCGTCGCCGCCCACGGTCAGCGCGAAAAACCCTCTGTAGGAAGAGATTTCGGCCAGCTCGGCAGAGATGTCCATTTATGCGCGACCACCCTCTCTGGGGAGATCCGCCCCAGCTTGTCTTGAGGAAGCGCCGACGGTGAGTATCTGGCTCTCGGGTCAGGGCGTGCCCTTCCCGATCACAGTGGCGGGACCGCACCGGATTCACACCGGTTTCCTCAGGTTGTAGAGGCCCCGTCGGCGCCTTTCGGTAGCCGATGTTGCCGCACTCGGCGCCCGGCACGGCGTGTCCACTTGAATCGAACAGGTGTTCGGCTACTGTGGTGAGTGTTCGCTCGATGTCGACTTGTCGGTGGCCTTCTCTAGTGTCACGACCAACCGACCGATACCGGTCACCGAACACATCCGACTATAGGAGAAGCACCATGACGCAAGCCCCCGACCGCGAGAAGGCTCTCGAACTGGCGATGGCCCAGATTGAAAAGAGCTACGGCAAAGGCTCGGTGATGCGTCTCGGCGACGAGATGCGTCAACCGATCTCGGTCATTCCAACCGGATCCATCGCACTAGACGTGGCCTTAGGCATCGGCGGCCTGCCACGTGGCCGGGTCGTGGAGATCTACGGTCCAGAGTCTTCGGGTAAGACCACCGTCGCACTGCACGCGGTGGCCAACGCCCAGGCCGCCGGCGGCGTCGCGGCGTTCATCGACGCCGAGCACGCCCTTGACCCCGATTACGCCAAGAGGCTCGGCGTCGACACCGATTCCCTTCTGGTCAGTCAACCCGACACCGGTGAACAGGCCCTGGAGATCGCCGACATGCTGATCCGCTCCGGCGCGCTCGACATCCTGGTCATCGACTCGGTGGCGGCCCTGGTGCCGCGCGCGGAACTCGAAGGCGAGATGGGGGACAGCCATGTCGGACTGCAGGCCCGGCTGATGAGCCAGGCACTGCGGAAAATGACCGGCGCGCTCAACAATTCGGGAACCACGGCGATCTTCATCAACCAGCTCCGCGAAAAGATCGGAATCCTATTCGGCAGTCCCGAAACCACGACGGGTGGAAAGGCCTTGAAGTTCTACGCGTCGGTGCGCATGGACGTACGCCGGATCGAGACACTCAAGGACGGCAACAACGCGGTCGGCAACCGCACCCGGGTCAAGGTCGTCAAAAACAAGTGCCTCGCAGAGGGCACTCGGATCTTCGATCCGGTCACCGGTACGACACATCGCATTGAGGATGTTGTCGATGAGCGGAAGCAAATCCATGTCTTGGCTGTGGCCAAGGACGGAACGTTGCATGCGCGCCCCGTGGTGTCCTGGTTCGATCAGGGAACGCAGGATGTGATCGGGTTGCGGATCGCCGGTGGCACAAACGTGTGGGCGACGCCCGATCACAAGGTGCTGACAGAGTACGGCTGGCGCCAGGCCGGGGAACTCCGCAAGGGAGACCGGGTGGCGCAACCGCGGCGCTTCGATGGATTCGGTGACAGTGCGCCGATTTCGGCGGATCATGCACGGCTGCTTGGCTATCTGATCGGGGATGGCTACGTGGGGGGTGAAACTCCGGTCAACTTCATCAATGTTGAGCAGGCACTCATTGATGACGTGACGCGAATCGCTGCGGAACTCGGTTGTGTCGCCCATCCGCAGGGGCGTATGTCACTTGCGATCGCTCATCGACCTGGCGAGCGCAACGGTGTTGTAGACCTTTGTCGGCAGGCCGGCATCTACGGCAAGCTCGCATGGGAGAAGACGATTCCGAACTGCTTCTTCGAGCCAGATATCACGGCCGATATTGTCGGCAACCTGCTCTTCGGCCTGTTCGAGAATGACGGCTGGGTGAGCCGGGAACAGACCGGAGCGCTTCGGGTCGGTTACACGACGACCTCTGAACAGCTCGCACACCAGATCCATTGGCTGCTACTGCGATTCGGTATCGTGAGCACCGTTCGAGATTACGATCCGACCCAGAGGCGGCCGAGTATCGTCAATGGTCGACGGATCCAGGGCCGGCGTCAAGTATTCGAGGTCAGGGTTTCTGGTATGGAGAACGTCACAGCGTTCGCAGAATCAGTCCCGATGTGGGGCCCGCGTGGTATCGCCCTTATTCAGGCGATTCCAGAGGCTATGCAGGGGCGGCGGCGTGGATCGCAGGCAACATATCTGGCCGCGGAGGTGGCCGATGCCGTGCTGAATTACCTTGACGAGCGTGGCGTGACCGCGCAGGAGGCCGCAGTAATGATCGGTGCAGGCGCCGGGAACCCTCGTGGCGGAATGAAGCAGGTCTTAGGTGCCAGCCGTCTCCGTAGAGATCGTGTGCAGGTGCTCGCGGATGCCTTGGATGACAAGTTTCTGCATGATGTGCTGGCGGAAGAACTCCGGTACTCGGCGATCCGAGAAGTACTGCCAACGCGGCGGGTACGGACGTTCGACCTTGAGGTCGAGGAACTGCACAACCTCATCGCGGAAGGCGTTGTCGTTCACAACTGCGCCCCGCCGTTCAAGCAGGCTGAGTTCGACATCCTCTACGGTAAGGGTGTCAGCAGGGAAGGCTCGCTGATCGACATGGGTGTGGAGCAGGGCTTCATCCGCAAGTCCGGTTCCTGGTTCACCTACGAGGGCGAGCAGCTCGGCCAGGGCAAGGAGAACGCTCGCAGTTTCCTGGTGGAGAACGCCGACGTAGCCAACGAGATCGAGAAAAAGATCAAGGAAAAGCTCGGCATTGGCGCGGTCGTGACCGATGACGACACCCTGCCCGCCCCCGTCGATTTCTGAGCCATCCCGCGAAGAGCAGGCGCGGGCGTTGTGCCTGCGCCTGCTCACCGCGAGATCACGCACTCGGGCCGAGCTGTCCGGCCAGCTGTCCAAACGCGGATACCCCGACGACATCAGCGCTCGGGTGCTCGACCGGCTGGCCGCCGTCGGCCTGGTGGACGACACGGAGTTCGCCGAACAGTGGGTGCAATCCCGGCGGGCTAAAGCCGGAAAAGGCAAGCGCGCCTTGGCCGCTGAGTTGCACACCAAGGGCCTCGACAACGATGTGATCACCACGGTGCTGGGCGGGATCGACGGCGGTGCCGAGCGGGACCGGGCGGAGCAGTTGGTGCGGGCCAGGCTCAAACGCGAGAACCTCGACGGTGACCAACTGCGAGCGGCCCGTCGGCTGGTCGCGATGCTGGTGCGCCGTGGCTACGACCAAAACATGGCCTACGACGTGGTCAGCGCTGCGGTGGCCGCCGAGCGGGAGCGTCGGCGCGTCTAGCTGCTTCAGGGGGTTGCGAATTCGATCTGCGGCGCAACGTCGACCTCGGTACGCAGCGAGTTGGCGATGTAGCAGTGCCGGTGTGCCACCTCAACGAGATGGTGGATCTGTTCGACGGTTGGGCCCGCCGCCACGACGATCCGCGGCCGCAGCGTGATGCGGGTGATGCTGACCGGATGGCCGCGGTCGGGCATGACACCCTCGGCGTCATCGTCGTAAGCAAGCACGGCGACTCCTGCCCGCGCAGCCACCGCCAGGAAGGACAGCAACTGGCAGGAGGAGGCCGCCATGACCAGCAACTGCTCGGGATTGAGGTGATCAGGCCGACCCAAGAAGGCCGGGTCGGCGGAAAGCACCAGCCGGTCCTGCGCCGGATCCGCGGTTGCGGTGTGCTCGCGGCGGTAGTGCTGGTATCCGCGCCCCGTTGAACCACTCCATCGGCAGTGGGCACGGTAAGTATGCAGCGCCGTCTCCATCGAATCAGTTTGGCATCCGCGCGGCTCAACCGGCCTCGCCGGCCACCACGATGCGGTAACCGCCGTCCACCGTCCGGGCGCCCCACGTCCAGAACCGTTCGCGCGTCTGACAGCGCCGCATCGATCATTCGGGCGATGCTCGGGTCCGGATTGCGAAAGGCTGCGTAGCCCGGGCCAATGTCGTCCTAGGCTGCGCGCCTGCTCATGGAGTGACCCTACCCAGGCCGCGCGATGCCACATCGTGTCGCCGTACCATGGCCCCGTGACTTCAATGGTGGCGGAGGCGGCGGGCCTGACCGGGCGCGCGTCAGGGTCGGCGCGCACCTACCAGGTCCGCACCTTTGGCTGTCAGATGAACGTCCACGATTCCGAGCGGTTGGCGGGCCTGCTGGAAGCGGCCGGCTACCAGCGGGCGGCTGAAGGCGCCGACGCCGACGTGGTGGTCTTCAACACCTGCGCCGTCCGCGAGAACGCCGATAACAAGCTGTATGGCAACCTCAGTCACCTGGCTCCACGCAAGCGCGGCAATCCCGATATGCAAATCGCGGTCGGTGGCTGCCTGGCCCAAAAAGACCGAGACGCATTGCTGCGCAAGGCGCCGTGGGTCGACGTCGTCTTCGGCACGCACAACATCGGATCGCTGCCCACGCTGCTCGACCGGGCCTGGCACAACAAAGTCGCCCAGGTGGAAATCGCCGAGGCGTTGCAGCAGTTTCCGTCGTCGCTGCCGAGCGCCCGCGAATCCGCTTATGCCGCCTGGGTTTCCATCTCCGTCGGGTGCAACAACAACTGCACCTTCTGCATCGTCCCGTCGCTGCGGGGTAAGGAGGTCGACCGCAGTCCGGCCGACATCCTGGCCGAAGTGCAGTCGCTGGTGGACGACGGCGTGCTCGAAGTCACCCTGCTGGGGCAGAACGTCAACGCCTACGGGGTCTCCTTCGCCGACCCGGCGCTGCCCCGCGACCGCGGCGCCTTCGCCGGGCTGTTGCGGGCCTGCGGACGTATCGACGGGCTGGAACGCGTGCGGTTCACCTCGCCGCATCCGGCCGAGTTCACCGACGATGTCATCGAGGCAATGGCGCAGACGCCAAATGTCTGCCCCGCCTTGCATATGCCGCTGCAGTCGGGATCCGACCGGGTTCTGCGCGCGATGAGGCGCTCTTACCGCGCCGAGCGCTATCTCGGCATCATCGACCGGGTTCGGGCTGCCATGCCACACGCGGCTATCACCACCGATCTGATCGTCGGATTTCCCGGTGAGACCGAAGAGGACTTCGCGGCCACTCTTGACGTGGTGCGGCAGGCCCGGTTCGCGGCGGCGTTCACCTTCCAGTACTCCAAGCGGCCCGGCACCGTCGCCGCCGAATATCGGCAGCTGCCGAAAGCCGTTGTGCAGGAACGCTATGAGCGGTTGGTCGAGGTGCAGGAGCAGATCTCGTTGGAGGGCAATCGCGCGCTGATCGGGCAGACCGTCGAATTGCTGGTCGCCACCGGTGAAGGACGCAAGGACACCCGCACGGCGCGCATGACCGGACGGGCACGCGACGGCCGGCTGGTGCACTTCGCCTCAAACAAACCCTGGGACAAACAGGTGCGGCCCGGCGATATCATCACCGCGGTGGTCACCCGGGCCGCGCCGCATCACCTCATTGCCGACGCGGGCATCCTCACCCACCGCCGCACGCGGGCGGGTGACACCTACGCTGCCGGGCAGCGCCCGAACAGTATCGGTCTTGGCATGCCCGCGGTTGGGACGTCCGCCGGTCCGGTCGAACCCCTGGGATGTGCCCGATGAAGAAAGAACACACGGACTTCGAGGCTCTCCGGGCCGAAATCGAGGCCGCAGAACGCCGAGTGGCACGTGAGATCGAGCCTGGCCCAAGGGCTTTCGTGGTCGCCATCCTGGTGTTCGTGCTGCTGGGATCGTTCATCCTGCCGCACACCGGTCATGTGCGGGGATGGGATGTGCTGTTCGGCAGCCACGGCGCCGGCGTCGCCGCGGTGACCCTGCCGTCGCGGGTGTTCGCCTGGCTGGCGCTGGTTTTCGGCGTCGGTTTCTCGATGCTGGCGCTGCTGACACGGCGCTGGGCGCTGGCCTGGGTTGCGCTGGCGGGTTCGGCGATCGCCGGTGCGGCCGGGCTGTTGGCTGTCTGGTCGCGCCAAACCGTGGCCGCCGGGCTTCCCGGCCCCGGTGTGGGGCTGATCGTGGCGTGGATCACCGTGATCTTGTTGACGTGTCACTGGGCCCGCGTGGTGTGGTCGCGGACCATCGTGCAACTTGCGGCCGAGGAGCAGCGGCGCCGGGTTGCTGCGCGGCAGCAGTCGATGACAGTGCTGGACGGCTTGCAAACCAACCCTGACAGCGCGGCCGGTCGCGATAACCCGGACAGTCCCTGTGACCCGGATGCCCGGACGCCTCCGGATTCCGAGGGCGTCCGCTAGGGTCTGCGGGTCAGCGCCTCAGCGGCTGCTTTAGCCCACTGCCGCCACTGTTCGGCGTTGGCTTTCGCCTCTTCGGCTTCTTTGGTCCGGCCGGCCGCCGCAGCCTTGCGGGCCTGCTGTTCGTATTGCTCGGCACGAGTTCGGAACTGCTCGGCTCGAGCCTGCGCCTGGGGATCGGACCAATCCGCGTCGCCCGCGTCGCGCACCTTCTTCTCGACTGCTCGCAGTCGCCGCTCCAACTCGGCGGACCGTTCCCGCGGCACTCTGCCGATCGCGTCCCATTTTTCAGCGATCGACCGCAGCGCTGCTCTGGCGGCGTCGTGGCTGCTCGTATCAAGCTTTTCCGCTTCAGCCAGCAGCGCCTCTTTAGCCGTGGCATTGGACCGCAACTCCGCGTCCTTTTCCGCTGTCGCGGCATTACGAGCTGTGAAGAACGAGTCCTGGGCAGCCTTGAAGCGGCGCCACAGGACATCGTCGACATCTTTGGTCACTCGTCCCGCCGCTTTCCATTCGGTGAGCAGCTTCCGGAATTCGGCGCTGGTGGCGGTCCAGTCCGTCGAACCGGACAATTCTTCGGCCCGCTCGCAGAGCTGTTCTTTGGACTGCCGGACCCCGGATCGCTCCCGGTCCAGCTCGGCGAAATGGGATCCGCGCCGCCGGTTGAAGGTTTCCCGGGCCGCTGAATAGCGCTTCCACAACGCGTCGTCGACTTTTCGGTCCAGACCGCTGATTGTCTTCCACTCGTCGAGGATTGCCCGCAGCCGGTCACCGGCGACTTTCCAATGAGTCGAGTTGGCAGCCAAGTCCTCGGCCTCGGCGGCCAGCGCCTCCTTGCGGCCGGTCTGGGTGGCCCGATGCTCCTCGCGCCGGGAGCGATCCGCCGCGACGGTGGCGTCGACATGCTCGATAAGGCTGGTCAACCGGCCTGCGAGCGCGTCGATATCGCCCAGCACGCATGCCGTCGGCAACGTTTCGGTCAGCGCGGACGCGTTGGCTTTGATCTTGCGGGCGTCACCGGTCCCCGACGCCAGTCGCTCCTCCATGAGCGTGATCTCGGTGCTCAGGTCGTCGAATCGCCGGCCGAAGTAAGCAAATGCGGCTTCCGGGTCGCCGGCCTGCCAGGAGCCGATGATGCGCTCGCCGGCCGCGCTGAGCAGCCACACCGTGCCGTCGTCGTCGACGCGTCCGAACTGGTGTGGATCGCTGGGTGGGGGCAGTGCCACCGCGTGAGCGGTGGGTCGCGGCGTCGGCCGGGGACCGGGACGCGGTCCCGGACGTGGCGCCGGCCCCGAAACCGGCCCAGCTGAGTCGTTGCTGCGGGGCTCGTCAGCCCTCATGCGCTCGTCACCACCCTTTTGCAACCGTTCCGCGCGGTCAGTGTCCCGCGCACCTGCCGCGCGTAGCGGCACCCGTACAGTCGGGAGGACTGGCGCGCTCCCTGCCGCCATCACCAGCTGCTCCTCAACCGCTTCCAACAGTATTCAAGCAGCTTGGCAGACCACGCGCGGCCACGTTTGCCGTGCCCGCTTCGGCTGGCTTCGCAACCCGGCGAAATGCCAGCCGCCGCCCAGCTTGCCTCCTAAGAAGGCTGGCTGGCCGGTGGATAACAGTTCGATTCCACCGTCGCTCGGGCCATATTGCGACGTCGCGTAGCCCGGTAACGTGGCTGTGACTATTGGTGTTATTGGGGCTGGAGGGGGCGAATCACCATCGCGAAAGTGGATCTCGCGGCGTTGCTCGCATTGGTCGCTGCGCTGATATCCGGTGTTGGCGACGTGGTCCGGCAGCGGTCCGCACAGGAAATCACCGATGAAGAAGTCGGCCACCTCGAGCTGCTGTGCATATCGTTGCGTGACACCCGCTGGTGGCTGGGAGGGATGGCGGCTGTGGTCAGTGCCGCGCTGCAAGCGGTGGCGCTGGGGCTCGGGTCGGTGGTGCTGGTGCAGGCACTGCAGGTGACGGCGCTGCTGTTCGCGTTGCCGGTTTATGCGTGGTTGACCAAAAACGGGTTGACCCGCCGGCAGTGGGGATGGGCGATACTGCTGGCCGCCGCGGTGGCGGTATTCGTCGCGGTCGGTGAACCGACAGCCGGCTACCAGCGAGCATCGCTGCAGAGCTGGGCCGTGGTGGCGGTGGTGATCGGCCCGGCAATCGTGTTCTGTGTGCTGGGCGCGCGGATCTGGTCGGGTCCGGTGGCCGCGGTGCTGCTGGCTTTGGTATCGGCGGCGTCGTGGGCGTTGTTCGCCGTGCTCACCAAGGGCATTGTCGACGTGCTCGACGGCGGCCCGTGGGCATTGCTGCGCACACCGGAGCTGTATTTCTGGTTGCTGGTCGCGGCCCTCGGTGCGGTGTTTCAGCAGTCGTCGTTTCGGGCCAGCGCGCTCACCGCGTCGTTGCCGACAATGACGGTGGCTGAGCCGCTGGTGGCCTCGCTGCTGGGGGTCACGGTGCTGGGTGAGAGTCTCGGCGCCGACGGGCTGCAGATAGTTACCTTGGTCGCTGCGGTAGCGGTGGTGGTTGTCGCGACCACGGCGTTGGCCCGCGGCGGAGCCGCCACGATGGCGGCCTCAGCGGCACGAGGTGCCGCAGCTGGTCGCCTGCCCATGACACCATTGGAGGCTGGTTCTCCGGTTCTATCCGGCGTTACCAGCAAGGCCTACGCGTCCCACAGCTCCTACCTAGGTTCGTGAGCTAGGTATTGAGGATGTTTGCGCGCAGGACTACTTCGTCCGAGTTGGTGCGCGTGAGGGTGCGCACACAGGGGAAATGTTTACGAAACGGGTAGTGAATACCCTGTGTACATAATGGCTGCCGGGCCGGACGTGGGGGAGGAGGTCGCAGATGACGAAAGAGGATATCGCGGTTATTGTCCTCGCCCTACTCGCCGCGTTCGCATCCGCAATCGGCAATGTCGTCCGTCAGCGGTCCGCGCAGGAGATCACCGACAAAGACGTCGGTCACCTTGAGCTCTTCCGCTTGTCGGTGCGCGATGTCCGGTGGTGGACGGGCGCCGGAGGGGCGGTCGCTAATTACGGGTTGCAGGCCGCGGCGCTGGCGCTGGGATCGGTGGTTCTGGTGACAGCGCTGCAGGTGACCGCACTGCTGTTTGCGTTGCCGATCTACGCGTATCTGAGCCGACGCAGGGTGACCCGCTGGGAGTGGACCTGGGCAGTACTGCTGGCCAGCGCATTGGCGGTGGTCGTCACCGTCGGCGACCCCGATGCCGGCGCGTCCCGAGGGTCGCTGGGAACCTGGGCGGTGGTGGCTCTGATCATGGGCCCCGTGTTGGTGTTCTGCGTGCTGGGTGCGCGGATCTGGTCGGGCTCGGTGGCCGCGGTGCTGCTGGCTGTGGTCGCCGGCTCGTCTTTGGCGCTGTTCGCCGCGCTGACCAAGGCGGTGGTAGATGCGGCCGGAGGCGGCCTTGGCGCCGTGTTCCGTACACCGGAGTTCTATTTCTGGATACCGGCCGCGCTGGCCGGAATGATCTTTCAGCAATCGTCGTTCCGCGCCGGTCCGCTGACCGCCTCGCTGCCGACGTCGGTCGTGGCCAAGCCGTTGGTCGGTTCGATACTTGGCATCGCTGTGCTCGGCGAGACGTTGGACACCGCTGGGCCAAAGGCGTTTGTACTGGCCGCAGGGGTTTTATTGGTGTTTGTCGCTACCGTTGCGCTGGCTCGTGGCGAAGCCGCGACTATGTCGATGAAGGTTGCGGAGAAACTGTCGAAAAAAGCGTCGGGGAAAGCCGCGCAGAAGGCGGCTGACGGCGGCCGCGACGCGAAGACCACCGACTCGCTTGCCGAACCGGTTGAGCTTCGGCCTGCCGACGAGCCCGCTGAGCTTCCGGGTCGTACCGACTGCTTGCAGGGGCGAGCAGGCCAATCGGCCTAGCGCCCGCGACCGGTAGCGCCGCAAGTTAGTTTGGTCGCGTGCTGAGCGCCATCGCGATCGTTCCGTCCGCGCCGGTGCTTGTTCCCGAGCTCGCCGGAGCAGCCGCCGCCGAGGTGGCCGATCTGGCTGCGGCGGTGCTGGCAGCGGCCGCCTTGTTGCCACCGCGCTGGATGGTCGTCGGAACGGGCCTGGCCGACGACCTACTGGGTCCCAACGGTCCAAACTCCCTGGGCACTTTTGCCGGCTTCGGTGCTGACGTCCGGGTTCGGCTCTCCCCGCCGGCCGGTGACGGCGCTGAGTTGCCGGTCGAATTGCCCGTGTGCGCGCTGCTCGCCGCCTGGGTGCGCGGCCAGGTCAGGCCCGAAGCCAGCGCGCAGGTCCGCGTCTACTGCAGCGGCCATGACGCCGATACAGCGCTGGCCCGCGGCAGGCAATTGCGCGCCGAGATCGACCAGGCGCCGGATCCGATCGGCGTGCTGGTCGTGGCCGACGGCGCGAACACCCTGACGCCGGCCGCCCCCGGCGGCTATGACCCGGGCAACGCCGAGGCGCAACTGGCCCTGGACGGCGCGCTGGCAAACGGCGACGTCGCCGCCTTGACCCGGCTGCCGCAGCAGATCCTGGGGCGGGTCGCGTTCCAGGTGCTGGCCGGCCTGACCGAGCCGGGGCCGCGATCGGCCAAAGAGCTCTACCGGGGAGCGCCCTTCGGTGTGGGCTACTTCGCCGGCGCCTGGCAGCCATGAGACCACTCGCGATTATCGGGCCGACTGGTACCGGCAAGTCGCAACTGGCGCTCGACGTCGTCGAGCGGCTCAGCGGCGAGGTCAACGCGGAAATTGTGAACGCCGACGCGATGCAGCTGTATCGCGGAATGGACATCGGCACTGCCAAGCTGCCCGTCGAACAGCGCCGCGGCATTCCGCATCATCAACTCGACGTCCTGAACGTCACCGAGACCGCGACCGTCGCCCGCTACCAGCGGGCTGCCGCCGCGGATATCGAAGCGATCGCGGCCCGGGGCGCGGTGCCGGTGGTGGTGGGCGGTTCGATGCTCTACGTCCAATCGCTGCTCGATGACTGGTCATTTCCCGCGACCGATCCTGCGGTGCGGGCGCGCTGGGAGCAGCGGCTTGCCGAGGTCGGGGTGGGCAGTCTGCACGCTGAGCTGGCCCGCCGCGACCCGGCCGCGGCTGCGACGATCCTGCCCACCGACGGCCGGCGCACGGTGCGGGCACTTGAAGTGGTCGAGTTGACCGGGCGGCCGTTCGCCGCGTCTGCGCCGCGCATCGGCGCTCCGCGCTGGGGCACCGTCATCGTCGGGTTAGACTGTGACACAACGATTCTCGATGAGAGACTGGCGCGGCGCACCGACATGATGTTCGATCAGGGCCTGGTCGACGAGGTACGCACATTGCTGGGCGACGGCCTGCGCGAAGGGGTCACCGCCTCGCGCGCCCTGGGCTACGCCCAAGTGCTCGCGGCACTCGACGCGGGCGGTGGAGCAGATCGTCTGCGTGACGCGCGAGAGCAGACTTACTTGGGCACCCGACGCTACGTGCGGCGGCAGCGGTCGTGGTTTCGCCGGGACCACCGGGTGCACTGGCTCGACGCGGCCGACCGCGCCCGCATCGTCGACAGCGCGTTGCAGGCGCGGCGGCAAGTACCCTGATCTGGTGATCTTCGCCAAGGGCCACGGCACCGAAAACGACTTCGTGCTGCTGCCCGACATCGACGCCGAGCTGACGCTCACCGCCGCCCTGGTGGCCGCGTTGTGCGACCGGCGCCGGGGATTAGGTGCCGACGGGGTGCTGCGGATTACCACCGCGCGCGCCGCTGTGGCGGCCGGTGTGCTCGATCGCCTGCCCGACGGCGTCGGCGCGGACGACTGGTATATGGACTACCGCAACGCCGACGGGTCTGCCGCGCAGATGTGTGGCAACGGCGTGCGGGTGTTCGCGCATTACCTGCGTGCCAGTGGCTTGGAGCACCGCGACGAGTTCATCGTCGGGTCACTGGCCGGCCCGCGACTGGTCACTCTGCATCACGTCGAGGAGGCCAACGCCGATGTCAGCGTCGACATGGGCAAGGCCAACCGGCTCGGCAGTGTCGGCGAGGCCTTTGAGGTCACAGTCGGCGGCAGGCGGTTTGCCGGCCTGGCGGTAGACGTGGGCAACCCGCACCTGGCCTGCTTGGATCGGCAGCTGAGTATCGAAGAGCTGGCAGCACTGGATGTGGGTGCTCCGGTGCACTTCGACGGTGCCCTGTTCCCGGACGGCGTCAACGTCGAAGTGCTCACCGCCCCGGCCGGCGAATTGGTGCACATGCGGGTCCACGAGCGCGGGGTGGGTGAAACCCGCTCATGCGGTACCGGAACGGTCGCGGCCGCGGTCGCCGCGTTGGCCGATGCCGGCGCCGACACCGGCACGCTGACCGTGCGGGTGCCTGGCGGTGACGTCGTGGTCACCATCACCGACGCCACTAGCTACCTGCGTGGACCGTCCGTGCTGGTGGCCCGCGGCGAAGTCAATGGGGAATGGTGGCGCGCACAAGAGCGTTAATTCGCCTGCACGACGCAGGTTCGGCGTGCACTATTGCTAATTGCCTATGACATATCCCGAAATTCCCAACCGCGATCAGCCGGTTGCTCAGTCGGTTTCAGAGCCCAGCGCCGGCGACCTTGCCCTCGAAGAGCGGTCGGCGCTGCGCCGGGTTGCCGGGCTGTCGACTGAACTGGCCGACGTCTCCGAGGTCGAATACCGACAGCTACGGCTGGAACGCGTGGTGTTGGTGGGGGTGTGGACCGAGGGCAGCGCCGTGGACAACCAGGCGAGCATGGCCGAGCTGGCAGCCCTGGCCGAGACCGCCGGCTCGCAGGTGCTCGAAGGGCTCATCCAGCGCCGCGACCGGCCCGACCCGTCGACCTATATCGGCTCGGGCAAGGCGGCCGAGCTGCGTGAAGTGGTTCTGGCGACCGGCGCCGACACCGTCATCTGCGATGGTGAACTTTCCCCGGCGCAGCTGACCGCGCTGGAAAAGGCCGTGAAGGTCAAAGTCATCGACCGCACCGCGTTGATCCTGGACATCTTCGCCCAGCACGCCACCAGCCGGGAGGGCAAAGCGCAGGTGTCGCTCGCCCAGATGGAGTACATGCTGCCGCGGCTACGTGGTTGGGGTGAGTCGATGTCTCGGCAGGCCGGTGGCCGCGCTGGCGGCAGTGGAGGAGGGGTGGGCCTGCGTGGTCCCGGTGAGACCAAGATCGAGACCGACCGCCGCCGTATCCGCGAACGGATGGCCAAGCTGCGCCGCGATATCAAGGACATGAAACAGGCCCGTGACACTCAGCGCAGCCGTCGGCTGCACAGCGACATCCCCTCGATCGCCATCGTCGGCTACACCAACGCCGGCAAGTCCAGCCTGCTCAACGCGCTGACCGGGGCGGGGGTGCTGGTTCAGGACGCGTTGTTCGCCACGCTGGAACCCGCCACCCGACGCGCGGCGTTCGACCCAGATTTGAAAGGGGCGCGGTCCTTCCTCCTGACCGACACCGTCGGGTTTGTCCGGCACCTGCCCACCCAGCTGGTCGAGGCGTTTCGCTCCACGCTGGAGGAGGTCGTCGACGCCGATTTGCTGGTGCACGTGGTCGACGGCTCCAACGTCAACCCGCTGGCCCAGATCAATGCGGTCCGTCAGGTGATCTCCGAAGTCTTTGCCGACTACAAGGCCGACCACAACGCTGGTCCGCCGCCTGAACTGCTGGTGGTGAACAAGGTCGACGCCGCGAGCGATCTGATGCTGGCCAAGCTTCGTCACGCGCTGCCTGGCGCGGTGTTCGTCTCCGCACGCACCGGCGATGGTATCGACGCTTTGCGGCGGCGGATGGCCGAGCTTGCGGTTCCCGCCGACACCGCCGTGGATGTGGTGATCCCGTATGACCGGGGTGACCTGGTGGCCCGCCTGCACGCCGATGGGCGCGTCCAGCAGCAGGAGCACAACGCCGACGGAACCCGGATCAAGGCCCGGGTTCCGGTGGCGCTGGCCGCCATCCTGCGGGAGTTCTCCGCTTACTAATAAGGCCGCACCGCCGAGAACTCATCGACGCCGTCGGCGCAACCCTAAGCGACCCACCAGCTGCTGACCAACCGTATGGTTGATATATGTTGGGCGGCAGAGTTCCCATTCGCCGGAGGTCATCCATGAGCAGTGCCCTCAAGTACCAGCGCACTCTTTTTGATCCCGAGCATGAATTGTTCCGCGCGTCCTACCGGGGCTTCCTCGATCGCCACGTCGCGCCGTATCACGACGAATGGGAGAAGGCGAAGATTGTCGACCGGGGTGTGTGGCTCGAGGCCGGCAAGCAGGGCTTCCTTGGCATGGCGGTGCCCGAGGAGTACGGCGGCGGCGGTAACCCGGATTTCCGGTACAACACGATCATCACCGAGGAAACCACCGCCGGGCGCTACAGCGGGATCGGTTTCGGCTTGCACAACGATATCGTGGCGCCCTACCTGCTGGCGCTGGCCACCGAAGAGCAGAAGCAGCGCTGGTTGCCCAAGTTCTGCACCGGGGAGCTGATCACCGCGATCGCGATGACCGAGCCGGGAACCGGCAGCGACTTGCAAGGCATCAAGACACGCGCGGTCAAACACGGCGATCACTACCTGCTCAACGGATCAAAGACTTTCATCACCAACGGAATCAACTCCGACCTGGTGATCGTGGTAGCGCAGACCGATCCAGACAAGGGAGCGCAAGGCTTTTCGCTGCTCGTTGTCGAACGCGGCATGGAGGGCTTTGAACGTGGCCGCCATTTGGACAAGATCGGACTGGATGCGCAGGACACCGCCGAGTTGTCGTTCACCGATGTCAAGGTTCCGGCCGAAAACCTGCTCGGCGAGGAGGGTATGGGGTTCATCTACCTCATGCAGAACCTTCCGCAGGAACGGATCTCGATCGCGATCATCGCGGCCGCGGCGATGGAGCAGGTACTGGAACAGACACTGCAATACACCAAGGAGCGCAAAGCCTTCGGCAAGCCGATCGGCAGCTTCCAGAACAGCCTTTTCGTGCTCGCGGAGCTGGCGACCGAGGCCACCGTGGTGCGCATAATGGTCGACGAGTTCATCCGGTTGCACCTGGACAAGAAGCTAACGGCTGAACAAGCCGCAATGGCCAAGTGGTACGCCAGCGAAAAGCAGGTGCACCTGATCGACCGCTGTCTGCAGCTGCACGGTGGCTACGGCTACATGCGCGAATACCCTGTCGCCCGCGCCTATCTCGATGCCCGAGTGCAGACGATCTACGGCGGCACCACCGAGATCATGAAGGAGATCATCGGCCGCAGCCTCGGGGTCTAGCCTCTTGGCCGCAGTCTCATCGGCTTGCGTCCATTGATGAACGCAATCTTTGCTGTGGTGCAACGAAAATCGTGGTTATCAGCGCCAACACCATGCCGGACAACAGCAGCTATTTTCAAGCAACTGGGGCGCCGCGGGTCCCGTTGCTTAGTTAGCCGGCAAAATGATGAATGCCCTAATTTGGTCTTTTGGTCGGGTACATGGTTGACCAGCTGATGTCCTCGCGTACCGTCGGCACATGTGTTTCGGGTATGTCGACTGCGTAGTCACGCATCGTCAAGCCGGCGGTCGCGACGCTGGTGAGGGATCAGGCAGGTTGGGAAACCCTTACTTCATCGGTGCTGCTTCGCGCGGCAGAAGTCGGGCCGTCCCAGGTAAGCCGGTGGTGCCCCCGGTTGGCGGCGCGCTAACCCGGACGCCGCGCGGGCGGTCGCACGGTTCGTCGCGACACGGAAGTGGCCCGGCATCATTTCGACATCAATGGGGTGTCTGTTTTCGTAATATTCGTGATTTGACTTCGTATTTCTTGTCGGCTGGAGCAAAGTTATGCGAGCCCGGCGATAATAGGGAGCGTAATGGGGTAGTTCCCCGCACTGGGGCTACCCGCTCGCAGGGTCCGCAGGGTACGGGCATGGCCACAGATAGGGGCATAATCCGTCGGCTGGGAGGCTTGGTGAACGGGCAGAGAGGTCAAATGCGTAAGCTGGTCGGGCGTGCGCTGGTCAGCTTTGCGACCACAGCGGTAGCCGCCGTCTTGCTGGCGCCTGCCGTGGCCGCGACTCCTGCAAGCGACGCCGACGATGCCATCACGGCCGCGTGGGAGAAGGCCGGTGGCGACACCTCAAGCCTGGGCGCCAAGAAAGGTGATGTCTACCCCGTCGGCGACGGCTTCGCACAGGACTTCGCCGGCGGCAAGATGTTCTACACGCCGGCTACCGGTGCCCACTCGATTTACGGCCCGGTTCTGGAGAAATACGAATCACTGGGCGGGCCGGGCGGCAGCGATCTGGGATTCCCAACCATCAATGAAGTGCCTGGCCTCGCCGGACCCGACAGCCGGGCGAGTACCTTTTCGGCCAGCGACAAGCCGGTGATTTTCTGGACGCCCGACCACGGCGCGTTCGTTGTACGCGGCGCGCTCAACGCCGCCTGGGACAAATTCGGCAGCTCGGGCGGCGTTCTCGGTGTCCCGATCGGGGACGAAACCTACGACGGCGAGGTTTTCTCCCAGAAGTTCAGCGGCGGCCAGATCTCCTGGAACAGGCAAACCAATGAGTTCACCACCGACCCGGCGGCGCTGGCCGACCAGTTGAAGGGCTTGCAGGTACCGATCGATCCCACCGCGGCCATCAACATGGCCTGGCGTGCGGCCGGCGGCTCCAACGGTCCGCTGGGCGCCAAGCAGGGCACGGAGTACCCGATCGGCGGTGACGGGAGTGTCCAGGACTTCGCTGGCGGCAAGGTGTATTTCAGCCCGGCCACCGGCGCCAATGCCGTCGAGAGTGACATCCTGGCCAAGTATGAGTCGGTGGGCGGGCCGGTCGGCAGCGACCTGGGTTTCCCCACCGTCAACGAGTCCGACGGCGGTATCGGGCCTTCCAGCCGGATCTGCACGTTCTCCGCAGCTGACAAGCCGGTGATCTTCTGGACCTCTGATCACGGCGCGTTCGTCGTGCGCGGAGCTATGAAGGCCGCGTGGGACAAGCTTCGCGGTCCTGCCGGCAAACTGGGCGCCCCGGTCGGCGATCAGGCTGTGGACGGCGATGTGGTCTCGCAGAAATTCACCGGCGGCAAGATTTCGTGGAACCGGGCGAAAAACACGTTCAGCACCGAGCCGTCCAACCTGGCGCAGTTATTGTCCGGTCTGCAAGTGTCAGGGCAGACCCAGCCAAGTACTTCGGCGATGCCTCCCCATACCAAGAAGTTCATCTGGCATTGGTGGTGGCTGCTAGCCGCCATTCCGGTGCTGGTATTGGTCGTGTTGTCGGTGTTGGTGGCGTTCGGATGGCGTCGGCGTCGCCCCGGCCATGAGACCGCTGACTACGAACCTGACCACGTGGACGTTGGCTACGATGCCGCGGTTGACGGGCGCTGGGGGCACGTTGACGCCGATGCCACCGAAAACTTCCCACCCGGCGACCTGCACCCACCGGAACATCGGCCGCCGCCGGATGCCGGGTCCGCAGTCAGTCGGCGGCGAGCCGGGGCTGCTGCCGACCTGGCCGAGGGTGTCGCACCTGCCGGGGCGGATGACGGTGAAATGCCGTCCGGATCCGAGGAGGGCTCGGGTCGTTTAGGGGGTCAGTTAGGGATCGGAGAGGAAGATTCCGACGCGGTGGACACCGATTCCATACCCGTCGTCTCGGAGGCGCTTCTGTCGGAGGCCGCTTATCCCGATGCCGCCTGGGAGGCCGCGGTTCCGGATGCCCACGTTTCCGACACCGTCGCCGCCGATGCCGTCGCGTCCGGCGCATTGCCGAGAACCGGGCGGCACGCAGCCGTGGATACCGAAGATGACTCGGAATTGGCCCCGGAAGCAGCCAACGCGCTGCCCGGCCCGACTGGCCGCCCGACAATCCACCTGCCGTTGGACGACCCATACCAGGTGCCCGACGGATATCCGATCAAGGCCAACGCCAGCTTCGGCCTGTACTACACGCCCGGCAGCCCGCTTTATAACGACACGCTCGCCGAAATGTGGTTGTCCAGCGAAGAAGTCGCGCAAGCCAACGGCTTCATCAAGGCCGGCTGACCCGGGGACCCCGCAAAGATTACTCAGCGACCGCTGCCGGGCACTATATCTTGCGAATCACCGTGACGACCTTGCCAAGCACGGTCGCGTCATTACCGGGTATGGGATCGAACGCCGGGTTGTGCGGCATTAGCCACACCTGACCGCCCGCGCGCTTGAACGTCTTGACAGTGGCCTCACCGTCAAGCATGGCCGCGACGATGTCGCCGTTGTCGGCGACGTTCTGCTGCCGCACCACCACCCAGTCGCCGTCGCAGATCGCGGCCTCGACCATCGAGTCACCGACCACCTTGAGCAAAAAGAGCGTGCCCTCGCCGACAAGCTCACGAGGCAGCGGGAAGACGTCTTCGACCGCTTCCTCGGCAAGGATCGGTCCACCGGCCGCGATGCGCCCGAGGACGGGGACAAAAGTGGGTTCGGGCAAGGCATCTGAGCCGGCGACTTCGGTGAGGACACTGGGCGCGGCGCCAGTGGTCGCCTCGGCACCCCGGACATCGACAGCTCGGGGGCGGTTTGGGTCGCGGCGCAGGTATCCCTTGCGCTCCAGGGTGCGCAGTTGGTGAGCCACCGAGGATGTCGATGTGAGCCCGACGGCGTCGCCGATTTCCCTGATGCTCGGCGGGTAACCGCGGCTGGTGACCGACGCACGGATGACGTTGAGAATGGTGCGCTGCCGTTCGGTAAGCGATGAATCCACGTAATGCGACCGGCTGTCCGCGGCGGCGGATGAGGTGTCGTTGCTGTCGCTCATGGGAATTAATGTAGCCGCATCGCGGTCAAGAATCAAACAAGTGTTCGACGAGCGTGTCGCGGCCCCGGTGCACGCCGCCAAAGGGCCCTGGAACTCGATGAATAACAAATATGTAACTCGCGCAGAGGCAGGGGTATTCGTGCTCCATGTCAGTGGCGGTGACCGGCGCACCTTGTCGGTGGTCTGGTCTAGCATTTTGCTCGTCCGACATGCCTCGCTCAAACGTTCGCCTATCGAGCACACGAGCGACTATAGTCGAACACACGAGCGAGAACTAGTTGGCCGGAGGAACGCAGATGACCGGTAGAGAGGTAGCGCGCAAGCCACGCCCGTCAGGGCGTGATAAGCGCATCAGTGATCTGTCGGTGGTGACCACAATTGAATCCCCCGGAGAGATCCCAAGGTCAGGACATCGACCGGCGTCGGAGAAAGTAATCGGCGAGGCCGCGGAAACACAGACAGCTGCGGCGCCCGCAAGGGATAGAGTCGATCGGCGCGAACGCAAAACGCCCCCGGCTTACGGCGGTGCTGTGATGGGCATCGAGACAGCCGGATGCCGGCGTGTAGGAATCCATCGCCTTCAGGCGGTGGAGGATGTCAAAATCATTCACGCGGTTTCGCCGCGTACCAGCAGGGTTCGGCGCCCGATCGACGGCTCGGTCCAGGGGCCCCGTTGTGGCCGCGATGGGCTGGCCCGGTCTCGCAGACCAGGCCCGTCGAGGCCGACGGTCGCGCCACCGCGCTACTACGGCGCCGGCGTCGCGATGTCCGTCGTGCCTCATCACAGGCGTCCCGTCACGGTGGCGACGACTGTGGGCCTGGCTCTGGTCGCCGGGATGATCACCCTGTGGCTGGGTCTTGTCGCGAATGTCGGGCAGATGATCAACGGCAACTCCGCGAGATCGGCCGCTCGCCTACCCGACCGGCTCGCCGTCGTGCGGGTTGAACCGAGGGAGTCTCTTGAGGATGTCGCTCACCGGGTGGCGCCCGACGCGCCGGCTCGGCAAGTTGCCGAGCGCATCCGCGAACTCAACGACCTGAACTCGCCGACGCTGGTCGCGGGCCAGACCCTGATCGCGCCGGTCGGCTGACGGCATCACGGTGTATTGCGAAAACCGCTCTACGTCAAGGCTCCTCGGTTCTCGCGGCGGTGAGCACGCACGTGTTTCGGCTGCATTAGCCCTGCGGGGAGCGCACAGGTACGCTCTTCAGTGTTCTGCGATCCCGGGATGTCAGCACAGCGAAGGAGCGGTCATGCATTGTCCGTTCTGCCGTCATCCCGATTCCCGGGTGATCGACTCCCGGGAAACTGATGAAGGGCAGGCTATTCGGCGCCGCCGGTCGTGTCCCGAGTGCGGACGGCGTTTCACCACCGTGGAAACCGCAGTACTGGCCGTGGTCAAACGCAGTGGTGTCACCGAGCCCTTCAGCAGGGAGAAGGTCATCAGCGGAGTCCGCCGGGCATGCCAGGGCCGCCAGGTAGATGACGATGCGCTGAATCTGCTGGCCCAGCAGGTGGAAGACACCGTGCGTGCTGCGGGGTCGCCGGAGGTCCCGAGTCACGAGGTCGGCCTGGCCATCCTGGGGCCGTTGCGAGACCTTGACGAGGTGGCTTACCTGCGATTCGCGTCGGTATACCGGTCCTTCTCGTCCGCGGACGATTTCGAGCGCGAGATCGAGGCGCTGCGCGCGCACCGCAAAGTATCAACTCCGGGCTGACGGAGCGCGCAAGCGGGGGACCCCCACATCGTCGCCGGGCTAGGCTGTTTTCATGTCCGTTGACTTGCATCCTGATCTCGAGGCGCTGGCACCAATGCTGGGTACCTGGGCTGGTCAGGGTGCGGGCAAGTACCCGACGATCCAGCCCTTCGAGTATTTCGAGGAAGTCGTGTTTTCCCATGTGGGCAAACCGTTTCTGGCCTACGCCCAGAAGACCAAGGCGGTAGCCGACGGCAAACCTTTGCACGCCGAGACGGGGTATCTTCGCGTGCCGCAACCGGGTCACGTTGAACTGGTTCTGGCTCACCCGAGCGGCATCACCGAAATCGAAGTGGGCACGTATTCGGTGATTGGTGACCGCATCGCAATCGAATTGTCCACAACAGCGATCGGGTTGGCCCCGACCGCCAAAGAGGTGACCGCGCTTGGGCGTTCCTTCCGCATCGACGGCGACGAGCTTTCGTACTCGGTGCAGATGGGCGCGGTCGGGCAACCCTTGCAAGACCACCTCGCCGCGGTGTTGCACCGACGGCGTTGAACGACGCTCACGGGTGGCGTCGGGATTCGCCCCACACTCAGTCCAGGTGTGTCACACCGTCGTTGACGACGCGCCCGGCCACGCCTACCCAGCCTTCGGGGTTCCAGGTGGTTTCGATCACCGAGCCCTTACCCTGGGTGATGCGCAGGTCGCGGCTGAGGTAGTCGGTGATCCGCATCGCCGCCGACCCGGTCGCTTCGTCTTCCCGCACACCCAGATTGGCGGCAAACATTCGGGCACGCAGCGACCCGGCACGCCGATCGGTCCAGGTCCACAGGTAGTGCGCGGTGTCTTCGGGAAAATCGGCCGGGTCGGCGGCGAGAAGGTCGTCGACCGAATCGAGTTCGTGGATGGCAAATTCAGGAGCCCATTCCGAGCGTGCGGTGATGCCCGTGAGATCGCCCTCGTAGCTCACCTGCACGATGCCAGCCGGCACCTGCAGTGTGTTGATCGGCAAACCGCTCTCACGCAGCCACCACGACGCGCCAACGGTCGGGTGCCCGGCGAACGGAAGTCCGGTCCGTGGGGTGTAAATGGTGGCGTGCGCGGTGGTTGAGCCGGTGGCAGGAAGATCGACGAATATCATTTCGTTGTAACCCAATTGGGTTGCCAGCTGCTGCCGGCGCGGGAGTCCGACCTGGCTGGCATCGACCACACCGAGCGGATTCCCGAAATTGCCGTCTGGATCGGCGAACACGCGCAACATCGTCACGTCGATACCCATGGTCCCGACTGTACGGCGCCGGAGGAATCAGGTGATCAGGTAGCGCTGCGTTCGTCGGAACCTATGGCGTTCAGCACGGCGACGCGGGTGTCGGCGGGGCCGGTGACGGTCTTCTCGCCGCCGCCGGTGCGGAGCAACTGGCGAAGGGCGGTTTGATCATATTCGGCGGGCTCGGTGGTGTCTATGAAGCGCTGGGCGACGTCGATGAAGCGGGCTGGGTGATCGTGAAACGGAAAGTGGCCGGAGCCTTCGAAGATCTCAAGGCGGGAGCCGGGCATCGCGGCATGCGCCATCCACGCGTGACGGACGGGGACGACCACATCCTTGGTGCCCCAGATGATCTGCACCGGGATGGCCTCGGTCAAATAACATCGATCCAGCATGGTGACGATCTGCCCGCGCCAGTCCACCACCGCCCGCAGGGTCCGGCTGAATGCCGCTGAGGCCGTCGGTTCCGGCAGGTCATTCAGGATCCGCAGCGCGTTTGCCAGATCGTGGCCCAGGCCGGTGTTCCCGAGGGCCATGCCCGCCACCCGCCCGGCGATCTGTATTGCCGGTAGCACCAGGGGCAATCGCAACAATGCGAGAGCTTCGCTGCCCATCGGCAACGAGGCCCACCGTAAGACGAAGTTGACATCCTTGGTAACGCCGCCGGCGGCGACTAGGATCAGCCGGTCGACCAGATGCGGGAACTGGTAGGCGAATTGCATGGCCACCCCGCCGCCGAGCGAATGACCGATTATGGTCACCCGCTCGATGTCGAGCACGCTGAGCAGGTCACGCATCCCGTTGGCGTACGCGGCGACCGAATAGTCGGCGCGCGGTTTGTCGGATTGTCCGTGGCCTAGCAGATCGGGTGCGATGACCGTGAACCGCTGGGCGAGCTTGGCCTGCACGGTATTCCAGGTGGTGGAGTTGTCACCGATGCCGTGGATCAGCAGAATCGCCGGTCCAGAACCGGCGACCCGGTACGCCCGCTTGTAACCATGGATGGTGCGGAACTCCAGCGTGGGCGCGGTCACTTCGCGCACCGGGCGAAGATTGCTCATGCGCTTCCGCTCGGTCATCGCGCCAACCTTGTTGCCGGGCCAGCTAAGGGCGTTCTTAAAAAAACTTACGCTTGGTCGTCGTCGGACTTCTTCTCTGCCTGCTGGGCCAGGAATCGCTCGAACTCTGCGCCAAGCTCGTCGCCGCTAGGCAGATCCTCGTCGCGAGTTAGTAACGACCTGTTCTCCTGAGCGTCGATGAACGCATCGTACTGGCGCTCGAGCGCAGCCACCACCTGAGCCACTTCTGTGCTTGCCTGGACCTGCTCGTCGATCTTGGCGCGGATCTCTGCCGCCGCTTCGGAGAGCGCCGATAGCGGTAGCTGTAGCGACCCGGTCTTGGCCACTTGCTCGAGCAACGCTTGGGCGGCGGCGGGGTAGTCGGTCTGCGTCAGGTAGTGCGGGACGTGCACGGTGAACCCGACAACCTGATGACCATGCTGGGCCATCCGGTATTCCAGCAGGTTGGACGCGCTGCCGGGGACCTGGATCTCCGAGATCCACGGCTGGAAATCGGCGATCAATTCCTTGTTGTTGGAATGCGCAGTCAGCGTTATCGGCCGCGTGTGCGGAACCGCCATCGGGACGGTGCCTAGGCCGATGGTCTGTCGCACACCCAGCCGCTCGGCCAGCAGGCGCATGGCTGTGATGAAACGCTCCCACTTCAGATCCGGTTCCATGCCGGCCAGCAACAGAAACGGGGTGCCGACGCTGTCGCGCAGCGCGTACAAGCTCAGCTCTGGATCGTCATAGTGGGTGAAGTGATCGGTCTTGAAGGTCATCAGCGGCCGCCGCGAACGATAATCCAGCAATTCGTCGATGGCGAAGGACGCGACTAGCTCGGTGTCCAGGGCCGCCTTCAAGTGGGTTGCGGCCAGCCGTATTGCATGACCGGCGTCGGAGAAGCCCTCCAAAGCGTGCACCAACACCGGGCCGCGGCCGTCCGACGTCAACAACTGGGGCGCCGGGAACTCAAGCTCGTATATGCCAGGCTGCCCTGGCTGGTAGTACTCGTCGTCTCGGTCTTGACTGGGAACCATCGGGTTTGCCTCCGCTCGGGGGTCTCTCCAGGGTGCCCTAACCAGTGTCCCTCAAATCAACGGGCACCAATAATCGAACAGCGAACTGAAGTTCGTCTTTATGTTTGAAACGCGATAACGCTCGAACGTAATCTGCATGGAACATTTTTTTCGCGGCAGCAGGTTTGCCAGCAAACCAATTGGCACATGGTGGCACGTTGAGCTCTGCTTGCCGGCCCACGGTCAGGCATGATGGGAATCAATGCGTATACCGACCGTATTGCTCTGCCCGGTGGTCGGCCTGGCGACGTTGCTGACGTCGTGCGTCGGGTCCGCCGGTCACGCGTCGATCTCAGGCGTGTCTTCTCCGCGGACGAGCGAATCGGTGCAGCCGCTCAGCCAACCCCAGCATGGGGCGGTGGCGGGTCCGGTGGACCCGGACATGCGCGTGGGCGCGATCTTCCTGAACGGTGGCGCGCTGCACGTTTGCACGGGTTCTGTGCTGCATTCGGCGGCTGGGAATCTGGTCCTGACCGCGGCGCACTGCCTGGCCGGAGCCTCCCAGATAACCTTCGTTCCGGGTTTAGCCGGTGATGCCGCGCCCACCGATCTGTGGACGGCTGACGCCGTTTACCTCGATCCGCGCTGGACCGCCAGCAAGGATCCGCACGCCGATTACGCGATCGCGCGGGTCAGCAGCCAGGCCGGTGGTTCCGTGGAGTCGCACGTCGGCTTGGCGCTGACACTGGGCACGGCACCCGCTCCCGGCAGCCGCGTGATAGTGATGGGGTATCCGTCCGGCGTGGGTGGTTCGCCGATCGGCTGTCAGACCAGCACCGGGGTCACCGAGACGGGTTATCCCTCATTGGCATGCGAAGGGCTGGTCGGCGGCACCAGCGGCGCGCCGTGGATCAGCGGCACTGCGGTCACCGGGGTGATCGGTGGTTTCGAAGGCGGTGGGTGCGCCCAGAACGTGTCGTATTCGGCGCCGTTCGACGAACACATCGCGCAATTATTGGCCCGCGCCGAAGCCGGCGGCTCCGGCGATACGGTGCCGAACGATGTCGACGACTCCTGCTAGCACGGCGGCCCGATCAGTGGCGGAACTGGTGCAGCGCCCGCACCTTGTTCATCACGTCGAGCGCGGCCACCTTGTAGGCCTCGGAGAACGTCGGGTAGTTGAACACCGCGTCCACCAGGTACTCCACGGTGCCGCCGCATCCCATCACGGCCTGCCCGATGTGCACCATCTCGGTGGCGCTGGTGCCGAAAATGTGTACGCCGAGTAGCTTGAGATCCTCGGTGGACACCAGCAGCTTGAGCATGCCGTAGGAGTCGCCGGCGATCTGGCCGCGGGCCAGCTCGCGGTACCGGGCCACGCCCACCTCGTAGGGGATCGAGTCCTTCGTCAGTTCCACCTCGGTGGCGCCGACGTAGGAGACTTCGGGGATCGAGTAGATGCCAATCGGCTGCAGTTCGGTGATGCCTTCCGTCGGTTCGCCGAATGCGTGGTAGGCGGCCAGTCGCCCTTGTTCCATCGAGGTCGCGGCCAGCGCGGGGAAGCCGATGACATCGCCGACGGCGTAGATGTGGCTCACCTTGGTCTGGAACTTCTCGTCGACGAAGATCCGCCCGCGACTCTCGACATCCAGGCCGGCATTTTCCAGGTCCAGATGGTCGGTCTGCCCTTGGCGCCCCGCGGAGTACATCACCGTCTCGGCGGGAATCTGCTTCGCGCTGGCCAAAGTGGTGACAGTGCCCGCCGAACCGACGTCGACCGCGGTCACTTCCTCGCCGAACCGGAACGTCACCGCCAGGTCGCGCAGGTGGAATTTCAGCGCCTCGACGACCTCGGGGTCGCAGAAGTCCAGCATGTCTTCCCGCTTCTCCACGACGGTCACCTTGGTGCCCAACGCGGCAAACATCGAGGCGTACTCGATGCCGATCACACCGGCACCGACCACCACCATCGACGACGGGAGCGACTTGAGATCGAGGAGCCCGTCGGAGTCGAGTACCCGTTCTTCGTCGAACTCCACCCCGGACGGCCGTGCCGGCCTGGTACCGGTGGCGATGACGATGTAATCACCGGTGACGGTGGACTTTTCGCGGCGGGCATGGTCTTCGACGAGGATCGTATGCGGGTCGACGAACCGTCCGTGCCCCACCAACAGGTCCACTCGGTTGCGCATCAGCTGGTTGCGCACCACATCGACTTCCTTGCCGATCACGTGTTGGGTCCGTGCCAGCAGGTCGGCCGGAGTGATCCTGTCTTTGACGCGGTAGCTCGCCCCGTACAGCTCGCGCTGATTCATTCCGGTGAGGTAAAGCACGGCCTCGCGCAGCGTCTTTGACGGGATCGTGCCGGTGTTGACGCAAACGCCGCCGAGCATTCGGCCGCGTTCGATGATCGCGACAGACTTGCCTAGCTTGGCCGAGGCGATGGCGGCCTTCTGTCCGCCAGGCCCCGAACCGATAACCACCATGTCGTACTCACGCGTCGACCCCATGAAGTAGACAGTAGAACAGCAGAACGCACAGTGCCGACTTCATCCACAGCAGGGCGACTCCACCAGCGCACATGAGCACCGGCTGACGGTGCTGGCCGTCAGCGTTGATGCTCATGACGACGCATCGACCTGACTTTGAACTGAACCGCCCCGGAGCACTAATCGCCGCGCTACCGGCCGTTCTCGGCTTCGTTCCGGAAAATTCATTGGTACTGGTGTCATTGGATAGTGGCGAACTGGGGTCGGTGATGCGGGTCGACCTCTCCGAAGAGCTCGTCAACCGGGTTGGGCACCTCGTCGAGGTTGCCGCTGCGGCTGAGCCCGAGGCCGCGATCGCAGTGATCGTCGACGCGGACGGCGCGCACTGCCCACGGTGCAACGAGGAATACCGGCAGCTGTGCGCAACGCTCACAGAGGCGTTGTTGCAGCACGATATTGAGCTGTGGGCCGCGCATGTGGTGGATCGGGTGGCCCTTGGCGGGCGCTGGCATTGTGTGGACGGCTGCGGTTCGAGCGGCGTGGTCGACGATCCTTCGGCGTCGCCGCTGGCCGCCGCGGCGGTGCTGGACGGCAGGCGCCTGTACCCGCGGCGAGCCGACCTGCAGGCTGTCATCGCGGTCGACGACCCGGCCCGCAGCGCCGAGTTGGCTGATGCGGTCAGGCAACAGGTGGCCACGCGGGAGGCGGCACATCGCGCGGATCCCGCGGGCTGCGGCCGCCGCGACGTGGAAAACGCGATGGCCGCCGCCGCCCGTGTCGCCGGCGGGCAATCGCTGTCCGACGCCGAGCTGGCGGAGCTGGGCTGCGCGCTGAGCGACGTGCGGGTGCGCGACATACTGTATGCCCTTGCCGTCGGCGAAAATGCCGGCGAAGCCGAGTCATTGTGGGCGCTGCTGGCGCGCACCCTGCCCCAGCCCTGGCGGGTCGAGGCGCTGGTGTTGCTCGCGTTCAGCGCTTACGCCCGCGGCGACGGGCCGCTTGCCGGGGTGTCGCTGGAGGCCGCGCTGCGTTGCGAGCCCGACCATCGGATGGCGGGCATGCTGGACACGGCATTGCAGTCCGGTCTACGGCCTGAGCACATCCGGGAACTGGCGGTCACCGGCTACCGACTGGCGAAGCGGCTCGGTGTGCGGCTACCGCCGCGACGGACGTTCGGCCGCCGGGCGGGGTAGGCGGCGAATAGGTGTGGGCGGGGTCAGACTTTCTCGACCTTGACCGCGTGCGCCATCTCGTGCGGCAGGGTGACGTTCTCGTGGCCCGGTATGAGGATCGTCACCCCACCACCGGCCGGGCTGGTCTCCACACTCACTCGTGCGTTGGGAACGACGCCGGCGTCCTTCAGTCGCGTGATCAGATCGATGTCGCCCTGAACATGTTCGGCGAGCTGCCGGACGACCACCGCCACCGGTGATCCGGCAGGCAACTCGGTCAACCGGACGAGATTGGCATCGTCGGCGCCGGACTCGGGGCCCACGCCCAGGTCCAGAAGGCCCGGAATGGGGTTGCCGAAAGGGGAAGTGGTCGGGTTGTTGAGCACCTTCACCAGCCGCCGTTCGACGTCCTCGCTCATTACGTGCTCCCACCGGCACGCCTCGGCGTGCACTTCTTCCCAAGGCAACCCGATGACGTCGACAAGCAATCGTTCGGCGAGGCGGTGCTTGCGCATCACGGCGATGGCCAGTGCTCGGCCCTTGTCGGTGAGCTCTAGGTGGCGGTCGCCGGCGACGTGAAGTAATCCGTCCCGTTCCATGCGGGATACGGTCTGGCTGACAGTTGGCCCGCTCTGGTCGAGGCGCTCGGCGATCCGGGCGCGCAACGGCGTCACGCCCTCTTCCTCGAGGTCGTAGATGGTCCGCAGGTACATCTCGGTGGTATCAACCAGCTCGTTCATCCAGCACCCTCCGTTGACGCTGAGTCTACTTGGCCAGCTGCACGAATGGGTGTAACGCTTCCCGGGTAAGCAGTATGCCCGCCGCTGACGCGGCGGGCATACTGTCTGCTATCTGGTTCCGGTCAGCGGCATTAGCTGGAAGCCTGTGCTCGCATCTCAACTCGCATACGACCGCAACCGATCGGCGCGCTCGCCGTTGCGCAGCTTGGACATTACGTCCCGCTCGATCTGACGCACCCGCTCGCGGGATAGGCCGAACAGCTTGCCGATCTGATCCAGGGTGCGTGGCTGGCCGTCGTCCAGACCGAAACGTAACCGGATCACCTGGTGCTCACGCTCGTCGAGAGTGGCCAGGACGCTGCGGATGTCGGTGTGCAGCAGCTCGGCGATCACCGCGTTCTCGGCGGACATCGCTTCGGCGTCCTCGATGAAATCGCCCAACGGGGCTTCTTCCTCGGAGCCGACGGGCATGTCCAGGCTCACCGGGTCGCGGCTGTGCTCGAGCAGGTCGTTGATCTTGTCGATCGGAATGCCAGATTCGGCGGCGAGTTCCTCGTCGGTGGCTTCGCGTCCCAGGTTTTGGTGCATCTCCCGCTTGATTCGCGCCAGCTTGTTGACCTGCTCAACCAGGTGAACCGGCAACCGGATGGTGCGGCTCTGGTCGGCCATGCCGCGGGTGATGGCCTGACGGATCCACCAGGTCGCATAGGTCGAGAACTTGAATCCCTTTGTGTAGTCGAACTTTTCCATCGCGCGGATTAGGCCCAGGTTGCCCTCCTGGATCAGGTCCAGCAATGGCATTCCCCGACCCGTGTAGCGCTTGGCTAGCGACACCACCAGGCGCAGGTTCGCTTCCAGCAGGTGACGGCGCGCTACCTCGCCATCGCGCACGACGGCCTCTAAGTCGCGTTTGCGGTTCTCGCCGAGGCGCTTACGAGTCTCGAGCAGATGCTCCGCATAGAGCCCGGCTTCGATGCGCTTGGCCAGTTCAACTTCGCCTGCTGCGTTGAGCAACGCCGTCTTACCGATGCCGTTCAGATACACGCGCACCAAGTCGGCTGCGGGGCTTTGAGCATCCAGATCGCTGTCAATCCTGCTTGTGGTGGCATTCGCCATTAGCGACCTCCCTCCCAATCGGCTTGCACTGTCATGGGGTTTAACGACAGATCCGGCCCGAGAGTTCCCGCCCGGCTGTTATCTCACACGCCTTGACGTGCGCAAATGTGCCGACGACCTGAGAATGTCCTGAGAAGTGTGACGAATGGCCGCTTAGTCGGAACCGTCGTCGTACTCCGGACTCGGTGGGCCCGGTTGCGGCTCCGGGTGTCGCCGAGGCTCGAGCGCTGGCCGCTCGGCTGTCGGGAACAGCGGAGTGCGCCGCCGGGCCTCGTCGAACCGCCGAGGCTCGTCGGAGCGCCGTGGTGGTCGGTCGTTGGCGATCAGCACCGCCATCCAAGGCAACGGCACCGACACCGCCACGATCAGCAGTGAGATCAGGCCGTTGTGCCAGGCGCCGTATGCGACTGCGGCCAGGATAAGCGCCGGAACCCGGAACGCCATCAGTGTCAGGTACTTACGCACCCGCGCGCGACGCTGCTCCTCGTAGGAGGGTGCGGCGGCGGTAATGAGCACCGGCCGGCCCTTGTGGTCGAAGTCATCGAACCTGTCGTCGAACCCCGGATCGGAGCCGCGCTTCATGTCTCCACTGTCCCACACGCGGTCGATTCCGGCTCGAGTGAGTTAGAGGGCACAATGTTGAGGTATGCAGACCCAGACGATCGAGCGCACCGATACCGACGAACGCGTCGATGACGGGACCGGCGGCGACACCCCTAAATACTTCCATTACGTCAAGAAGGACAAGATCGCCGAAAGCGCGGTCATAGGCAACCACGTGGTCGCGTTGTGCGGTGAAGTATTTCCCGTCACGCGGGCAGCCAAGCCGGGCTCGCCGGTATGTCCGGACTGCAAGCAGATCTACGACAGGCTCAAGAAGGACTGATCAGGTCGCCGGCTCTGCCGTCGCAATGTCGCGTTCTTGCGTTGCGCACTCCGATGGCGAATCCACCGTCCGTTTCAGGGCAGGTACGCGCGACATCACCCAGGTGCGCAGCCGGTGGGCGTGTGTCCTCGGTGCGGGGAATTCCTCCTGGATGGCGGCGTTGAGTTCGGCGCCCAGCATGATCGCAAAACCGCCGAAGAACGCGAACAACAAAAACGCTATCGGCGTGGACAGCGCGCCGTAGGTGTAACCGGTAGTCGTGATCCACCTCAAGTATATCCGCAGGCCCAGCGTGGCGATCACGAACACCGCTGTTGCGAGCGTCGCACCGAGGATCAGCCGGTGCGACGGCAGCGGCTCCGGCAGTGCCACCCGGTACAAAATCATGACCCCGACCATCAGTCCGAGAATCAGCGCCGGGTAGTAGCCGTAGCGCAGCACGTTGGCCAAACTGACCGGGATGTGTTGTCCCACCTTGCGCGGGCCCAACACCACCAGCGGCGCGGTCGCTACCACGACCACCAGCATCACCACGTACAGAAACAGCGCGAAGAATCGCTGCCGCACCGGATGGCGTAACTGCGTCTGGTCGTGCGCTTCGACCACAGAATCAACGAATGCCGAGATCGCCGACGACCCCGCCCACAGCGAGATCAAGAAACCCAACGACACCACCTCACCGCGCGCGCCTTTGCCGATGTCACGGATGGTCGGCTCGATGATCTCATTGACCACACTGGGAGAGAAGACGCTGTGGGCGGTCGAAATCGCCTGACGTTCGATGCTGGGCAATATGTCCGGGCCGAATAGCGGCGCCACGTAGGCCAAGCTGCCCAGCATCCCCAGCAACAGCGGCGGTAGGGAAAGCGCCGACCAAAAGCCCGCCTGCGCTGACTCAGAGAAAATAGAGTCGTCCCAGCTCTTTTTCACAGTCCTAAGACTGATTCGCCAGATATGGTGGCGGGACGGCTTTGCATCGCTCATACCTGTCCAGCATTACCGATGACTGCTCGCACACCCCACATTGCCGCCGGGTGAGTTGGCCTGCCCCTAGCTTCCGCTGACCACCAGCACGGCGGCCAGCTCGGTTAGTTTCGCCTCATGCTCGTTGGCGTGATGCTGGCAGAAGAGAAGCTCAGCTCCGGAAGGCAGCTTGGCACGGACACGGGCTCCAGCGCCGCAGCGGTCGCAGCGGTCCGCTCTCGTCAGCTCGGGACTGGTCAGAGTTGCGTTCATGGCTGCTCCGTTCTTGCGTATATTCACTGTCTCAGACGTATGGGGTTTTCGCGTTGTTCCCCGATCGTTTCGGGTGTGTCGTTTCTCACGGCTTACTCACGCCTGTCCGGCGGCCTCTTTAAAGGTGGGGTGACTGTGACCTTCGCTCCTCACGTACTGGTGCACTTGTGTGCGGTCGACGAGTGGTCTCGTGCACGCAACCGCGGCGCGATTCACCCCGAAGCGTCCGGTAACGCCCGGTTCGTCCACCTATCGACGCCGCAGCAGGTACATTTGCCTGCCAACCGGCTCTACCGCGGTCGCGATGACCTGGTTCTGTTGCACATCGACCCGGCGCGGCTGAACTCACCCGTGCGTTGGGAGCCCGGGGTGGCAACCGATCCGAAGTCGATGCTGTTCCCGCATCTGTACGGTCCGCTGCCGGCGCGTGCTGTGATCAAAGTCACTGCTTACTTGCCGGCGCCTGATGGCACCTTCCCGCCGGTCGCAGGATCTCAGGAACCATCTCAGGAATGTACCTAGGCATCGGCTTCGATCTCCACCAGGAGGTCGGGTGCGATGAGCGCCGAAACTTCGATCATGGTGGCTGCGGGACGTATTTCGCCGAAGACCTGTGGGTGCACTGCGCCAACCTCACGCCGGCGTGAAATGTCGGTCACGAAGATTCGGGTACGAACGACGTCGGTGAGCCCCGTGCCAGCCCATTGAAGAGCAAGCCTCCCATGGCCACAGTCGGTGCCGACGATGCGACCTGCTGCCTCTAGGCCGGTGAACGCGACAACGTTGAAGTGGCCTGCAAACAGTGTTACCGTGCGCGGTCAAAGCGTCGCTATATCGTTTTGGCGCTGCGGCGTGATTCTGATCAGTTCGAGCGACAGGGTCGAACAACTAGGTTCCGCCGATGAAATTTGTGCTCGCAACCTATGGAAGTCGCGGCGATGTCGAGCCTTTCGCCGCCGTCGGTCGCGAGCTGCGGCGCCGAGGTCACGACGTGCTCGCGGCGGTTCCGCCGAACCTGCGTTGCTTCGTGGAGTCGGTGGGGATTGCTGCGGTTACCTTCGGGCCGGAGTCGCCGTCGACGCACGATGGGGATTCCGTCCAGAGCAGGACGACGGAGATCGTCCAGAATCCGTTCAGCACGGTGACCGAAATCATGTGGCATCTCACCCAGGCCTGGGCGCAGTGGGACGCGACGTTGAGGGTGCTGGCAGATGGGGCAGATCTGGTTTTGACGGGCAGGTTCGAGCAAGGGCTGGCCGCCAACGTCGCGGAGTACTACGGCATTCCGCTGGCTGCGCTGCACTTCTTCCCCGGGGGCGATTGGCACCCGGGTGGCTGGTTAGGGCGCATGGCGAAGCAGGCCGCAGAGACTCAACGCCGTGAGCTGGGCTTGCCGGAGGCCGCTGGGCCCTCGAGCGGCGACATGGCCGTATCAATGGTCATCCAGGCCTACGACGAGCTCTGCTTTCCCGGATTGGCAGCTGAATGGGGCGAACAGGCTCGGCGACGGCCTTTCGTCGGCGCACTGACGCTGGAATTGCCGACGGATGCCGACGATGAGGTCCTGTCGTGGATTGACCAGGGGACGCCGCCGATCTTCTTCGGCTTCGGCAGCGCCGTGCGGGTCCGATCTGCTGCCGACACGGCCGCGACAATCAGCGCGGTCTGCGCGCAATTGGGCGAGCGGGCGTTGATTTACAGCGGCTCGAATGACTTCACCCAGATTCCGCATTTCGACAACGTAAAGGTTGTGGGTGCGGTGAACCACGTGCCCGTCTTTCCGGCCTGCCGCGCCGTCGTGCACCATGGCGGCGCCGGCACCACAGCCGCAGGCTTGCGGGCGGGAATCCCTACGTTGGTCCTTTGGCACGAGGTCGACGATCAGCCGATCTGGGGAGCTGCCGTGACACGGCTCAAAGTTGGCTTGGACCGTGAGTTTTCGACCACCACCCCGCAATCGCTGATTGCGGATCTGCGCTCTGTCCTCACTCCCGAATACGCCAGTCGAGCCCGTGAGGTCGCGGCTCGGATGACCAAACCCGCCGAAAGCGTTGCCAGCACCGCCGATCTACTCGAAGAAGCTGCGCGCACGCGGGGCTGTGGTTAATTGCCTTGTGCCACAAACACGTCCACCAGTACGAACGGCACCAGGTCGTCTAGCGGAGGGAGCGTCGATGACCACGCGCGGTATCTCGGAGGACGCGCTGCTCGCGCAAGAGGCCTGCTTCGCGCGGGCATTCGCAGCAGGCGATCCGGCACTCGCGCGGGACCTGTATCAACCCGATGTGGTGTACGTGAGCCCGACGGTGCGCCTCTTCGACTGGCCGGCCCGGATCGACGGCATCGAGCGCACGCTCGAATTCATCGCGCTCACCATCCGCGGCTGCCCGGCCATCCGCTACGAGGCGGTGGAGCACGCCATCACGCCCGGCGCGGACGCGGCGTTCGTGCGCGTGCAGTTCGACTGGACCCGCGGTGCGGAACGCCTGCGCTCGACGTACGTGGTGATCTACCGCTATCGCGACGGCCGGATCGCCCGCCAGGAGCTGTACTACGACCCGAGTGGGGCGTTGGAACGACTCGGTTGATGATCCTCAGCCGTATCGGGTCATTTTCCGCGTCAACCACACTGTCACCGACCACGAACTCCAAGTGCCATCTCGTCCTGACGCGAGTGGTGAACGTTTGGTTGAAACGCCGAATGCGGGGGTGCAACGGCGATAGTGTGTTCCGCGGGGGGGCTCGGTGATCCTCGGGGAGGACGGCGATGTCGTATCTGATGGCGGCGCCACAGTTTTTGGCGTCGGCGGCAACGGATTTGGCAGGCATCGGCTCGGCGGTGACCGCCGCGAATGCGGCGGCTGCGGTCCCAACCACCACAGTGGTGGCCGCCGCTGATGATGAGGTGTCGGTGGCGATGGCGTCACTGTTTTCCGGGCACGGGCAGGCGTTTCAGGCGCTTGGCGCGCAGGCGGCGGCGTTCCATGCCCAGTTCGTGCAGACGTTGAACGCCGCCGGAGGTGCCTATGCGGCCACCGAGGCGGCCAACGCCTCGCCGCTGGAGACCGCTTGGCAAGACGTGCGCGGGGCGATCAATGCGCCCACCAATTTGTTGGTGGGGATCCCGTTGATCGGCAAGGGGACCAATGGTGCGCCGGGCACTGGGCAACCCGGCGGGCCGGGCGGGCTGTTGTTCGGCGACGGCGGCAACGGGGGGTCCGGCGCGCCCGGACAGCCCGGCGGCCGGGGCGGTAACGCCTGGTTTATCGGTAGCGGCGGCCTGGGCGGAGCCGGCGGTGCCGGCGCTAACGGCGGGGCCGGCGGCGTCGGCGGACGCGGCGGTGCGGGTGGGTATTTGGCCGGCTTCGGCGGGGCCGGCGGCCTCGGCGGAGACGGCGGGTCCAGCACGACCGGCGTCGGCGGCGCCGGCGGGGTCGGCGGCGTCGGTGGCGCCGATAGGGCGCTGGTGGGCTTTGCCGGCGGGGCCGGCGGTGTCGGCGGGACCGGCGGCGCGGGCGGCCAAGGCGCCAGCGGCACCACGGGCGGCACCGGCTTTGCGGGCGGGGCCGGTGGCCACGGCGGCGCGGGCGGCACCGCCGGTGGGCTCGGCACTACCGGCGCCGGCGGCGCCGGCGGCACCGGCGGCCAGGGCGGCAGCGGCGGCACCGGCACCTCCGGCACCGGCGGCCAAGGCGGGCCTGGCGGCGCCGGCGGCGACGGCGGCGTCGGCAGCATCGCCGGCCAAGGCGGCACAGGTGGCACCGGCGGTGACGGCGGCACCGGCTCCACCAACGGCGGCCCCGGCGGCCAGGGCGGCAAGGGCGGCACCGGCGCTCCCGCCGAGTTCAAGGGGTTCACCTGGTTCGGAGATGCCCCCGCCGCCGGCCAAGGCGGCACCGGCGGCAACGGTGGCACCGGCGGTTCCGGCCTGTCCGGCACCGGCGGCACCGGGGGCCAAGGTGGCACCGGCGGCACCGGCGGCTACAACCTCAACATCCTGGGCCTTGGCGGCCAAGGCGGTACCGGCGGTACCGGCGGCACCGGCGGCACCGGCTCCAGCGGCAACTCCGGCGCTCCTGGCAGCCCCGGCAACCCTGGTGTCTTGTTCTTCTTCCTCTTGGGCGCCCCCGGCGGCACCGGCGGCGCGGGCGGCGCCGGCTCTATGTAGGTACGTTGCAGGTGTCAGAGGGGTCGGCGGCACCGACGGCAACGCCGGGATTGGGCCGGTGGCGGTAGGCACCGCCGGTGCCGGGAGCGCCGGCGTCCGGTTCAGTCCAGGTAGTCGCGCAGGACCTGGGAACGGCTGGGGTGGCGCAACTTCGACATGGTCTTGGACTCGATCTGACGGATGCGTTCGCGGGTCACGCCGTAGACCTGCCCGATCTCGTCAAGGGTACGAGGCTGGCCGTCGGTGAGACCGAAGCGCAGCCGTACTACGCCGGCTTCGCGCTCGGACAGCGTCTCCAGCACCGACTGCAGCTGGTCTTGCAGCAAAGTGAACGACACCGCATCGACGGCCACCACCGCTTCACTGTCTTCGATGAAGTCGCCAAGCTGGCTGTCGCCCTCGTCGCCGATGGTCTGGTCCAACGAGATCGGCTCGCGGGCGTATTGCTGGATCTCCAGCACCTTTTCCGGTGTGATGTCCATTTCTTTGGCCAGCTCTTCAGGGGTGGGCTCGCGGCCCAGATCCTGCAGCAGCTCGCGTTGGATGCGGCCCAGCTTGTTGATCACCTCGACCATGTGCACCGGTATGCGAATGGTGCGAGCCTGGTCGGCCATCGCGCGGGTGATGGCCTGGCGGATCCACCACGTCGCGTACGTGGAGAACTTGTAGCCCTTTGTGTAGTCGAATTTCTCGACCGCGCGGATAAGGCCCAGGTTCCCCTCCTGGATGAGGTCGAGGAACGCCATTCCGCGGCCCGTGTACCGTTTGGCCAGCGAAACCACCAGCCGCAGGTTGGCTTCCAACAAATGGTTCTTCGCGCGGTCGCCGTCGCGGCAGATCCACATCATGTCGCGGCGCTGGGCGGCGGGCAGTTTGTCGCCGCGCTCGGCGAGCTCGGTCATCAGCTGCGTGGCGTATAGGCCGGCTTCGATCCGCTTCGCCAGCTCGACCTCTTCCTCCGCGTTAAGCAGCGCCACCTTGCCGATCTGTTTGAGGTAAGCGCGAACCGAGTCCGCGGAGGCGGTGAGTTCGGCGTCCTTGCGGGCCTGACGCAACGCCTCGGACTCATCTTCGTCCCAGACGAAATCGCCGGAGGCCTTGTCCTTTTCGGTGGGCTCAGTGATGTCCTCGTCCTCATCGGCGGGAGTCCCGCCGGCCGCGGCCGGCGCGGCGGCCCCGCCATCCTCGCCGTGCTCGGCGCCACCCGGGTCCAAGTCGGCGATGTCGTCATCGGGCGTCACGTCCTCATCCAGGTCGTCGAGGTTGAGGTCGGCGGTGTCGATGTCGATATCCTCGCCAGGCTCGCCTTCGAGGTCCGGTTCGGCGTCGAGATCCTCGACGAGGTCGTCGGTGTCGAGGGCGTCCAGGTCGGCCCCGGGATCCTCCGGTGCGGCTTTGGATGCCGCTTTAGTTCCGCGGGTGGACGGCGTCTTCGCAGCGCCGCTCTTGGCCGAGGAGCGGGTTTTCCTTGTGGTGTCACTCGCCCCTGTGGTCCCTGCGACCTCGGGTCCCTTCGTGGACTTGGTGGCCCGCGATGCTGTGTTGGTGGCCCGTTTTGCCGGGGCGGAGCCATTGGCGGCCTTCGCCGCCGATCCCTTAGCGGGAGACGATAAAGACTTCGTGGCGCTGCGTTTCACCGGCTCATCGGTTGCCGGGCTGGTGTTGGTCGCTGCCACTTACACCCCTTCGGTCGGACGCACTTCCGGTGGGTCTGGGCATGGCTAACCGAAAGTGTCTGCTATGTCGAATGTCGGCGTTGATATCAGCGTGATTACTCTCACGCTATCGGTCGGGCTGTCGCCGAGGACCATTGTAACGACAGTGCGGGCTCGTACTGCCCTACCGGGCAAAATTCAGTGCGTCACGTCCACGGTAGAAGCCATGGCCGCGCCGACTATCCCGGCGGTGTTCTGCAAGGCGGCGGCGACCACCGGGGTGCGGTTTTTGAGCAGCGGCAGCCATATGTCGGCTTTGCGGCTGATGCCGCCGCCGGCGATGAACAAGTCGGGCCACATCGCGTTCTCGATGGCCACCAGCACCCCGGTCACCTCCTTGGCCCACTTTTCGTAGCTCCAGTTGTTCTGGTCTTTAACTGATGACGCCGCTCGTTTCTCGGCCTCTGCACCGCCGACCTCGAGATGCCCGAACTCCGTGTTGGGTATCAACGTCCCGTTGTGGATCACCGCAGACCCGATTCCGGTTCCGAACGTGAGCACCACCACCAAGCCGGAGTGGTCCTTGCCCGCCCCGTAGCGGGCTTCCGCAAGCCCGGCCGCGTCGGCATCATTGAGGACCGTGACCTCCTGGCCGGTCAGCTCGGCGCGGATGACGTCGCGCGCGTTGGTCCCGATCCAGGACTTGTCCACGTTGGCCGCCGTCTGCACCACGCCGTGGGTGACGACGCCGGGATAGGTCACCCCGAGCGGACCGGTCCAACCGAATTCGTTGACGACCGCGGCGATGGTCTTGGCGACCGCCGACGGCGTCGCCGGTTGCGGGGTCAACAGCTTGAACCGATCGCCGATCAACAGCCCGGTGTCCATGTCGACGATGCCGCCCTTGATGCCGCTGCCACCGACGTCGACGCCGAATCCACGACGCTGCAGTGTGCCAGCGGCTGTGTCGGTGCCGGGCGTATCCGTGGTCGAGTCGGTGCTGGTCATCGAATCTCCTCGGCAAGGCTTAGGCTCTCCGCTCACCTTATCCCGGAGACGGGGCCGACCGACGGGTCAGCGAAAGCCGTGGCGACTGTGATGCGATAGAGCGGTGACACGACCTGACGACGAGCCCGCGCGGCTGCGCTCAGTGGCCGAAACGCTGGCCGCCGAGGCCGCTGTGTTCGTGAGGCGTCGCCGCGCCGAAGTGTTCGGCACTTACGCGGGCATCGCCGGCAGTGGCGCGGTCCGATCGAAGAGCACCCCGACCGATCCGGTAACCATAGTCGACACCGAGACAGAGCGGCTGTTGCGAGATAGGTTGGCTCAACTACGGCCCGGTGACCCAATACTCGGGGAGGAGGGCGGCGGGCCTGCCGATCCGACGGCCACGCCCGCCGACGCGGTCACCTGGGTGCTTGACCCCATCGACGGCACAGTGAATTTCGTCTACGGCATCCCGGTCTACGCGGTGTCGATCGCCGTGCAGGTCAACGGCGGGTCGGTGGCCGGCGCGGTCGCTGACGTCGTCGCCGGCCGCGTGTACTCGGCGGCGACCGGCCTTGGCGCGCATGTCATCGACGAACAACGGACAGACCCGTTGCGGTGCGCCGCCATCGACGACTTGTCGATGGCGCTGCTGGGCACCGGCTTCGGCTACTCGAGGCGGCGCCGCAAGACCCAGGCGGCGTTGTTGGCGCGAATGCTGCCGATGGTCCGCGATGTGCGTCGCATCGGTTCTGCGGCGCTGGACTTGTGCATGGTGGCGGCGGGCCAGCTGGATGCCTTCTACGAGCACGGACTGCAGGTGTGGGATTGCGCGGCGGGTGCGCTGATCGCGGCCGAGGCCGGCGCCCGAGTGTTGCTGCCACCCCGGAACGTCAACGGGGCAGGCTTGGTGCTGGCCGCGGCCCCCGGAATTGCCGACGAGCTGTTGGCGGCCCTAGAGCGATTCAACGGTCTGGACCCGATCCCGGACTGACTCCGTCAGCAGCTGCTGGCGTGGATTTTTGACAGCAGTGCAAGATCTGACGCCTCGGCAGCCCCGGGGCGCAGGGTGGCGAGCACGGCATCGATGTCGTCGTTGTGGGCCAGCGCGGTGAACTCTGTGCCGAGCGCAAGGTCGACGGTGTCGTCGGCGCGGTTGTCGTTGAACAGTTCGGTGCACGGCGCCACCAGCCATACCGCGGCCGCGGTGACTTGCCCGGCCGTACCGAAGCGGATCTGCCCTTGGCAGTTCAGCCTGGTGCCGGCATAGATCGGGTCGTTGGCCGCGGTCGGCGCAGCGAAGCCCAGATCTTTCATTGCGCCGGCGATGTCGGCGGCTTGTCCACCACGGCCGCTGGCGTTGAGGACGCGGACCTTGGTGTCGCTGAGTTTGGCGGGTGTGACATCCGCCATCGCAGTCCGCGACACCTGCTCACCGAGCTGGGCCGGTGCCGACCCGGCCGGTTGTGGTGGTGGGTTGCACAATGCGATCTCGCGCATCTTCGCCGGTCGCGTCAGCGCGGCAGTCCACACCGCGCCCGTCACCAACACCAGGAAGACCAGCACGAAGATTGCGGGCCGGGGATTGCGTCGCCGAAAGGGCCGACCGTGCTTGTCGAAAGCGGTGCCCTCGGTGATTTGTGCGACCACAGCTGCACTCTAAACCCACTGTTTGAGGCTTCAGATAAGGGTCGAACCAAGGGTGTGACGTAAATCACACCTTAATGGTCCGAGATCTGGGCACGAATCGTTTGGTGGATGCGTTCGAGGCTGGTACAAAGCGTTGCTTGAGGTAATGAAGGGCATGTGAGGGGATGCGACGATGCCTACCGACTATGACGCTCCACGGCGCACCGAGGCCGACGACGTCTCGGAGGACTCGCTGGAGGAGCTCAAAGCACGACGGAACGAAGCGGCCTCGGCCGTGGTCGACGTAGACGAATCCGAATCTGCTGAATCTTTCGAGCTGCCCGGCGCCGACTTGTCTGGCGAAGAGCTGTCGGTCCGCGTCATCCCGAAGCAGGCTGACGAGTTCACCTGCTCGAGCTGCTTTTTGGTGCAACACCGCAGCCGGCTCGCCAGCGCGAAGAACGGCGTGATGATCTGTACCGACTGCGCAGCCTGATCGGTCAGGTGCGCAATGCCGACAACACCCGCTCCGGGTGACGGCAGCTCACCAGCCAGTACGGCGTCGGGTCGTCAGGGTCATCGAGGACCACCAGGATCATCGGTCCGACCCACGCCCGATGCAGCACATAGGCTGCCGGGTCGAGTTGGCGGCCCAGTGCTGCCGACTTTGCAGAGCGCGCTACTTCAGCGGACCGGGCGATCACTGTGACCGGCAGGTGCGCTTCTCCGGCCCACAGTTCCACTCCGCCTGGGACGGCCGAGTCGGCGGTAACCCGGATCTCGACCCGGCCCAGCCACAACAGCGCTCCGGCCGCCACCGCGAACAGCGTGGCGAACGGCAGCCAGGCGGGTAAAGCCCGAACACCCAGGTTGACTTCGAAAGCGATGAGGCCTGCCAGCGCGAAGCCCAGTGGCCACCACCACCATGGCACCCATAGCCGTTCGCGATATCGCACGCTGTGCGGCGCGACGCGCGTACCAGACACGCGGTCAAGGGTAGTCTGTGGCCCCGTGTCGACCAGTCTGGCCATTGTCCGCCTCGACCCCGAACTCCCGCTGCCCAGCCGCGCCCACGACGGCGACGCCGGGGTGGATCTTTACAGCGCGGAAGACGTCAGGCTGGACCCCGGGCGACGTGCCCTGGTGCGAACGGGCGTCGCGGTCGCCATTCCGTTCGGAATGGTCGGCTTGGTCCACCCGCGCTCGGGATTGGCCGCGCGGCTGGGGCTTTCGATCGTCAACAGTCCGGGCACCATCGATGCGGGCTATCGCGGCGAGATCAAGGTCGCGCTGATCAATCTCGACCCAGTCGAGCCCATCGTGGTGCACCGCGGCGACCGCATCGCCCAGTTGCTGGTGCAGCGGGTCGAGTTAGTCGAGCTGGTTGAGGTGTCGTCGTTCGACGAGGCCGGGCTGGCCGAAACATCCCGTGGCGACGGTGGCCACGGTTCCTCCGGAGGACATGCGAGTTTGTAATGGCATTCGGTAGACGCTCAGGCAAAGACAACAGCGAACACACTTCCGTCGGGCCAGCCGGCGAGCACGCGGAACCAGAGGACGACGTCGAGCAAGCCGACGAAGAGCTGGCGGGCCCGTTCGACATCGACGACTTCGACGACCCCGCGGTCGCCGAGCTGGCCCGACTCGACCTGGGCTCCGTACTCATTCCCATGCCGGAGGCCGGCCAGCTGCAGATCGAGCTGACCGAGACCGGTGTCCCGAGCGCGGTGTGGGTCGTCACACCCAATGGTCGTTTCACCATCGCCGCCTACGCGGCACCGAAGACGGGCGGGCTGTGGCGCGAGGTGGCCAGCGAACTCGCCGACTCGCTGCGTAAGGACTCGGCCAAAGTCAGCATCAAGAACGGCCCGTGGGGTCGAGAAGTGGTCGGCACGGCCTCTGGTGTGGTGCGCTTCATCGGGGTCGACGGCTACCGCTGGATGATCCGCTGCGTCATCAACGGTCCGCACGAGACCATCGAAGCATTGGACCAGGAGGCGCGTGCAGCGTTGGCGGACACCGTGGTTCGCCGCGGTGATACCCCGCTGCCGGTACGGACGCCGTTGGCCGTGCAGCTGCCCGAGCCGATGGCAGAACAACTGCGGCAAGCCGCGGCCGCGCAGCAGGCCGAGGCGCAACAGCCACCCAACGAGCCGGCCGCACGCCGCAGCGCGGAGGGATCGGCCATGCAGCAGTTGCGCACCACAACCGGCGGCTAACCCGACGACGATGCGCGCCGCGCCGCGGCGCGTGGGGGTCCTCCCCTGCGGAGCGGGGACCCCACCCGCTTGCGGGGGAGTGGAGGCACCGCCCGCTTGCGGGGGCAAGTCGGGCGATTGGGGCGGGAGCTGCCTAGAGGTCGGCGAGAGCGGCCAGGCAGGCCGCACCCAGCGCGGCGGGGTCCGCGCCGATCTGATTCAGCGTCACCGTCCGCAGGGCCGCGCGGGGCGCGGCGGCGACCCAGTCGACAGCTACCTGCAGCGGGTGAATCGGATCATCGACCGCGGCGGCCACCCCCAGTGGCGTGGTCAGCCGGGTCAGGTCGGCGTGGCTCGGCGCAACGTAGGCCGCCGCTTCTTCCATGGCGTCGGGCAATTGTGGCCACTGAGCACGCCACGACCGGGTCAGCGCCTCGGCCAACCACGGCGGGCTGGACGCCCGCATCTGCGTGGTCGTTGCCGCCAAACCGTCGGCACGCAGCCGCGACGCCGAATACCGCGCTGCGAGAGCCGCTGGAGCTGCTCCAGGGGCCCCGGCCCAGGGCGGCAGCGCGGCCAGGACGGCGATCGCCTGATCGGGATTGGCCAGCGCCCACGCGGCCGCCACTGCAGCACCGATCGAGACACCGCCGACGCCGATCGGACCTTCGCGTGCGGCGTCATCCAAAGCAGACAGATAGCCTTCGATCAACCGATCCGGCCGGGGCGGCGGGGGCACCAGCAACGCGCCGACCTCGTGCAATGGGCCGGAAAACGCGCGACAGACATAGTCGTCGTCGGATCCGGTTCCGGGCAACAACACGGTCGTGACACCGCGCAGGTCGACAGCCACCCCTCGATATTGCTCCGCCCTCACGGGCGCTCCAACATCACGTTTGGTGGGTTGGCGCCGGGAACCAAGAGGTCTACGGTGTCCGTTGGCATAGACGGAAGCACCGAAAGCTGTATCAGCATTGTCAGGAGTGGCCATGGGGGCCCAAGGTTATCTGCGCCGGCTCACCCGTCGGTTGACGCAGGACCCGGAGCGACGCGACTCCGAGGAGTTGTCCGACGAAGTCGCGAATACTGGTGCGCAGCGTGTGATCGATTGCGAGCGTGGCCAGGAGGTCACGATGGTCGGCACGCTGCGCAGCGTGGAAACGAATGGCAAGGGTTGTGCCGGTGGAGTCCGCGCCGAGTTGTTCGACGGTAGCGACACCGTCACTCTGGTGTGGTTGGGTCAACGCCGCATACCCGGCATCGACTCCGGCCGTACGCTGCGGGTGCGGGGTCGGGTAGGCAAGCTGGAGAACGGGGCCAAGGCCATCTACAACCCGCACTACGAAATTCAGCGGTGACCACCAGCGCAGAACGCCTGCTGGCACAGGTAGGTGGGGTAAGTGGCGTCATCTACTCCTCGCTGCCGGTGCTGACCTTTGTGATGGTTTCCAGCCTCTCCGGTTTGTCGCCCGCAATCGGGTCCGCGCTGGGCGTGGCCGCACTGGTCTTGCTATGGCGGCTGATTCGGCGGGAATCCACGCAGCCGGCTTTGTCCGGGTTCGCCGGCGTTGCCGTCTGCGCTCTTTTCTCCTACATGGTGGGGGAGTCCAAGGGCTACTTCTTGCTGGGCATCTGGACGTCGTTGCTGTGGGCGGTGGCCTTCGCGGTGTCTGTCCTGATCCGCCGGCCCCTGGCCGGCTACGTTTGGAGCTGGGCCAGCGGGCGTGACCGCGGCTGGCGCGACGTGCCCCGGGCCGTCTATTCGTTCGATATCGCCTCGCTTGGCTGGACGCTGGTATTCGGCGCCCGGTTCGCGGTCCAGCGGCTCCTTTACGACGCCGATCAGACCGGTTGGCTGGGGGTGGCGCGGATCGGGATGGGCTGGCCGCTGACCGTGATGGCCGCACTGGCGACGTACGCGGCGATCAAGGCCGCTCAGCGCGCCATTTCCGCCGCCGATAATGCTGCTGACACTGCTACTGCCGTTGCTGGCGGCGCCCAGATCGACACGGATACCGCCTGCGACTAAGAGTCAAACGGTGGGGGCCCCGGCAGCACCAGCTTGCGCAGATCCTCTTCGACCTCGGCGACCGCGACGAAGAGCAGCTCGTCGCCACCTTCGAGCGGCTCGTCGGCCTCCGGCACGATGACTCGCGGCCCGCGCAGGATCGTTACCAGCGCGGCATCCCGTGGCAGTTGCAGTCTGCGCACCGGCTTGCCGCCCCACGGCGTGTCGTCGGGCAGGGTGATCTCGACGAGGTTGGCCTGACCCTTGCGGAACTCCATCAGTCGCACCAGATCGCCGACAGCGACGGCCTCCTCGATCAGCGAAGCCAGCATGCGCGGGGTGGACACCGCAACATCCACACCCCAGGCTTCGGTGAACAGCCATTCGTTGCGGGGATCGTTGACCCGGGCCACCACCCGGGGTACCGCGAACTCGGTCTTGGCCAGCAGGCTGAGCACCACGTTGACCTTGTCGTCACCGGTCGCGGCGACAACCACGTCGAAGTCCTCGAGGTGCACCGACTCGAGCAGGCTCAGTTCGCAAGCATCGCCCAGACGCCAGTGCGCGGCCGGGATGGCGTCGACGTCGACGTGGTCGGGGTTGCGCTCCAGCAGGGTCACGTTATGGCCGTTGGCGAGGAGCTCGCGAACGACCGAGCGGCCGACCGCGCCAGCCCCGGCGACAGCTACTTTCATTTGCGCTACTCCTTAACCCCGGCTTCGCCGGCGTCTTCGTCGTCGGCGGCTTTCATTTGCGCCCCCTTAAAACTCGTCGCTCGGCTTCATCGGCGTCCTCCCGACTCGAGATCCTCACCGGGCGGCAACGCGGCGATGGCTACCGCCTCGGCGGCGCGGCCGGATATCGCGGCGACGTAGACTTGATCGCCGGCCTGGATGACAGTCTTCGGTTCCGGCAACACGCCGGTTCCGAACCGGATCAAAAACGCCACCCGGGCGCCGGTGGCCCGCTCCAGATCGGTGGCCCGGTGCCCCACCCAGTCCTCGTGCAAGTCGACCTCGGCCACGGCGACGGTACCGGTCGGATCGCGCCACTTGGCAGTCTCGCTCTCCCGGGTCAGCGCGTTGAGTAGGCGATCGGTGGTCCAGGGCACGGTGGCAACCGTAGGAATGCCGAGGCGTTCGTAGACCTCGGCGCGCTTGGCGTCGTAGATCCGGGCGACGACGCGCTTGACGCCAAAGGTCTCCCGGGCCAGCCGGGCCGAGATGATGTTGGAGTTGTCTCCGGATGACACCGCGGCGAACGCGTCGGTTTCCTCGATGCCCGCCCTCAGCAGTACGTCTCGGTCGAATCCCTGGCCCAGCACCCGCTCGCCGGCGAACTCCGGGCTGAGCCGGCTGAAGGCGGCGCTGTCGCGGTCGATAACGGCAACGTCGTGGCCAATTCGGGATAGTCCGTCGGCCAACGACGAGCCCACCCGGCCACAACCCATCACAACCACCCGCACTTGAGGTCCTCTCGGCTGGTCCTGCTTGTCCTACTCAATCGGCGACCCGGGTTGGCCGGCCGATATCAGTCGGGAACATTCTCGCCTAGGAAGGAACGCTACCGGCAAGCTTGGGTGGGCTTACCCTTGGCTCTCGTGCCCAAACTTTCAACCGCCGCGCGCCGGTTGCTTATCGGTCGGCCGTTTCGCAGCGATCGGCTGAGTCACACACTGCTGCCCAAGCGGATCGCCTTGCCGGTGTTCGCCTCCGATGCACTGTCGTCGGTGGCTTACGCACCGGAAGAGGTCTTTCTGATGCTCTCGGTGGCCGGCGTCGCCGCGTACTCGCTGACGCCGTGGATTGGTCTTGCCGTGGCCGCGGTCATGCTCGTCGTGGTGGCCAGCTACCGGCAGAACGTGCATGCCTACCCGTCGGGTGGCGGCGACTACGAGGTGGTCACCACCAACCTCGGTGACAACGCCGGTCTCACGGTGGCCAGTGCTTTGATGGTGGATTACGTTCTCACCGTTGCTGTTTCGACGGCCTCGGCGATGTCGAACATCGGCTCGGCGATTCCGTTCGTGGCCGAAAACAAGGTGCTGTTCTGCTTGGCCGCGATCCTGTTGGTGACGGCGATGAATCTACGCGGGATCCGCGAGTCCGGGGTGGCGTTCGCAATACCAACCTATGCGTTCATCTTTGGAGTCGGCATCATGATCGGTTGGGGGTTGTTCCGGATCTTCGTGCTGGGTAATCCGCTGCGGGCCGAATCCGCCGGGTTTGAGATGCATGCCGCGCACGGCCCGGTCGTCGGTTTCGCGCTGGCATTCCTGGTGGCCCGGTCGTTCTCGTCGGGATGCGCGGCGCTAACCGGTGTGGAAGCCATCAGCAATGGGGTGCCGGCGTTTCAGAAACCCAAGTCGCGCAACGCCGCAACGACGCTGCTGATGCTGGGCGCAATAGCGGTGAGCCTGCTGATGGGCATCATCGTGCTGGCCAAGAAGATCGGGGTTCAGCTCGTCGAGGATCCCAAAACGCAACTGGGCGGTACCCCGCCCGACTACTATCAGAAGACCCTGGTCACCCAGCTGGCCGAAGCCGTGTTCGGCAGCTTCCACATCGGGTTTCTGCTGATCGCCACGGTGACCGCGCTGATCTTGGTGCTGGCGGCCAATACCGCCTTCAACGGGTTCCCGGTGCTCGGTTCGGTGCTGGCGCAGCACAGCTACCTTCCGCGCCAACTGCACACCCGCGGAGACCGATTGGCGTTCTCCAACGGGATCGGGTTCCTGTCGGTGGCTGCCTTGTCGGCCATCATTGCGTTCCGTGCGGAGCTCACCGCGCTGATCCAGCTCTACATTGTCGGCGTGTTCATATCATTCACGCTGAGCCAAATCGGCATGGTCCGGCACTGGACCCGATTGCTGCGCACCGAGACCGATCCGTCGGCGCGGCGCAAGATGATGCGCTCCCGGGTGGTCAACACGATCGGTCTGCTTTCCACCGGTGCGGTGTTGGTGGTTGTGCTGGTCACCAAGTTTCTCGCCGGGGCATGGATTGCCGTCGTCGCGATGGGTTTGCTGTTTATGATAATGAAGATGATCCGCCGGCATTACGACAGCATCAACCGGGAATTGGCGGAGCAAGCGGCCGCTCAAAACGAGGTGGTGTTGCCCAGCCGCAACCACGCTCTGGTGCTGGTGTCGAAGTTGCATCTGCCGACACTGCGCGCGCTGGCCTACGCGCGAGCGACCCGTCCCGATGCGCTCGAGGCCATCACGGTCAGCGTCGACGACGCGGAGACTCGCGATCTAGTGCACAGGTGGCGGGACAGCGATGTCACCGTGCCGCTCAAGGTCATTGCCTCGCCGTACCGTGAAATCACCCGTCCGGTACTCGATTACGTCAAGCGGGTCAGCAAGGAGTCGCCGCGAACTGTGGTGACGGTATTCATCCCGGAGTATGTGGTGGGCCATTGGTGGGAGCATTTGCTGCACAACCAGAGTGCGTTGCGGCTCAAGGGCCGGTTGTTGTTCATGCCCGGCGTGATGGTGACTTCGGTCCCCTGGCAATTGAATTCGTCACAGCGGCTCAAGACGTTCCAACCGCACGCTGCTCCTGGCGACGCCCGTCGCGGAATCTTCGATTGAGCACGGAATCGGCCCCGAACGAGGCGAGGCCAGAGGTGTCGATGTCACCCGCTACCGCGGAACTGACGGTGGTCGCGGGTGCTCCGGCCAACGGCGGGAGCTGCGTGGCGCACCACGAAGGCCGGGTTGTGTTCGTCCGCTACGCGCTGCCGGGCGAGCGGGTGCGGGTGCGGGTCACTGCGGACCGCGGCTCTTATTGGCACGCAGAGGTTCTCGAGGTGATCGAACCGTCGGACGATCGGGTCGCGTCACTGTGCCCGATCGCCGGGGCCGACGGTGCGGGGTGCTGTGATCTGGCGTTTGCCGCACCGGAGGCGGCGCGGGTGCTCAAGGCGCAAGTCGTGGCCAACCAGTTGCAACGGCTGGGCGGGCATACCTGGAGCGGTCCGGACACCGGGGCCGAACCGCTCTCCGATTCGGGCCCCACCGGGTGGCGCACCCGGGTCCGGCTCGACGTGGGCGCGGACCGTCGGCCCGGCTTTCACCGCTACCACAGCGACGAGCTGGTGACCGATCTGGGCTGCGCGCAGTTACCGGCCGGAATGCTGGACGGACTGACCGCGACCGACTGGCCGCCAACCGCCCGACTGCACGTGGCCCTCGACGACGACGGCGAGCGGCACGTGGTGCGCACCCTGCGACAGGGCAGGAAGACCGCGACCACGGTGGTGGAGGGCAGCTACGAGGCGGTGCAGCGGGTGGGCGCGCGCAGCTGGCGGGTGCCGGTGACAGCGTTCTGGCAGGCGCACCGGGACGCGGCGGGGACCTACAGCGGTCTGGTCGCCGACTGGGCGCAAGCCGGTGCCGGCATGACCGTCTGGGATCTTTACGGTGGGACAGGCGTTTTGGCCGCCACGCTCGGCGACGCGGTGGGGGAGTCGGGGCGGGTGTTGACCGTCGACACGTCGCGCGCGGCGACGCGGGCCGCGCGTGCCGCACTGGTCGATCTGCCACAGATAGAAGTCATCACCGATTCGGTGCGGCGGGCACTGACCGTGCAACGAGTCAGCGCCGACGTGGCGGTGCTGGATCCGCCACGATCGGGTGCCGGGCGCGACGTTATCGGCCTACTGGCCGCCGCCGGAGTCCCACGCGTGGTGCACATCGGCTGCGAGGCAGCGTCTTTCGCGCGCGATATCGGCCTCTACCTCGGCCATGGCTACGTCGTCGAGCAGATCAAAGTGTTCGATGCGTTCCCGCTGACCCATCACACCGAATGCGTGGCGCTGTTGACCCGTTAGGTATGTGGATCAGGCCTCAGGTCCAGACGAAGTACCGCAGCCACAAATAGATTGCCGATAGCCCAACACCGTGGTGACATTGTCCAACAAGGCCGACGCGAACGCAGTGACCAGCACCAGCAGGATCATGATCCGCAGCGGGGAGCCGCGGGCACGCTTGGCGGCCCAGATCGCGGTGTATTCGAAGACACCGGTCTGCCGCAGCACGCTGACGATGATCATCATGCCCAGCAGCAAAAAGATGACGTCCCAATCGATTCCGGTGTCGCGGGAGTAGAACACGTCATCGGAATTAATCACCGGCAAGGCGACGATGATCGCCGCGCCGGCCAGCGCCACCAATGTCTTGTGGATGCGTTCGGTGGCGATCAGCACATAGGCGACGCCGAACACGACGACCGCGGCGACGCTCATCGATTTTCCTGCGCGATCAAGGCTTTTTGAGTGTCAGTGTTTTAGCGCCGCGGCCAGTAAACGTGATCGGTGATGACTCCGAACAACGCGCCGTCCTTGACCACCGCGATCAGCGGGCTTCGCAGCCGCGCCATCACCGCGGCCACCTCGATAATCGTGTCGTCGGCATGTGCCCACGGCACATTGGTCAGGTGGTCTGGCAGCATGTCACCGACCGTTTTGGCCGCCCAACTTATCTGCCGCGCGGTCGGCCATGGATTCGTTGAGCACACCGGCCGGCGAGGGATCGTCCTGCACGTATCGGGGCACGATGAATCGGACGACCTGGGAGGCCGGCAGCACCGCGAACGGTTTTCCGGACCTGTCGGTGACGACGATTCCGGGCAGGCGATGCTCGGCGAGCAGGCGCGCAGCATCGAGGGCGTCGGTGTCGACAGTCACGACCGGGAAGTCCTCGGCGAGGTTCTCGGCGCGCGCAGTGCAGACAATACGTTCCGATGCGATCCAGCTCGCCCCGGGTTGGTCGGTCGCGTTAAACGGGTAGTGATCTGGCGGTCGCTGCGTAGACTAGCGGGATGCTGGAACAGATCCGCGGCCCCGCTGATCTGCAGCACCTGTCCCAACAGCAGCTACGCGATCTGGCCGCCGAGATTCGCGAGTTCTTGATCCACCAGGTTGCCGCCACCGGGGGACACCTGGGACCGAACCTTGGCGTCGTCGAACTGACGCTGGCGCTGCACCGGGTGTTCGACTCGCCCCACGATCCGATCATCTTCGACACCGGTCATCAGGCTTACGTCCACAAGATGTTGACGGGACGCTGCCACGACTTCGAGAGCTTGCGGAAAAAAGGCGGGCTGTCGGGGTACCCGTCTCGCGCCGAGAGCGAACACGATTGGGTGGAGTCCAGCCACGCCAGCGCGGCGTTGTCCTACGCCGACGGCCTGGCCAAGGCGTTCGAGCTGACCGGGCATCGTAACCGGCACGTGGTCGCGGTGGTCGGCGACGGCGCGCTCACCGGCGGCATGTGCTGGGAGGCGCTGAACAATATCGCCGCAACCCGGCGTCCGGTGATCATCGTGGTCAACGACAACGGCCGCAGCTATGCACCGACGATCGGCGGTGTCGCCGACCATCTCGCCACGCTGCGGCTGCAGCCGGCCTACGAGCACGTGCTGGAGAAGGGCCGCGACGTGGTGCGCTCGATGCCGCTTGTCGGCGAGGTCTGCTACCACTTCATGCACAGCGTCAAAGCCGGCATCAAGGACTCGCTGGCACCGCAGCTGCTGTTCACCGATCTCGGGCTGAAATACGTCGGTCCGGTCGACGGTCACGACGAACGTGCGGTGGAGGTCGCGCTGCGCCATGCTCGCGGCTTCGGCGGCCCGGTGATCGTGCACGTCGTCACCCGCAAGGGAATGGGCTACGCCCCGGCCGAGGCCGATGAGGCCGAACAGATGCACTCCACCGCCCCGATCGACCCGGCCACCGGCCAGGCCACCAAGGTGGCCGGCCCGGGCTGGACGGCGACTTTTTCTGACGCGCTGATCGACTACGGCAGAAAGCGCCGCGACATCGTGGCCATTACGGCGGCGATGCCCGGCCCGACCGGGCTGACGGCGTTCGGGCAACAGTTCCCAGATCGTTTGTTCGACGTCGGCATCGCCGAGCAACACGCGATGACGTCGGCCGCCGGGCTGGCGATGGGCGGGATACACCCGGTGGTGGCTATCTATTCGACGTTCCTCAACCGGGCGTTCGACCAGATCATGATGGATGTGGCGCTGCACAAGCTGCCGGTCACCATGGTGCTCGACCGGGCCGGGATCACCGGCCCGGACGGCGCCAGCCACAACGGCATGTGGGATTTGTCGATGCTGGGCATCGTGCCCGGCATGCGGGTGGCCGCGCCCAGGGATGCCACCCGGCTGCGCGAGGAACTCGGCGAGGCGCTTGACGTCGACGACGGCCCGACGGCGATACGGTTCCCCAGAGGCGATGTGGGCGAAGACATTCCGGCTGTGGAGCGGCGGTCGGGCGTGGATGTGCTCGCGGTGCCGGCTGATGGGTGCAACCATGACGTGCTGCTGGTGGGGGTCGGTGCGTTCGCGCCGATGGCGTTGGCGGTGGCCAAGCGGCTGCACAACCAGGGGATCGGTGTGACGGTGATCGACCCGCGTTGGGTGCTGCCGGTGTCTGACGGTGTTCTCGAACTGGCGGTGCAGCACAAACTGGTCGCCACGCTGGAGGACAACGGGGTCAACGGCGGGGTGGGTTCGGCGGTTTCAGCCGCGCTGCGGCGTGCGGAGATCGACATGCCCTGCCGCGACGTCGGGCTGCCGCAGGAGTTCTACGATCATGCTTCGCGGGGTGAGTTGCTGGCCGATCTTGGGCTGACCGACCAGGACGTGGCCCGCCGGATCACCGGTTGGGTCGCCGCACTGGGCGCTTGTGTTTCTGAAGCAGAGATCCGCGAGCATCTCGACTAACGGTCAACCTCGAGATCGACGCTGGCGCGCCGCTCACTCGGGTTTTCCCGCGCTGCCGTCGATTTCGGCGCCGGCAGTAGCTAATCGGGGGCCAGCGGCTGCACCGCCCGAGCCAGAACGGGCACCACGAGTTCTCGCTGCCACGCCCGCGCTTGGCCGGCGCGCAAAAACTTTTCGACAGCCTCGACCGGTTCTGCTGCGACCTCCCAGTCCCAGCACAGCCGTCGCACCAACTCGGGTGAGATCAGGTTTTCCGTGGGAACCGCCACCCGCTGCGACACTTCCGCCAGCGCCGCCCGGGCCGCCTCCAGTCGCGCGGCGGACTCCGGTTTTCGCCTGCTCCACCGCGCCGGCGGTGGCGGTCCATTCGGCGGTTCGGCCTCCTCCGGCGGATTCGGGTGCTGCCGGGCGGCTTCCAGCGCCGCCAACCACATTGCGGCGCTGCGACGTTGGTTGCGCCCGCCGAACACCGGCAACGCGACGAGGTCCTCGACCGTCTTCGGATCTGCGACGGCGGCGTTGATGATCGCCGAATCCGGCAGGATGCGGCGGGGTGCGATGTCGCGGCGCTGGGCGATACGGTCGCGCGCCGTCCACAGTTCGCGAACCGCGGCCAGGCCTCGCGGGCCATGCACCCGATGGATCCCCGGCGTTCGTCGCCAGCGGTCCCGTCGCGTAACCGATGCAATCTCTCTGGAACCCACCGTCCGCAGATATTCGAATTCCTGTGCAGCCCAATCTGTTTTGCCTTGCTTGGCCAGAACATCCGAGATCGCCGCGCGCAACTCGATGAGGAGTTCCACGTCCAGGGCCCCGTAGTTGAGCCACTCCGCGGGCAGCGGGCGCTTGGACCAGTCGGCCGCCCCATGGCCCTTGGCCAACCCGAATCCCAGTAGCCGCTCGACCATGGTCGCCAGGTTCACCCGGTCGAACCCGGCCAGCCGTCCGGCAAGCTCCGTGTCGTACAGCTTCGGCGGCCGCATGCCGACCTCGGCCAGACAACGCAGGTCCTGATCGGCGGAGTGCAGGATCCACTCGTCTTTGTTGAGCACCTCGGCGACGGGTCGCAGCGCGGTCAGCGGGTCAGCGCCGTGGCTGACCGGGTCGATGAGCACGGTGTCGGCATCGGCCCGCCGGATCTGAATCAGGTAGGCGCGGTTGGAGTAGCGGAAACCCGACGCTCGTTCGGCATCCACCGCAAACGGTCCGCGCCCGCGGTCAAGGAGTTGTGCGGCCGCCTCGATCTCGCGGACGGTCACCGAGAGAGCAGGTATCCCGTCGGCCGGGTGGAGTAACGGGGTGGGGTGGGGTTTGGTGCTGCCGGGCCCGTCGGCCGCCGGTTCGCACATGTCAGGCGCGTGACCGCGGGCTCAGGTTGGTGACCCCGGCCGGCGGTAGGCCTGCGGCGTGCTCCAGCACCTCGCAGAAGGCCTCGACATGGACGCCGACCTCGGGGGTGGTCGCCGTCCACGACGCCCGCAGCTCGAGCTGATGGGCGCGTGGCGGTCCGGAGATGTCGCCGTAGCGCACCGATGTGGTGGCGGTGACGGTGCCGCCCAAGGCGGTGACCTGCTCGGTGCGCGACTCCAGCGCTTCGACCAGCCAGCTCCACGCCACTTCCGGCAGCAGCGGATCGACGGCCTCACTGGGGTCCAGGTCGGCCTGGATGTAGGCAACCAGGCGGATGGTGCCGTCCCAAGCGTCGGCGCCGTTGGGGTCGTACAAAAGGATCAGCCGGCCGAACGCGTCGCCCTCGGATCGCTCCTGGACGATTTCGAGGTCGGGGTGTTTGACCTCGGCTCCCAGTGCGTAGCTGTAGGGCGCCAGGCGCTGCGGCGGTCGGATGGGGCCCAGCTCGATCTCCGGCCGTACTGCGACGGCGTTCATCGCCGCTACCGCCTCGCGGAATGGGGCCGGTTCAGGCGAGATCAATAGCGCCGCTCCTCTCCCCCGCAAGCGGGTGGGGATCCTCCCCCGCAAGCGGGAGGGGGTACCTCCCTCTGGGGGCGTGCCCCCACGCTGGGGGCGTGCCCCCACATCGTTCGTCCCCGCAAGCGGGTGGGCCCACACCGCAGGCAGGGGAGTACCCCACTGCATCGTCGCAGGCGCGGGTCACAGCGTTCGACGGTAGACCTATCGGCCGACACGCGGGGACAGGCGCGCCGAACCGCCCGCCCGGCGCGACTTAGGCTCAGCCGAGCCGTAATAGGGGCTTCCGGGGGCCGCATTGAGAGTTATTCGCCCTGCTCAGGTGGCAGCGCCGCCGGCGAATCGCGCCGGGCGTTTCTCGCGATGCGCGGCGAGGCCTTCCTGGACGTCGGGGCCGCTGAAGCCGATGAATTCCAGGCCGAGCGACGTTTCGAAGATAGGCCCGAACATGCGGTACCAGTAGTTCAGGCTGTGCTTGGTCCAGCGGATCGCGCTTTGCGCGCCCTGCGCCAGATTCTCGGCGAGGCGGGTTGCGGTGGGGAGTACGTCGTCGTCGTCGACGCAGGTCGAAACCAGGCCGATGCGCTCGGCTTCCGCGCCGAGCAACGTCTCGCAGGTGAGCAGGTAGTACTTGGCCTTGGCCATGCCGACCAGCAGCGGCCAGCAGATTGCGGCGTGGTCACCTGCCGCCACCCCGAGTTTGGTGTGTCCATCGATGAGTTTCGCGGTCCGGCCCGCCACCGAGATGTCGGCGAGTAACGCCACCACCAGACCCGCGCCGACGGCTGGCCCCCGGATCGCCGAGACCACGGGCTTGTCGAAATTGACCATGTTGAGCACCAGATCGCGGGCCTCTCGCATGATGCGGACCCGGCCTTCGTAGTCACCGATGGTTTCTGCGATCAGGTCGAAGCTGCCTCCGGAGGAAAAGGCTTTGCCTGCACCGCGGACCAGAACGACACGCACGTCCGGATCGCGATCGATCACCGGCCAGATGTCGGCGAGGTCGCGGTGCATTTGTGGCCCGACCGAATTCAGCCCGGGCGCGTCGAGAGCCAGGGTCAGCACGCCGTTTTGGCCTAGTTCGCAGCGAAGGCTGGGGAATTCGTCGTAACTGTTCGGCATCGGCGCTCCTGACATGACGTTAGCGGTCGTTGATAATACGCAGCGGGCTCGGGCACGCGGGACCGACCGCCCGGCGACGATGCAGGCCGTGCTGGGGGCACGCCCCCACAGGGAGCTACCCCCACCCGCTTGCGGGGGGACGGCCGGGGAGAGCCGGGCAATCGGGCCCTGTCCGGCCGTCGTGGCAGCATTGAGGCCAATGATTACCCGTCGCGAGCTTCCCGAGTCGCCGTATCTGGTCGCTGCCACCGGTCGCAAACCCAGCCGCGTGCCGGTGTGGTTCATGCGGCAGGCCGGTCGCTCGCTGCCCGAATACCGGGCGCTACGCGAACAGCACAGCATGCTGGCTGCGTGCTTGGAGCCCGAGGTGGCCTGTGAGATCACGCTGCAGCCGATACGTCGCTACGACGTCGATGCGGCGATCTTGTTCTCAGACATCGTGGTGCCGCTGCGCGCCGCGGGCGTCGATTTGGACATCGTCGCAGACGTCGGACCGGTGATCGCGCACCCGGTGCGTACCGACGCTGATATCGACGCTATGAAACCCCTTGACCCACAAGCAATTCAGCCGGTATGCGAGGCGGTTTCGCTGTTGGTTGCCGCGCTGGGTGATGTTCCGCTGATCGGTTTCGCCGGTGCGCCGTTCACGCTGGCGTCCTACCTCGTCGAAGGCGGGCCCAGCCGCAACCACGCCCGCACCAAGGCGATGATGCTCGCCGAACCGACGAGCTGGCATGTGCTGATGTCGAAGCTCACCGATCTCACTGTCGGGTTCCTGCGCGGCCAAATCGAGGCCGGGGTAGACGCCATCCAGGTGTTCGATTCGTGGGCGGGGACGCTGTCGCTGGCCGACTACCGCCAGTACGTGCTGCCACACAGCTCGCGGGTATTCGCCACCCTGGCCGAATACGGCGTGCCCATGACGCACTTCGGCGTCGGGACCGCCGAGTTGCTGGGTGCGATGTCGGAGGCCGTGCAGTCAGGCCAAAAGCCTGCGCGCCAAGCCGTGGTCGGCGTGGATTGGCGAACTGCGCTCACCGATGCGGCTACCCGCGTCGAAGCCGGCACGGCGCTGCAGGGCAACCTCGATCCGGTGGTGCTGCTGGCGGGCTGGCCGGTGGTGGAACGTGCTGCGCGGGCTGTGGTCGACGACGGACGACGCGCCGTCGACGCGGGCGCGACCGGCCACGTCTTCAATCTCGGCCACGGAGTGCTGCCGGAGACGGACCCCAGCGTGCTGGCCGACCTGGTATCGCTGGTCCACTCGCTATGAGTCCTCACTCGTATTGCGTTGTGGGCGGCGGAATCTCGGGCCTGACGGCGGCATACCGGCTGCGCACGGCCACCGGCGACGATGCGACCATCATGCTATTCGATCCGGGCCAGAAGCTCGGGGGCATATTGCGCACCGAGCTGGTCGGCGGACGGCCGATGGACCTGGGTGCCGCGGCGTTCGTGCTGCGCCGGCCCGAGACGCCGGCGCTGCTGGCTGAGCTGGGCCTGTCGGGCCGCCAACTGGCCACCACCGGTGCCCGGCCACTGATCTACAGCCAACAAGAGCTGCACCCGCTACCCACGGGCACGGTCATCGGGATCCCGTCGTCGGCGACTTCGGTGGCGGGATTGGTCGACGAGGCGACACTCGCGCGGATCACCGCCGAACCCACCCGCCCGCTGGACTGGCAACCCGGCAGCGATCCCACGGTGGCCGACTTGGTAGGCGACCGGTTCGGCGAGCAGACCGTGGCCCGGTCGGTGGATCCGCTGCTGACCGGGGTGTACGCGGGCTCGGCGGCGACGATCGGTCTGCGCACGGCCGCACCCAGCGTGGCGGCGGCCCTCGACGGCGGCGCCAGCAGCTTGACCGATGCGGTCCGGCAGGGGTTGCCGCCGGCCAGCCGTGCGCCGGTGTTCGGAGCGTTGGACGGCGGCTACCAGGTGCTGATCGACGAGCTTGTCGAGCACAGCCGGCTGCGCTGGGTCCGTGCCGCGGTGCAACGGCTCGACCGTGCCGAACCCGGCTGGGAGCTGCTCGATGACACCGGTGCTCGCTGGCACGCCGATGCGGTGATACTGGCCGTTCCGGCCCCGCGCCTGGCGCGCCTCATCGAAAGCATCGCGCCTCGCTCGTTCGCCGCCGTGAGCCGGATCGTGAGCGCGTCGTCGGTGGTGGTGGCGCTCGCGGTGCCGGGCAATACCCCGTTTCCGGAGTGTTCCGGCGTGCTGGTGGCCAGCGGCGAGCGGTTACGGGCCAAGGCGATCACCCTGTCGTCACGCAAGTGGGGTTCTCGCGGGGACACGCAGCTGCTGCGGCTGTCGTTCGGGCGGTTCGGTGACCCCGAAAGTCTTGTTGCTCGCACCGCCGACGACGAGCTGCTGGCCTGGTCGGTGAGCGATCTGGCCACCGTGTTCGGCCTGGCCGTCGACCCGGTCGACGTCCGCGTGCGGCGCTGGATCGACGCGATGCCGCAGTACGGTCCCGGCCACGCCGATCTGGTCGCCGAGGTGCGCGCCGGCCTGCCGCCGACGCTCGCCGTGGCCGGCAACTACCTCGACGGCATCGGCGTGCCGGCGTGTATCGCGGCGGCCGGCCAAGCGGCTGACCGCGTCATCGGGGCCATCGAGGCCTTAGACGCAGAAGTGGCACGATAGGTTTCATGGTCCGCCACGATTACGACGCCCTGAACGCGACGCTTCGGTATCTGATGTTTTCGGTGTTTTCGGTGCGGCCCGGCGTGCTCGGTGAGCATCGCGACGCCGTAATCGACGACGCATCGACGTTTTTCAAGCAGCAGGAAGAACGCGGCGTGGTGGTGCGCGGCCTCTACGACGTCGCGGGCCTGCGGGCCGACGCCGACTTCATGATCTGGACCCACGCCGAACGCGTCGAGGCACTGCAAGCGACCTACGCGGGTTTCCGGCGCACCACCATCCTGGGACGGGTTTGCTCGCCAGTGTGGAGCAGTGTGGCGCTGCATCGGCCAGCCGAGTTCAACAAGAGCCATATCCCGGCGTTTCTGGCCGGCGAGGAGCCCGGCGCCTACGTCTGCGTCTATCCGTTTGTGCGGTCCTACGAGTGGTACCTGCTGCCCGACGAGGAACGCCGCCGCATGCTCGCCGAGCACGGCATGGCCGCCCGCGAGTACAAGGACGTCCGGGCCAACACGGTGCCGGCGTTCGCGCTCGGCGACTACGAATGGATTTTGGCCTTCGAGGCCCCCGGATTGGACCGCATCGTCGACCTGATGCGTGAGCTGCGTGCCACCGACGCCCGACGGCATACCCGCGCGGAGACGCCCTTCTTCACCGGGCCGCGGGTGCCGGTCGAGCAGTTGGTGAACTCGCTGCCGTGAACTCGCTGCCCTGAACTCGCTGCCCTGATCGAGCGGAAATGAGGAGCACATGACGACCCAGTTCGACCCGACCGATCCGACCCGCTTCGAGCAGATGTATCGCGACGACGGGCTGTCGCATGGCTTGCCTACCGCCACGCCGTGGGACATCGGTGGTCCGCAGCCGGTGGTCCAGCAGTTGGTCGCATTGGGCGCGGTCAAGGGTGAGGTGCTCGACCCGGGCACTGGCCCGGGTCACCACGCGATCTACTACGCCTCCAAGGGCTATGCGGCTACCGGCATCGACGGGTCAGCGGCCGCCCTGGAGCGGGCCCGGGAGAACGCGCAGAAGGCCGGGGTGTCGGTCAACTTCGAGTTGGCCGACGCCACGAAGCTGGAGGGGTTGGAGAACCGGTTCGACACCGTTGTCGACTGCGCCTTCTATCACACCTTCAGCACCGAACCCGAGCTACAGAAGTCCTATGTGCAAGCTCTGCGGCGCGCTACCAAGCCGGGAGCGCGCCTGTACATGTTCGAGTTCGGCGCGCACAACGTCAACGGCTTTTCCATGCCGCGGTCGTTGTCCGAGGACAATTTTCGTCAGGTGCTCCCGGTCGGCGGCTGGGAGATAACCTACCTGGGGCCGACCACCTACCAGGTCAATATGAGCGTCGAGACATTCGAGATGATGGCCGCGCGCAATCCCGACCTGGCCGATCGGGTGGAGTCGATACTTGAACAGTTCCGCGCGATGGAACCGTGGCTGGTCAACGGCCGGGTGCACGCCCCGTTCTGGGAGGTTCACGCCACCCGGGTGGACTGAGGGCGTACCGGGCTTGGCGCCCACGCCGCGAGACTGTAATTCCGCAGAGAAAGTGCGGGTAGAGACCTGCCAAACTACAGGCTGGCGTTCGGCACCCGCGAAACTTAAACCATGGCGCGCTTTGTCGGCGTGTCGTCGCCACTGGTTAAGTGTCGTGGCGCCGAGCCCGCTAGCCCCCCGTCGGGACCAGGCGCAGCGAGATCGAGTTGATGCAATAGCGCTGATCCGTCGGGGTCGGATAACCCTCCCCGGCGAACACATGGCCCAGGTGGCTGTGGCAGTTCGCGCACAGCACCTCGGTGCGCGTCCTTCCCAGCGAATGGTCGGAACGCAGGATCACCGCGTCGGAGCTCGACGGGTCGAAAAACGACGGCCACCCGCAGTGCGACTCGAATTTCTCTGTGCTGCGGAACAATTCAGCACCACAGGCCCGGCACTGGTAGATGCCCTGGGTTTTGGTGTCGGTGTACTCACCGGTGAATGGCCGCTCCGTGCCGGCACGACGGAGCACGTCGAACTCCTCACGCGTGAGTTTCTGACGCCATTCGTCGTCGGTCAGTTGCACCTTCGGACGTCCCGAACTCGTATCAGAGGAAGTCATGCGTCCACGCTAGCGCGCTCCCGCTCGGCCGTCAGCCACGCCGGATCGATGCCGCCATCCAGCCGGTTTTCGGCCTTGGCGTCCAGGTAGCGGAAGTAGAGCACGGTGAACACCACGATCAGCAGCAGCGACCAGCCATAGGTGATCTTCAGGTATTGCAGCGCGCGGCCGTACCTCATCCAGTTGAACAGCAACCAGTTGTCCAGCGTCATGAAGCCGTAGACCCCCAGCCACGCCGGCCAGTTGCGGATGAGCGAGTTGGGCAGCACGACCGTCATCAGGAACGGAAACAGCATCATCGAGTAGTAGCCCTGGGCCAATGGCAGCGCCAGCCACGACCACAGCAGCAGCACGCCGGCCGAGTTGGTGAACCAGAACAGCGGGTCGCGCGAGCGGTAGTAGCGGTGCAACAGCCACAGGCAGCCGATGGCGAGCAGTGTGAACAGAATCCGCAGGAACACGATCAGCCAGGTGGGCAGGCCGAAGTACACCCCGTTGCCCTCGATCGAACTGTTGAAATAGTCCCGGGTGCCCCCGATGTACGGCAGCGTTTTGGTGAAGAAGTCCATCGGGTGACTGACCAGCGGCAGCGCGGCCAGGTTTATGACCAGGGGAACCACGATGGCGGGCACCAGCGCCCGCCACTGGCGGTTCAGAAGGGGCAGCAACAGCAGCGGCCCGAGCACGGGTTTGAGCGAAAGCGTCAGCCCGATCGCGACACCTGCCCACCA
>DATJBA010000123.1:0-8284 GCA_035515675.1 Mycobacterium sp.
ATCATTCGCCGCGGGCCAACCCTCCTCAACCCGTTCGGTCATTGAAGGATACATCCGGGCCGGCCGTGAGCTGGAGACGCGACAGGGGATGTTACGCACGTTGTCGAAGATGTGGACACGGCTCACCGGCCAATCAGAAGCCGACCTCATTGTCGGGCTGAACGAAATCCCGTCCGAAAACGCTATCGAGGCAGGATTGATCCTTCCCCAGCCACGCCAAGAACAGCAGTGGTTCGACGACAACCGTGCCAGGCTGACCGAGTCGGACTGGACCACGACATGAGCCGAACCCGGGCCATCTGATAAAACTGGCAGCACGGTGTCTTTCAAGCGATTTGCGCTGGCGCTCTACGGAAGCGAAGGCGTGGCCGATGCATGCCTACATCTGCAGAACCGACACGATCTGGACGTCAACCTGGTCTTGCTTGCAGCGTTCGTCGGTGCCGAGCGACGCCAGGGGTTTACCACGTCTGGTCTCGAAGCGGCCCGAGCCCGCGTGGAGGCCTGGCATCGCGAGGTCGTGCGGCCGCTGCGTGCGGTGCGACAACGGCTAAAGACCGGTCCCGCGCCCGCACCCAACGAAATCACAGCACATCTGCGCCGCAGGCTCCAGCAAGTCGAGATCGACGCCGAGGTGATCGAGTTGGATCAACTCGGCGCGCTGATTCCTGTGTTGGAGCCGACGCCCGCATCTGGGAGCGCTACTGAATCTGCTGCGGCGGCAATCGAAACCGTCATCAAGACACACACCCACACCGCACTCGACGATCGGGACCGCGAAGCGATCGACACGATCGCAGGCGCTGCGACCCAACACATCAACCCCTAACTGTCGGCCACCGCGATGTTTTGCACCGCGTCGGGCGCTTCGAACAATCGCGCCGCCGTAGGGGTCCAGACCCTAATCGCGTTGGCGGGCAACGTGGTTGATCCATTGAGATGGTGAACACCTGCTGGCCGTGCTGAATGAAATACTCGATCATGCTGCGACCGCAGCAGTTTGGTGGCGAGCCATGGGATCGCGAGCCTCAGGACCACACTGTCCATCAACTTGAGTACTATGCCGACGTCATTTCGCGGTCTGGCCGCCGTCGATATCGAGGACGGAGCCGGTGATCATGGCGGCCATATCGCTGGCGAGGAAGAGGACGCCGTCGGCGACGTCGTCGGGTTCGGCCATGCGGCGAAGCGGCAGCCGTTTGACGAACGTCTCAAAGCCCAGCTCGCTGAACGCGTCGGGGCCGGCCGCTTTGAGCGCTTCTTGCAATGGCGGGGTATTGACGAGCGTCGGTGCGACGGCAACCACGCGGATGCCGTGTCGGCCGAGTTCCACAGCGATGTGCCGCTGGAGAAAGGTGGCTCTGGCGCGTACTGGATGGACAGTTGCACCGCCTGGGCTTCGTCGACGCCTCGCAACTTGGCTGCGACCAGCAGGGCTGCGTCGATGCCTGCGGTGACGCAGCGGCGAACACGAAAGGGTCGTCGCTCATCACGCGCCGGTCGACGTTGGTCGCGCCGGAGATCGGCAGGAGGTTGACCGGCGCCCGGTGCGTCGTTGCGCGCCGTCCCCGCAGCAATCCGGCTGCGCCGAGCAACAGAGCCCCGGTACAGACTGACAACAGCACTGTTACGCCGCGTAACACGTCGGCGCATATGCCCAGGACACGGACAGCTCGCGTAACAATGACTAAATCGACAAAAGGCCACTTCACGAGCATTTTTGCAGGAAAGCGCGGGGGTTCGAGTCCCTTTAGCTCCACCGGCTAGGTGGTGGCGGTCATTTGGTCGTCGCTGCTGGCCCACGATCTGGTGAAGATGTCGATCGGTACCTGCTCGTCTCGGCCCTCTTCGCTGCCGCTGTCGTTGAGGTGCACGATGCCGGCTACGGTGTCGACACCGGTTACCACCACGGCGTGGTTGGACTCGGGTGCACCGTCTGGGGTTTTGTCCTCGACAGCCTCGCCCCAGATGAGTTCGGAGTTGACCCCGACGATCACCTTGCGGCCCCGGGCCAGATCCTGCTCGAGGGCCTTCATGCCGGTGGGGACACCGGTCTTTGCAGCGCTTTCCTTGTCGGTGTCCACGGCGTGGATGCCGTAGTGCGCGAGCAGCGCCGGTTCGTCGTCAAAAGAGGTGCCGCTGCCCGGGTTGCGTTTCTTCGGCTTGGTGTAGATCGGTCCCGGGTGGACGGTGCTGGGAGTCGATTGGGCCACCGTGATGATGGCCTGCTCAGAGGGCTGGTCACCGGTCAGTTCACCGACCACGTCGGCGACCGCCATTGGCACGCAGTCATCGTCGTACTTCTGGTAACGCCAGAACGGGGCGGCCGCTGCGGGGTGGCCGTAGAGTGTGCCGACACCGCTGGGAGGGTCGACAGGGTTGGGTGCGGCTTGGGCTATGCCTATCGCGAATCCCAGCGCGGCCGCACCGGCCAGCACTGCAGCGCCGACGGTCCGGGCCGCGCTCGCAATCCTGGTGCTGGTCATGCGGTTCCTTTTCGGATCCCTCTCCAAGCCAGTGGTGACGAAATGGCTATCTGAGAAAAGGTCCTCTTCGTTACCCGTCCTCCCCGGCCAGCCTCGCGATGGCGTCGGTGAGCGCATCGGTGCTGAGCGCAGCACTCGTGACGAGCGAGTGCAACATGGCGCCGTCGAGAAACACGCTGACCGCATCGGCGGCTCGTCGGCCGATGCGCGGTTCGAGCAGCGCGACCAGACCCTCCGACCACAACTGGGCCAGACGCCGCAGCTCAGGTCGATGGGTTGCCGCGGTGTACAGCTCGTTGAGCGTGCGGTGCCGGTCCGGGTCGGCCAGGTAGTCGGCCGTGAGCCGGGCGAGGGCGGCGGGAAGGTCGTCATTCTCGTCAAGAACGTGGCGCCACTGCTCGAGGTAGTCGGCCGTGGTGGTCGCGGCGTGCGCGAGAGCGGCTTCCCGCAGCTCGCCGAGGTCGCTGAAGTAGTAGGTTGTCGATCCGACTGGTACATCCGCCTCCGCGGCGACCCGCCGGTGGGTCAGCTCGCCAAGACCCTGGCGGGCGATCACCCGGCCGGCCGCCTCGACGATCGCCTGCCGGCGACCGGTGGGGTCGCGCCGACGACGGTCGGGTGCCGCGGTCAATGCGCACCGGCCAGGTTCAACGTGACCACGCCGGCGATAATCAGCCCGACGCCGACAACCTTCGCTCCGGACACCGGGGAGCCGAGGAACAGCACGGCGATCAGCACGATGGCGGCCGTACCGATTGCCGACCACAACGCGTAGGCGACGTCGGTCTGCATACCACGCGAGATCGACAACGCCAGGAGTGCGAAGGAGACAGCGTAACCGATCAGACAGATTACGGTCGGCCACAGTCGAGTGAAACCCTCCGTGCTCTTGAGCAGGCTGGTAGCCACCACCTCCGCGAAGATCGCGCACAACAGCAACAGATAGGTCAAGGCACCTCCTTGTGTACAAATGTACACAATAGAGCGTTGCGTTGAGGACGGACTTCGAAGGCCGGACCGGTTCTGCCGCCGGACCACGCAGTGTCGTGCGGCCGTTTTGCGCCTGGAAGACTGGTCAGGGCGAGTCCCGGTCACTCGGAAAGGAATTGCGTCGCTGGCAGCGACCTACTACCGGGCGCGCACACGCGCGGATGCGGAAGTTGCACTTGTCTGCCTGCCCGGCGGCACCTACAGCCGCGAGTACTGGGACCTCAACATTGCTGCGCTTCGACGCGGGTGAGTTGATCTTCCGCGAAGGCCGCGCGGCCGATCACTTCTACCTCATTTGCACCGGCAGGATCGCGCTCGAAACCTCCGTTCCCGGCCGCGGCAGTTTGACGGTGGCACACATTCGGAGACGGAGAAATCCTCGGATGGTCGTCGTTGGTGCCGCCGTACAACTCCCGGTTCTATGCGCGCGCGGCTCAGATGACGCGAGCGATCGTCTTTGACGGGAAGCGCCTGCGCGGCTTACGCCATCGAATAAGAAGGCGGCTGCCTTTCTGATCATCAGCCTTCAAATGGCGCGCCATCGAAGCGGCCGCGGCTGACGAACTCTGCGACCGACCGGCGGCGTAGCTTGGTCAGCTGTCGCGTGGGTGTGCCAAGCGGCACGATGGCGGCGACCGCGTGGGTGTCGGGAATCCCCAGCAGTTGGCGGACTTCCTTTTCCTGCGGGATAGCCATCGTTGTGATAGTGCCGCCGTAGCCCTCGTTGCGTGCGGCCAGCAGGATGTTCCATACCAGGGGATATACCGATGCTCCACTGGCTACGCCGACGCGGTCCAGCTCCTGATCGAGCGCAGCAACCACGCTTAAGTCAACGGAAACAACCAGGACGATCGGCGCGTTCAGGAGCGGCGCAACGAACGTGTCGGGGATTTCCGTCCTGTCGATGACGTCCTGCGGCACACCACTGGGATAGACCGAATTCCAGGGATTTTCACCCGCCTTCAGCTGAGCGAAGTAGCGGCGAGCGGCGGCCGTGCCGAGTTCCGCCAGCCGGCGCCGGGTGTCCGGGTCACGCACCACAGTGATGTGGGCGCCTTGCCGGTTGCCCCCGCTGGGAGCGAACCGGGCGTTGTCGAAAATGCGCCACAACACCTCGTCGGGCACCGGGTCGTCGGTGAACTCACGCGCCGCGAACGTTGTCCGCATGACGTCATACAGCTCCATGGCAGGCTGGCTCACACACCGGCGGCGGCACACCGCTCCAGCCGGAAGGTGCGCTTGAAGCCGGCCGGGTGCGTCGTCAGGGTCACTTCCACCGCACCGCTGGGGGCGATGACGTAGCGCTCCTCGACATCAGGTCCGTTCTTCCACCGGCCGACCGGCTGGTGTCCGAGGTCCTCCCGCTCGTAGAGGGCCGGGTCGAACGGGAAGAGGACCGGATCGTAGGGCGTCACGTCCCCGTCGGGACGGCCGTTGACCAGGCGGCTGCACTCGATGAACCGGAAGTGTCCGATGTTGTGCGCCGCTCGGTAGGTCCGCCTGACCACCAGCGGGGTTTTCCCATCGGCCGAGAGGGAGACGTCTTTGCACACGATCGGGTCGAAGACGACGTCGGCGCCGGCTTCCGCCTCGCGAAAGACCCCGAAATGGCGCGAGAAGCGGTCGGACAACGCGAAACCGGCCTCCTTGTCGAGGAAGACCGCGAGACCGATGGCCGTGGCGGCGAACGGGTGCGGCGAGCGTTTCACGCGCTTCTCGCCGAAGGTTGTGCGCAGCATCCGGGAAACCAGCGGGAAGCTCCCGGCTCCGCCTACTGCGTAGATGCCGGCTACCTCGGACCAGGTCACCTCCGTGCCGCCTGGCATCGGGTCGTGCAGAACGCGATCCAGCAACTCCATTGTCTTGTCGACGAGCGGCGCACATGCCGAGTAGACGTCGTGGATAGCGCACGAGAACGGGGGCCGGTCAACCCCGTCAACCCCCGTGAGGTCCACCAGGAAGCGGCGTGTCTGCGGCCCGACCGCTTCTTTACGAGCAGCGCACTCCTCTTTCAGCAGGTCACGCGTGGCGGCATCGACCTGTTGCAGGTTTGACCGGGCCAGGACGAGGCTCAGAATCGCCTCGTCGAAGTCGTCACCGCCGAGGCGTTGGATGCCCTCGCTGATGACGACTTCGTGCGCGTGCCCGGTCATCTTGAGAAGCGAGGCGTCGAACGTGCCCCCGCCGAGGTCGTAGATGAGGACGTACTCGCGTTTGGCGGTGATGGTGGAGCGGTACCGATGGGCATATTCGAGGCTCGCGGCAGAGGGCTCGTTGAGCAGCGCGACGACGTGGAAACCCGCCGCCACGAAGGCATCCAGTGTCAGCAGGCGCTGGGCGCTTGAGGCATTGGCCGGCACGCCGATGGCGGCCTCGATAGTTTCACCCGGCGTAAGGCTGGCGTTCGAGCGGTGAAGGTCGCTTTTCAGCGCAGCCAGAAAGCCGGTGAGAAGTTCGGCCAGTCGATAGTTTCGGCCGGCCAGGCTTACCTCGGTCTGCGGTCCGGCCTCGTTGAGAAGACGTTTGAACGATCGCAGCACCGACCACCCCGGCTCGTGGCGGACGGCGGCGGCGTCCGCACCGAATCGCAACTCCCCGGCGGTGTTGGCGGCGACGATCGAAGGCCACGCATCCATTCCGTCGAAGGACACGACCGGGTAGTTGCCTCTGTCAACGAGTGCAACGACGGTGTGGGTGGTGCCAAAGTCAATACCGACTCTCATCGCGCACAATATTAGGCCCGTGCAGGGCATTTGGACATAACGCGCTGCCCGGCGTGCCGCCCACGGTGGCACCTGGAACTGCAGGGGGTTCAGGCGGAGTGCTTGTCCCCGCCGAGGTGCCGGCCAGCGTACGCGCGATGGATCCAACGTTGAGAGAGCCCAGGTCTTTCTTTTTGCCGCCGTTCCGTCCCCTGGCGGAGCACCGGCATCCGCACCGACACCGCACGCTGACCTCGGCGACATCCAGACGAATCTCCGGCGTCTGAGTGTTGTCGGAAAGGTGTCCTGAGGGGAAACTGGTCTCACCCCGGACGTGTTGCGGAGGTGTCGCGTGTGCTCCCAGGATCCTTTCGCCACTGGGTGGGTCCCTGGCGAGCCCGTGCCGGGAGAGGTGGTCGTGTACTTCGCGGACGACCCCCGCCGGCTCTACCAACTCCGCCAATGGCTCCCCGTGTTCGAGCTGCTCGATCGGGCTCATCCGGTCCTGGTGGTGACGCGCCACCCGCAGACGTATGCCGAGGTGGGCCGGCTCACTCGGCTCCGCCGCGTGTGCGTGCCGAATCTGGCGGAGCTCGTCCAGCTGTACGGCGACGGCGACCTCAAGGCCGCGATCTACGTCAACAACTCCGTGCTGAACTTCCACTCGCTGGCCGCCACTCGGATGATCCATATCCATGTGAACCACGGCGAGAGCGACAAGGTCTGTATGGCGAGCAACCAGGCTAAGGCCTACGACCGAGTCCTGGTGGCGGGCGAGGCCGCGCTGCGGCGCTACCGGGCGGCGCTGATCGAGTTCGACGAGCGCAAGTTCGTCCCGGTCGGCCGCCCGCAGCTCGACCTACGCCCCGAGCCCGTCTTGCCCCCGACGGCACGGCGCACCGTTCTCTACGCCCCCACCTGGGAGGGCGAGAACGCCGCGAACAACTTCACCTCGGTCGACGTCCACGGCCCGGCCATCGCGGCCGCCGCGCTCGCGCTGCCGGACGTCCGCGTGGTCTACAAGCCGCACCCGCGGGTGGCGAGCAGTACGGACCCCGGCATGGCGGCGGCGCACCGGCGGATCGTCGGGCTGGTGGAGGAAGCCGCGCGCCGCGAGCCCGCCGCGGGCCACCGGGTCCTGATCAACGCCGACATCCTGGCTGTCTTCCGCGGTTGCAGTGTGCTGATCACGGACGTCTCCTCGGTCGGCCTGGACTTCCTCTATCTGCACGTCGACAAGCCGCTGTTCGTCGCCGACCGCCGCAACGACCGTGCCCGGCTGAACGCCGAGGCTCCGGTGAGCCGCTGCGCCGACGTCGTGGACGCCGCCACGGTCGGTTCGCTCACCGGCACGCTCGCCGAGCGGCTGGCGCGGGACGCGTACCGCGTCGAGCGGGAGGCCATGCGCCGCTACTACTTCGGCGACCCGGCGCCCAGGGAGAGCACCGAGCGCTTCCTGGAGGCCGTCGAGGAAGCCCTGGCCGCGCGGCAGACCCGGGACCGGCGGCCCCTGGCCCCGTACGCACACGACACGCCGTTCCACCACGGACCCACAACAAGAGGGTTGGCATGAGGGAGATCCAGATCATCATCCTGGCCGCAGGACTTGGCACGCGGCTTGGCCTGCCGCTGCCCAAGCCGCTCACCCCTCTCGCCGACGGCAGGAGCATCCTCCGCCACCAGCTGGACAACCTCCGCCAGACCTTCGCCGACGCCGCCCGGATCGCCGTGGTGGTCGGCTTCCGGTACGACCTGATCATTGGGGCCGCGCCGGAGGTCCGGTTCGTCTACAACGAGCGGTATGACGAAACTAACACCGCGCGGAGCCTGCTGAAGGCCCTGCGCACCTCGCACTCCGGGGGCGTTCTGTGGCTCAATGGGGATGTGGTGTTCGATCCTCGCCTGCTGGAGCGGGCTCAGGCGCTGATCGAAAGCGATCGCACGTTCGCCTGCGTGAACACCGCTGCCGTCGGCGAGGAGGAGGTCAAGTACCGCACCGATGCCGACGGGTACCTGACAGAGCTCTCCAAGTCCGTCATCGACGGGCGCGGTGAGGCAGTGGGAATCAACTACGTGGCGTCCGCCGACAAGGCGGCGCTGATCGAG
>DATJBA010000124.1:0-24533 GCA_035515675.1 Mycobacterium sp.
GGCGCGCCGCTGGGTTGGATCGACGCCGAGGGCCTGCGGCGGCACCGTGCCGGCGCGTCGTTGTCCGACAGCATGAGCGCTGTCGGCTCGCTGTTCCGCCCGGACGGCAATCTCAGCCAGGCACTGGACGCGGCGCTGTCGTCGCCGTCGGGGGTGGGTGTCGCCGTTGACGAGGGGGGCAAGGTCATCGGCGGCATAATGGCCGTCGATGTGCTGGCTGCGGTGGAAGCCAGACGGCGGGCCTGAACGGAATCCGCAGATGCACTATCTGCTCACCCACCTCGACGACGCTTGGACGCTGGCCGCGGTCCATCTGCGGCTGTCGTTGGTGCCGGTGGTGATCGGGTTGGCGATCGCGGTGTCGCTGGGCGTGCTGGTGCAGCGCGCGCCGATCGCCCGGCGGCTGACGACGGCGACCGCCAGTGTCGTGTTCACCATCCCGTCGCTGGCGCTGTTCGTGGTCTTGCCGATGATCATCGGAACCCGGATCCTCGACGAGGCCAATGTCATGGTCGCGCTGACCGCCTACACCGCCGCGCTGCTGGTGCGGGCAGTCCTCGAGGCGCTGGACGCGGTGCCGGCTGCGGTGCGCGACGCCGCCACCGCGGTCGGCTACCCGCCGATCAAACGGATGCTGAAAGTCGAACTGCCGCTTTCTATCCCGGTACTGGTCACCGGGTTGCGCGTAGTCGTGGTGACCAATATCGCGATGGTCTCGGTGGGTTCGGTGATCGGCATCGGCGGCCTGGGCACCTGGTTTACCCAGGGCTACCAGACCGACAAGAGCGATCAGATCCTTGCCGGCATCATCGCGCTGTTCGTGCTGGCGATCGTCATTGACGTGCTGATCGTGCTGGCCGGCCGGCTGGCCACGCCCTGGGAACGCGCCGCGCGCACCACCCGTCGGCGGTCGGTCGTGGCCCCGGTCGTGGGCGGTGCCCGATGAATTTCGTGCAACAGGCGATCTCCTACCTGCTGACCGCCGACAACTGGACCGGTCCGGTCGGGCTCGCGGCGCGCATCTTGGAGCATCTGGAGTACACGGCCGTCGCGGTGGGTGCGTCGGCGCTGATCGCGGTCCCGGTCGGGCTCGTCATCGGGCACACCGGCCGCGGCACGCTGCTGGTGGTGGGCGCGGTCAACGGGCTGCGCTCACTGCCGACGCTGGGTGTGCTGCTGCTGGGGGTCTTGTCGTTCGGGCTGGGCGCGGGGCCGCCGCTGGTTGCCCTGACGCTGCTGGGCGTCCCGTCGCTGCTGGCCGGCACCTATGCGGGTATTGCCAATGTCGACCCAACGGTGGTCGATGCCGCCCGTGCGATGGGCATGACGGAGGCCCAGGTGCTGCTGCACGTCGAGGTACCTAATGCGCTGCCGTTGATCCTGGGTGGCCTGCGCAACGCGACGCTACAAGTGGTCGCCACCGCAACGGTGGCCGCCTATGCCAGCCTCGGCGGACTGGGCCGCTACCTGATCGACGGGATCGAAGAGCGTGAATTTCAACTCGCGCTGGTCGGTGCGCTGATGGTGGCCGCGTTGGCACTGGTCCTCGACGGCCTGCTGGCGTTGGCGGTATGGGTCTCGGTGCCTGGCACCGGCCGGCTGCGCAACACCGTCGGTCGGCGAGACCGCATGCCGGCGGGCGCACTTACCGACAAACCCGCCACGGTTCGCGGACACGTTCTAGGGGTTTTAGGGTAGGTAAGTGAGCGCAGCCCCTTCTGATCCGTCCCGGCGCGTGTGGCAGGCGATGCTGACGTGGCGTGCACAGGACATCTCGCGTATGGAATCGGTACGAGTGCAGGTGTCCGGCAAGCGAATCAGGGCCAACGGCCGCATTGTGGCGGCGGCCACCGCAACCAACCCGGCGTTCGGCGCCTACTACGACGTGCAGACCGACGAGACCGGCGCCACCAAGCGGCTCGGGTTGACCGTCACGCTGGCCGAGCGGGAACGCCAACTCGCCATTGCCCGCGATGAGGAGAACATGTGGTTGGTCACCGACCATCAGGGCGAGCGGCGCGCAGGATATGGCGGCGCTCTTGACGTCGACGTGGTGTTCAGTCCGTTCTTCAACGCGCTGCCGATCCGGCGTCTCGGCCTACACGAACGGGCGGACTCGGTCACGTTGCCGATGGTCTATGTGAACGTGCCCGACATGTCCGTCACCGCGGCCAAGGTGAGCTACGCCAGCGAGGGACGTCTGGACGGGATCAAGTTGCGCTCCCCGGTCGCCGACACCGTCGTGAGCGTCGACGAAGAAGGGTTCATCGTGGACTATCCAGGCTTGGCAGAGCGGATCTGATCACCCCGCCCGCGCGGCCCGCAGCGGCCAATTCCTCGCGCCAGTTCTCCCTGCCGATGACGACGGTGAAGATGTCAGAGCGCGGGAAGCTGTCGTAGCGCGTTCGCGCGGCGTGGCCGGCTTCGATGAGGTCAGCCACCGAGTTGCGGCGGGCCAGCGACTCGCGGGCCCGGCTCAGCAACTCGATGATTCGGTCGACTGCCGGCAGCAGTTGGCCGGAGTTGGCTTCGCACATCGCCCGCACCAGGTCCGGGGCGGTGGCTGCGACCCGGGTGGCGTCGCGGAAAGACCCCGCGGCCAACGCGAAGGCCAGCGGGACTTCTGCGGCGGTGACGGCCAGCACCTCGGCGAGCAGGTGCGGCAGATGTGAGATGACCGCCGCCGCGGCGTCATGCTCGTTGGATTTGGCCGGCACCACCACCGCACCGCAGTCCAGCGCCAACGTCATCACCATCGACCACACCACGGGGTCCACATGGTGGTCCACGCTGACCACCCACGGGGTCCTGGTGAACAATCCGGCGTAGCCGGCAGCCCAACCGGAATGCGCGGTGCCCGTCATCGGGTGACCGCCCACGAAATGTTCCAGCAGGCCGGCCGCGGCGACCTCATCGAGTACCGCGCATTTGACACTGGTGACGTCAGTCAGCGGACAGCCAGGGGCCAATTTGCCGATGTGGGCGAGCATGCTTGCCAATGCCGGCATCGGTACGGCCAGCACAATCAACGCGCCGGTGTCGGCGGCGCGGATCAGCGTCTTGGTGAGCTCGGTAGTGGCATCGAAACCGTCGGCGATGGCTCCGTGCGCGCCCTCTACCGATCGGTTGTAGCCGAACACTTCACGGCCGGCCGCCGTGGTGGCCCGCATTATTGAGCCGCCGATCAGTCCCAGCCCGAGCACGCACACCGGTGTCCCTGCCACAATCCAAGGTTGGCACAATTTGGCGGGCTGCGGTGCTATCAGCTGCCCTCGCTCCGCTGCGTCTGTCGGGGCTCCATCTGGTCAGGGGGCCTGGTCAGCGACTACCGTAGGCGCCCATGGGAGCACAACGGGCCTCAGCCCAAGGCGCGTCCGCGGACGTGCCGGACGGTTTCGGCGTTGCCGTCGTACGGGAAGAGGGCCAATGGCGCTGTTCCCCGATGGCGCCCAAGTCGCTGACGAGCCTTAAGGCCGCCGAGACGGAGCTGCGTGAACTGCGCAGCGTGGGAGCCGTCTTTGGACTCCTCGACGTCGACGACGAATTCTTCGTGATCGTGCGACCGGCACCGTCGGGGACCCGGCTGCTGCTATCGGATGCCACCGCCGCGCTGGACTACGACATCGCCGCCGAAGTGCTGGACAGCCTGGACGCCGACATCGATCCTGAGGACCTCGAGGATGCGGAGCCCTTCGAGGAGGGTGACCTCGGCTTGCTGTCCGACATCGGGCTACCCGAGGCGGTGCTGGGGGTCATCCTCGACGAGACCGACCTGTATGCCGATGAGCAACTAGGCCGTATTGCTCGGGAGATGGGGTTCGCCGATCAGTTGTCGGCAGTGATCGACCGCCTCGGTCGGTGACCACTGACGAAGATCTGATCCGTAGTGCATTGTCGGTCGCTGCGACGGCGGGACCCCGCGACGTGCCCGTCGGTGCGGTGGTGATCGGTCCCGACGGAACCGAACTGGCCCGGGCGGTGAATGCCCGTGAGGCCCTTGGCGATCCGACAGCGCACGCCGAGATCCTGGCGATGCGGGCAGCGGCGTGCGTGCTCGGCGAGGGGTGGCGGCTGGAGGGGACAACGCTAGCGGTCACCGTCGAGCCATGCACGATGTGCGCGGGTGCGGTGGTGCTGGCGCGCATCGCGCGGCTGGTGTTTGGCGCCTGGGAACCCAAAACGGGAGCGGTCGGTTCGCTGTGGGACGTGGTCCGCGACCGGCGGCTCAACCATCGCCCCGAAGTACGCGGCGGCGTGCTCGCGCAGGAGTGCGCCGCGCCGCTGGAGGCCTTCTTCGCCCGCCAGCGATCGGGGTGACCCAGACGAGAGGGACGGCCGGTTCGGTAAGCTGCTCGGCGGTGGCGTGTCCGAGCGGCCTAAGGAGCACGCCTCGAAAGCGTGTGACGGCTAACACCGTCCGAGGGTTCAAATCCCTCCGCCACCGCCATTGCCACTAAGGCGTTTTTTACAGACCAGACTGGTTCCTGCGTTTGCTAACGGGCCGTCAGAATCGGCCCGTTAGCACATTTTGAGCACACTCTTCGAGTCTGGCGCGGGCGATAATTCTGCTCGCGAACGCAATCCATCCCCGAGGCAATCCACCGATCTCGAATCTGCGAGGTGAAGTGGCTACGGCGACAGCCCAGGCCCCGCGTTTTTACAGCAGTGCGTCATCGGCCACCACTTCGACACTGCCCGGCATAACACCTCGGTGAAATTAAACAGCGTTATTCGCCGTCTGCGTTAGCCACGATGTCGTGCGCTGGCGGAGTACGGCTGATCCGGTGCTCCCGGCGGCTCCAGCTATTCATCGAAGGCGTCCTCGTCGGTCTGCTTCAAGTCGAAGGTTTCATTGCGGGGTGCCCAGACGGCTCGGGGCGTATTCGTAACGGCCGGCCGGTTCCCTCCCGGTGCCTTGCAGTGCCCGGCACCGGAGTTGAAGGGCGGTGGGATGGTCGCAGCGAGATTCCCGTCAAGTCTTGGCTGATCCGATACTGAAGAACCCTATTCTCGTTCCGTCGAGCAACGGTGATGTACTGGCACCGGGCGACAACCACAAGCGGTGTCAGGGGTGGACAGTGGTCAAACATGTCAGGGGTAACAAGGGCCAAACTGACGCGCACCTAGCGGTGAACATGCGCGTGCGCCTCTACCCGGGCACGGACGCTGAGAGTCCAGGGGTGATCGTGGAGGATTTCGGTGAACTGGCGGAACAAGTCGTCGATATAGGTGGCCGCCACATCGACCCGGCCCGCCGGTGGGCAGTGGTGCTGGACACCGGCAACCTGGTGTTCGTCAACACCGACCAACTGGTCCCCGAGTGATCTATGGTGGCCTCGGTTCGGCTGTGAGCCGTTGCGTGCCCGGATGGGGGCCCGCGCAGCCGCGGCTGTTATCGGACCCGCGCACCTTGAATCACAGGCCGGGCGAGGAGCGGTCAACGATGCCTCTCGGGGCCCTTGTCATTTCACGCAGGGAATGTCATCGGCGGTCATGCGCGTGAGGTTGGTAGGTGTCGGTTCTTGCATGCCGGTGCCGGTGGCCGGCACCGTGGTGACGGGCGCCGCGGCGGTTGTGGCCGGCGATGCCGACATTTGATTGAGGTTGTCAAACCGGGAGGAATCGGTCCCGACGGTCAGTCGCACCGTGTTGCGGGCGACGCTGTCGGATGCGGTGGCACTTATGCCTAATTCATCGGCGAGCTCGGCGGCGGCTGCCTTCGCGCCGGGTCCGTAGGCGATGGTGCTTGTCTGGCTGGCGGAGTCGGCGGTGCTGACCGTCCCCTCAGTAAAGCGCCCTGTCGCTAACGACATTTCGAGGTCCGCGGCCTCGCCTTGCCTGCCCGAGGCATTGACCACGTCGAGCGCGACGCTGCCTGCGGTCAGCGCTGCGCCGTCGCCTGTTTGCGCTGCTGCGCTGCTGCGGCTGGTCGAGGCTGGTACCGGCGAATCGGCGGCCACCAGGTTGTGCACGACGGAGCGGATGGTGGATACCTCGATGAAATTGACATCTTCACCGTCCGGGATTTCGCCGAAATTGGTGACCGGCAGCGTGTATAGCATGACCGGTCTGTTGGGGAAAGCCGAAGCGTTACGCACGAAGTCTTCCAGGTCGAAACCAGCGTCAACGGCGATGTTTTGCTTGGCGACGTCCAGTAGGGCGCGCAGCTGGGTAGGCGTCGACAACGCCCCGCTGCGGCGCAGCGCACGGACCAGCGAGACGATGAAGGCCTGTTGGCGGCGGGTTCGATCAAGGTCGGTGAACAACGCATCGTTGGCGTCGCGGCGTTGCCGAACGAACGCCATCGCCTGGGCTGCACTGATCTGCTGGATGCCTTGATGAAAGTCCGCGCCCGAGTAGTAGCGATCCGCGGTGTCCTCGTTCAGGCACACAGTGATGGGTTCGACCACCCGGGCGATCTGGAAGAACCCAACCAAGGTGACTTCAACGAAGTGGTCGATCGGGATTTGCAACAGACGCCTGACCGTGCTGATCTCGGCCTCGCGGCCCGCCTCACGCGCCGCCTGTTCTTTCGCCGTCAAGTCTTGCCCTTCAGGCGAGGTTGGATCGGATTGCAGGTTGGCGGAGCCGCGGCGGTCCATCTCGCGCTGGTAGGCGAGGCTGTAGGCTTCCTTGATCTTGCCGCGGCAATCCGAGTTTGGGCATCCGGCCAGATCGACATAGTCGTCACGGGGGATTGAGATCGCCGTGGCCGGGGCGTCCCCGGCGGGCAGGTGCAACACGATGAGCGCGTCGGCGTCGCTGTCACCGGAATCTTCACCGCCTGCATGCAGCGCGTCGTAGATGTCTGGCGGCAGGGGCTGGCCCCTTTGGTCGCGACGGCTATCCAGCCCCATGATCAGGATGTTTTGATCACTTCCGGTCGATGTGGGTTCACCGGCCAACGCGTCAGATCTGGTGATGCCAGCCGATGCAGTGCGGTAGGCGATCCACCCAATGCCGGTGACGACAACGACAACCGCCGATACCAGCGCGGCGAGCACCTTGGCGCCGGCCACAATCAAGTGGTTGCGGTGCAGGCGATCCCGGGGCCCGCCCGTCGGTGAACGTGCTTCTGCATCGCCTGAGGGGTCCGCTCGATGTGTCATGACAGAAACGAGAATAGCCAGGTCGCCGTGCTCCTGACTACAGCGTTTGCCGGGGTGGAGGGGCCGGTCCGGATCAGCGGGGCGAAAACCCTTGAGGCTCATCTGGTGCTGCGCGAACATCGGATCCCATGGTATTCGGTCAGATGGGTGGCATAGGACCAGGGCAGCGAGCCCATATGAAGCCCCGAGTTGACCAGCGCTGCGTGCGCGACCGCCTTCCTGGCTCCAGGAACACTTGATGGATGCGTGCCGCGCCACCGCCTGCGTCGGAGTGACGGTTCGCGGCAGCCGGGTCGGATGCCATCCGTAGGCGCTAACAAAGCGGATCGCCTTCCCATGTATGGATTTCCGCTTCAGAAACCCCATTTTTGGCCGCAGTTACAGTTAACTGATGTGAACTGCCACCGTCGACACGGGCTAACGTCTGAGCAGTTGGAGGGGCTCAGGGCCGCTCGAAGTGCTGGTAGTCGATGGGAGTCGTCCAGTAGCCGCCCCACCGCCAGCCACGATCTGTGAAGACGTGCACGGCCGGGTCGCCGTTGTGTAAGAGTCCCGGGTCGGTGCGGCTGCGGTCCAGGTAGGTCGCCGCGTTCTGCGGTTGGAATGCGCCGCTGGCGTAGATGCACGGGTTGAGAAGCGGATTGAGGTCTATAGCCCGACCGTAGGCGTGTTGAGACCATTGGTTGGTTCCTGGGATGCCTCGACAGTTGAACGCCGAGGTGTTGTTGTCCTCCATCGATAATTCATCATCAGCGGCCCGATAGTGGTCGACCGTGCGGATCTTCTCGATGGGAAAGCCCAGTTGGTAAAGCTGCTCGAAGATGGTGATGACCTCCGCCACCAGGTCTTCGTGCACGATCAGCTCGCCGCGGTGGGTCTGGCCGTCGAAACCGATGTGGTCGACGCCGACCCGCCGCAGCCGCTCCGGTTCGACCGGGCAACCCGGCCGCCAGCTCGCGCCGAGTTCCGCAGCAGTAACCGGCTCAACGGTCGCACCGGCAGGTGCTGGCGGCGCGCTGGCCGATGACGACGCGGCGGCCGACGGTGACGGTGTGGCCGCAGGAGGTGGCAGCGCAGCGCTGCACTGCACCAGCACGACACCCGCTGCGATCATTGCCGCCAGCACGGCAACTCGCCGCGTGAAGGATGTCAATTGGGATGAGTCCTCACCGCTTGCTTCCATCCCTGCAAGACCGCTGCGATCAGCGGTTTCGCCAGACAAGTCCAGTGCCAACGCTACCGCAGACAGATTTCGACAGTTACAGACAATCTCCAGTGATCTCTGGTGATGAACTTTTGCTTGCTGGATGGGTTTCCGCCCTCTCCCACCGGGTCATCAGGCGGGTTCGATCCTTTTCAACCACTCCATTCGGGAGCCATCGCTGGTCATTCCCGTCACCGCAGTGGTGGACGACGACGGGCTGGTTCACATCGAGAGCGATGACCAGCGGACCAGCGGCACGGCAATGTGGAGCGGCGGTGGCACGTATTGCGGATCGGCTTCGTCTAGAGGTGCTGCTTCAGCAAACCCCCGGAACGGACAAGTCGTGAGCACACTTTGAGCACAGTTACAGATAGCTGTAGAGAGTAACAGAGATGTGTTTTGGCAGGCAGGAGTGCATTTATGCTGCGCTGAACCGTAGCTGAATAGGGTTCAGATCCCTCCGCCACCGCCATCGCCCCCTCTAGCTGTTACTGCAGCTCAGACGGTGTTTTCGGATCAGTTGGTCGCGAAAGTTGCCAGGCTTAAGGCTGGCTTTGCCCGCCGGTCAGCGTCCGAATCGTTTGAATTTCGCCGTCCCGATAGGGTCGTCCACCGGGTTGTAGAAGGTCGTGAAACCATACTTTCGGGACTGTTGTGTACGGGTGATCCCATGAGTCCCACGGGAAGTAGGTCTGGGTCTTTCCAGCGACCAAACCCCAATTGAATGCACCCACGTTGTGGCGCTTCGCAACGGGCAGGATGCCCTCAACGCTGCTGCCCTGGGTCCGAGCCAGGTACTCGGTGCAGATAATCGGTCGCCCCAGTGGGGAAAGCTCAGTGATCCGGGATTCAAAGCCCGCGGGTTCGGCATAGGAGTGGAACGTCATCACGTCGGCGTTGTCGAGTTGAATGTCACTGATTGCGCTGCGGCCCTGTGGCTCTCCCCAGTCGCCGCGCCACACGCCACTCGTTAGCGGTTGACTCGGATCAACTGAACGCGCCCACCGGAACACCTGGGGCAGCAGATCTGCGACACGCTCCTGCTTGTCTTTCCTCTCCACATTGCGATACACGCGCGCGGGATTGTCGGGCTCATTCCACATGTCCCAACCCAAAACGCGATCGTCATTGCGGAATTGGGTCAACACTCCGGTGACATAGTCCTGCAGGATGCCGGTGTAGCGGGGATCGCCAAGGTGTTCAGCGCCTGGGCTCTGTACCCAGCCCGAGTTGTGGACCCCAGGTCTCGGCGCGCGCTGCGGACCCAGTTTAGGGAACGGGTCCCAACACGAGTCAAAGAAGACAAAGAGTGGCTTGATGCGGTGTCGCGCCGCGATGCCCACAAACTGCGCGAGACGGTTTTGGAAGCCTCGGGGATCCTGGGCCCAGAGCTGATCATGGAGGAAGACCCGCACGCTGTTGAGTCCGTGAAACCGTGCCCAGCCCAACTCGGTATCGATGCGCCGCGGGTCGTAGGTTCCGGGCTGAAACATCTCGAGCTGATTGATAGCGTTTGAGGTGATGTAGTTCGCGCCGACGAGCCAACCTTGCGCTTGATACCAGCGGTTGGCACGGTCGGGTGGCCAGCGGCTTGATTCCCCCGACGCGCGAGGTGGTTCCGCGGAACCGCGAGGTGCGTGAGCCAGTACAGCGCCCGCTGCCAGCAGCAGCGGTAGCTTCATGGCCGTTCGACGGTGCACGAGATGACGATAATTTTCCCGCGGCGATGTTCCCGGTATTTACTTAGCGCGTCGCGATAGCTTGAGTTGGGAATTGTTATCACATCGTCACCCGGCAGCACCCAGCGCGCTCGGTCGGCGAAAGTTCTGCCGTCCCATAGCAGGCGGAAACCTCGAAAATGGCTGAAGAACCCCCGATGTGACAGGCTGGGAAATGTTGAGCGCCAAGCGATTACAACACATCCAAGACTTAAGTGACAGATGAACCGGGAAATGCGTTCAGTTGTCCTTGATGTATGGCGGTCCGAGGAAGCGTTGCAGCATAGTGCGTTCGGCGACGGAGTCTTTGACCCGCGGCCGCGACACCAACCTGGCGTATCTGTACGAGTGGCGCGCCACCATCGCCAACCACGACGAGCGGGCCCGCACCGCCCACGACATCGCCGCCGACACCCAAGACCGCGACCAGCTCCCCGACCGGGTACGCGGGCTGCTCGACCGCCGCGCCTATGCCCTGCAGGCTCGCCGCAGCGTTTACGCCCGCTGGCAGGACGCCACCCTCGACCAAGCGCTCGAACGGCAGCGCTGGATTGACCAACACATGCACCGCGACCGCAGCCACGAGCAGAGCTTCGACTACGGCATCGACCTCTAACTGCCGAGCACCGCACCGACGGCTTCCGCGTCCGCGCGGCGTCGGCGCGCTAGGCAAGACAACCCGTGCGCGCCGAGAGGCCGCCCAGGAAACGTCAGGCGAGCAGGTCAGGGCTGGTGCCGACCCCGGGAACTACCTGCTGCGCGGCCCACTTGGTGCCGTTGAAGATCGTGTACCAGATGCACTCGTCGCCGTTCATCCCTTTTGTGGCTGCGCATGCACGCGCGGGACAAACCCCGCCGCGGCGCGGATGGCGAAGTCCCTTCAAACTTCACGCCCAGGAGCGCGATACTAAAGGCGTGCCTGATCGCAATGTGCTAGGCGGCCCGCTGCAACCGTGCGGCACGGACCCACTCACCGGTTACTACCGCGACGGCTGCTGTTCGACCGGGTCCGAGGACATCGGTCGGCACACCATCTGTGCCGTAATGACCGCTGAATTCCTGGAGCACCAGCGTTCCATCGGCAATGACTTGTTGACGCCGGTCCCTGAGTACCGGTTTCCCGGCCTCCTACCCGGCGACCGCTGGTGCGTCACCGCGCTGAACTGGCTTCGGGCCCATCAGGATGGGTGCGCCGCCCCGGTGGTGTTGGCATCCACTCACGAGCGCACTCTCGAGGTAGTGCCCCTCGAGGCGCTGCAGGAACACAAAGTCGACGTTCCCGACGACCTGGCCAACTTGTAGAGCTCGCGTTCGGTAGTCGACTGCGGGGACGCAGATTCTTGTCGGCGAGGTGGGTTAACGAGGGGTCCTCACCGTGTCTAGCGTCTGTGTCATATCTTCCAACGACACGTCGAAGAGGGGATTCGGTGGGCTCTGCGGGCCGCGACATCGCTGACATCGACTTCGACGATCTGACCTCGCCCAAGCTGACCGACGTCCAGCGCCAGATTCTGGAATACACCGAGGCCAAACACGTCGACTTCGACATCGATCGGATGCTCGCCGAAGCGATCGAACAGGCAGGCGTGGGTAACGACCTGGACGACACCGACGGCTTCGGGGACCGGCTTAGCGCGCACGTGGCCGCGATCGAAGCCGACGACGGCTTGCGCCAGCTCACTCGCGCCTCCCTTCGGCAACGAGTCGTTCGCCTGCTGCGCAACCGGTGAATCTCGTTGCCGCCGATCCACGCCGGCGTGCACTGCCGTACTGGGAGAGCCAGGATCCGATACCCGCCCGCGGCCATGGCCCCGACCTCTTCGGAGTCGACCCACGCTACGCGCGGGCTAAATCCGAGTACGACGCACTCATGGTCAGCGCCCCTGTGGTGGCTGCCATGCGCGACCGGTTCCCCGAGGCGATCGAGGAGGAAGTCGAACTGCTCGACCTCGATCTGGCCCACGACGGCATTTCTACCTAGTCGATGAGCCCGGTACTTCGGTCGAGTACAGCCAGGCGTCCCACAGCGGCCGCAGCGACTCGTCGGAGTAGTTGGCGGCCAGGCCGGTGAAGTCGTCGGTAACGACGGTGCTATGGCGATACCGGGTCGTCCAATCCTTGAGCAGCGCAAAGAATTTTTCGTCGCCCAGCCGCCCGCGCAGTGTATGCAGGGTCAACGCACCGCGCTTGTACACGCGGTCGTCGAACATGTCGCGCGGGCCGGGATCGGCCAGCAGTAGGTCTTGCGGCTTCTCTCGCAGCTGTTTGTGGTGAAGGCCGGCAAGCTCGTCGGCGCTGGGGCCGGCGCTGTGTTCGGACCACAACCACTCTGCGTAGCACGCGAATCCCTCGTGCAGCCAGATGTCACGCCACCACCGCGCGGTCACCGAGTTGCCGAACCACTGGTGCGCCAACTCGTGGGCGATGAGCGGCTCGCTGGCCCGCGTGCCGTCGCAATGGTTGGCACCGAAGATCGAAATCCCCTGGGCTTCAAGCGGTATCTCCAATGCATCGTCGGTGACAACGACCGTGTACCCATTCGCCAGCGGATAGGGTCCGAACAGCTCGATGAACAGGTTCATCATCTCAGGTTGGCGGGCGAAATCCTGGTCGAACTCACGGCGCAGCCGCCCGGGCAATGCGGCCTGTATCGGCACCGGTGTCCTCGCCAGCCGGGCCGTCTCGTAGCTGCCAATTTGCAGGGTGACGAGGTAGGTCGACGTTGGTTCGGGTTGTTCGTAAGTCCACACCGTCTGCGACGCCCGCACCCGGCGCGACACCAGCTTGCCGTTGGCGAGGACCCGGTACCGGCTTTCGGTGCTGACCTGGATGCGGAAGGCGGCCTTGGCGCTGGGGTGGTCGTTGCAGGGGAACCACGACGCGGCGCCGTTGGGTTGCCCGGCGACCAGCACGCCGTCGCTCAATTCCTCGAAACCGACGTCACCCCACAGTGACCGCAGTGGTTTCGGTGAACCGCCGTAGCGCACGACGATCGACAACGCCGCCCCGATCGCCAGTTTGGATGGCAGTTGGATGCGCAATTTGCCACCGCGACAAGAGAAGTGGACGGCGCGTTTGCCGTTCACCGACACCTTCGACACCGTCAACACGCTGGACAGGTCGAGCGTGAGCTGCTGTAACTCGGTAAGCGTCACCGCGGTGACCGTCACCGATCCGGACAGCCGGTTGATCGAGACCTTGTACTCCAGATCCAGCTCGTAGCGCGATACCTGGTATCCAGAGTTGCCGTTTTTGGGCAGATAGTCGTCGAGCACTGCCGGTTCGGCTTTATTGAGAGCCTTCTTGGCAGAAGCTTTCACGCCGCGGTGTCCTGGACGCCGCGCTCGGGCGGGTTCTTACCTCGACTCTTCTTGCGGCCGAGATTCCACGGCCTGATCGGATTGCCCTGCCAGCGTGTCGACCCTGGCACCTCGTCGCCGCGCACCACCAGCGACGCGGGACCGACGGTCGAGCCGGAACCCAGCCGGGCCGCGGGTAGCGCGACACAATGCGGCCCAAGGGTCGCGCCGGGTTCCAGCACGACGCTGTCCATGCGCATGATCCGGTCGTGGAACAGGTGGGTCTGCACCACGCAGCCGCGGTTCACGGTGGAGCCGTTGCCCAGCGTGACGAGGTCCGCCTCAGGGAGCCAATAGCTTTCACACCACGTACCGCGACCGACGCGGGCGCCCAGCGCGCGTAGCCACAGGTTCATTCCCGGCGTCCCGCTGGCCGCGCGGGCGAACCATGGCGCCGCGACGGTTTCGACGAACGTATCGGAAACCTCGTTGCGCCACACGAACGACGACCACAACGGAAACTCGCGCGCCCGGATCCGGCCGACCAGAAGCCATTTCGCGGCGACCGTGACGCCACCCGCGATCAGACCCGCCGCCAGCAGCACCAGCCCGCCAAACAGCGCCGCCGACCAGATGCCGAATATCCTCGCCAGCGCCTGCAGCGCGCCCAGCACCGCCAGCGCGATCGCAGCCGTGACGATCACCGGCAGCAGCCGGCACGTCTCCACGGCCGCCCGCATCGCCTTCAACCGCGGCGGCGCGTCATACGTGCGGGCCGCGTCGGCTTCGGCGGGGCGCCGGCGCAACCGCATCGGCGGGCTTCCCAGCCAGGACGATCCGCGCTTGGCCTTCGGCGGCGCGGCCGACAACACCGCGACCAGTCCCTCGTCGGGGACTCGGCGCCCCGGCTGGGTGATGCCCGAATTGCCGAGGAACGCGCGCCTGCCCACGGTCGTCTTGGCCACGTAGATCCAGCCACCGCCGAGCTCGTACGACGCGACCATGGTGTCATCGGCCAAGAACGCGCCGTCCTCGATCACGGTGAACTTAGGGGTCAGCAATGCCGTGGAGATCTCGGTGCCGCGGCCAACCTTGGCGCCCAGCAGGCGCAGCCAGATCGGCGTCAGCAAGCTGGCGTACAGCGGAAACAGGTAGTTGCGTGCTGCGTCCATGAGCCGCTCGGTTGCCCACAGCTGCCAGCCGGCTCGGCTGCGCACCGGGTGGTAGCCCTCACGCAGCCCGATCGACAGCACCCGCACCGCGACCACCGTCAGCAGCGCGTACACCGTGAGGGCGGCCAGTGTTGCGACCGGTGCCCACTGCAGTGCCGGAAGCACCGCCTGCGACAGGCGGCGGGTGCGATGGACGGCTACAGCGATCACCGCAAGGCCGCTCGCCGCAGCGATCAGCGGCAGAGCGGCGAGCAGCAACGACGTGAGCCCGTACACCGGGACCCACCGGCTTCTGCGCGGCGGCCGTTCGTCCGGCCACGGGTGGTTGACCCTGCCGGACTTGACCGCGGGCGACCCTTTCCAGTACTGGCCGTTCTTGATCTTGTCGAGCACGCCCGAGCCGGGTGCCACGTCGGCGTTTTTGCCGACGATCGCGCCGGGCAGCAGCGTGGTCCGGGCGCCGACCGTCGCGTCGTTGCCGATGGTGATTTCGCCGACGTGGAACGCATCCCCGTCGATCCAGTGCCCGCACAGGTCCACCTCTGGCTCGACCGCACAGCGATGCCCGAGTGTCAGCAACCCGGTAACCGGCGGCATCGAGTGCAGGTCGACTCCCTTGCCGATATTGGCGCCCAGAGCGCGCGCGTAGTACACCAGCCACGGCGCCCCGGCCAGGTTCTGCGCGCCGCTGGCCTCGGCCACCCGCTCGGCGAACCACACCCGCAGGTGCACCGACCCGCCGCGACGGTAAGTGCCCGGCTGCAGGTTCGACAGCAACATCCGCGCGAACAGCACCGCGATGCCCATCCTGCCCACCGGGGTTACGAACGCGACGAACGCCACCGCAATAACCCACCAGTTCGCCGCGACGGTCCACGGCACCAAATGCAGGGCACGGGCGACTTTGTTGCCCAGCGCGAGCCAAGTCACCCAGGGCAGCGCCGCCAGGGTCACCACTGGCACGGAAAGCAAGGTCTGCGCCGCCTGCGTCAGTCTTGGGGTTGGTCGCACCACGCGCTCGACGACCTGCGGCGGCGGTTCAAGTTCGTCGAGGAACGCGGCCAGCGAGCCGAGTCGAGGATGGTCGTACAGGTCGGCGACGGTGACCTGCGGATACTGGTGCCGCAGCACGGCGACCAGCTGCGCTGCGGACAGTGAGCCGCCGCCGAGCGCGAAGAAGTCCGCCTCCGGGCCGTCCACCGCGGCCGCGAGCAGGTCCCGCCACAACCCGGCCAGCCAGCCCGTCGTGCCACCCAGGTCGGTGGTTGCCTCGATGTCCGCTCCGCCCGGCGGTGGCCACGGCAGCGCGTCGCGGTCGACCTTGCCCGACGTGCGGGTGGGCAGCTCCTCGACCCGGACCAGCCGCGGCACCAGCGCGGCGGGCAGCTGTTCGGCGAGCCGGTTGCGCGCCTCGTTGATGTCGAACGACGGGTCTGCGCTGACGAGATAGCCGACCAGCACCGGCGTGCCGGTAGCGGTGCGGCGAACTGCGGTCGCCCCACCACTGACGCCGGGCAGATGGACCAGCGCGGAGTCGACCTCGCCCAGCTCGATGCGGCGGCCCCCGACCTTGACCTGGTCATCGCCCCGGCCGCAGAAATACAGTCCCTCGGGTTCCAGCCGCACGAGGTCACCGCTGCGATAGGCGCGCCCCCAGCCCAGCGCCGGCATCGGGGCGTACTTCTCCGCGTCCTTGTCTTTGTCTAGGTAGCGGGCCAGCCCCACGCCGCCGATCACCAGCTCGCCTATCTCGCCATAGCTGACCGGCTGGCCATCGGCATCGACGACGGCCAGATCCCAGCCCGGCAGCGGCAGCCCGATGCTGACTGGCCCGGCACCGTCGAGCCTGGCCGCGCACGCGACCACCGTGGCTTCGGTCGGGCCGTAGGTGTTCCACACTTCCCGGCCGTCGACGGCGAGCCGCTCGGCCAGCTCCAGAGGGCAGGCCTCACCACCAAAGATCAACAGCCGCACCGCTTCCAGTGCCTCGGCGGGCCACAGCGAGGCCAGCGCCGGCACCGTCGACACCACGGTCACATCGCGGGTGACCAGCCACGGACCCAGGTCCATCCCGCTGCGTACCAGCGACCGCGGCGCGGGAACCAGGCAGGCGCCGTGCCGCCACGCCAGCCACATCTCCTCGCAGGAGGCATCGAAAGCCACCGACAGCCCGGCCAGTACCCGGTCCCCGGGCCCAATCGGGTTGTCCCGCAACAACATCTGCGCCTCGGCGTCGACGAACGCGGCGGCGCTGCGGTGTGTGACCGCCACGCCCTTGGGTGTGCCCGTCGATCCGGACGTGAAGATGATCCACGCGTCGTCTCGGGCCAGCGGTGCCGCAGCCTGCCAGCCACATGACGAGCCGGGGCCCCGGAGCAGGCCCGCTTCGGTGATGACTGCAACGACGTCGGCTTCACCAAAGACCAATTCGGCGCGTTCGTCGGGGTCGTCGGCATCGACCGGCACGTAGGCCGCGCCGGTGGCCAGCGTCGCCAGGATTGCCACATACAGCGCATAGCTGCCTGACGGCATCCGGATGCCAATCCGGTCGCCCCGGCCGATGCCGCGGGCGGCCAGCCACTCCACGCTGGCCTCGATGTGGCCGATCAGCTCGCCGTAGGTGAGCTGGACGGTGCCGTCGTCGATCGCTGCCGCGTCCGAGTAGCGCGCAGCGGTGTCGTAGATGATGTCGATCAGGGTGCGCGGGCTCGGTGCGGCAGCCGACAGCAAGTACTGTGCTGGGACTTGTGCTGGGGCTTGGTCTATCGCCACTACTCGAAAATACTCAAGCCGCGCCGCTGCGAGGGGGACCGCGCACGGCGGGTTGGGTCTTAGGCGGTGCGGCGCTGCTCAAGCCAGTCGGCCAGCGAGCGCCCGGCGTCCAGGACATGTCGCTCGGCGATCGTCCGGGCCCGCTCGGCGTCGTTGTCACCAAGCGCGTCGAGCAGCTGTTGGTGCTCGTCGAGCGAATGTTTCTCGTGGTCGGGGAACAAGGTGAGGAAGTTGGACCACGCGAGCGGCTTGCTTGATCTGGGTCAGCAGCCGCGGGGAATGCGCGGCGCGGTGGATGTTTTGGTGGAAATGCCAGTTGGCCTCTCCGATGCTGTCGTCACCGGAACGTGCGACGACGTCGGCCGGGAGTTCGCGCAGCATCTCGAGTTCTTTCGGCCCGATGCGCTCGGCCGCCCACGCCGCGGCCTGTCCGGTCAGCACACCGAGAATGGTGAAGCTGTCCAGGACGTCGCTGGGACTGATGCCGATCACCGTCACGCCACTGCGCGGGGCGACCTGGACCAGGCCTTCGAAGGACAGCTCGAGCAGCGCCTCGCGCACCGGGGTTGGCTCTCGCGACGATGACCGACTTCGAATTCCGCGCCGATGCTCGCCCCGGCTGTCCTGAAGTGTCAAAAACTTGTCCTCGGCTGTCAAGACTCCGACGTCTGTGCTGCCGCACAGTGGGTTCAGCGGCAAGCCACCGTCTCCCACGGCAGAGTCAAGGAACAGCCATGAACTCCAGCAGTATCGAACATGTCGACGTGTTGATCATTGGTGCCGGCATCTCGGGCATCGGCGCCGCCTACTACTTGCAGACAATGCAGCCGGGCAAGACACTTGCAATCCTGGAGGCCCGCGACGAGATCGGTGGAACGTGGGATCTGTTCCGGTACCCGGGAATTCGCTCGGATTCCGATCTGCACACGTTCAGCTACGAATTCAAGGCCTGGGAAAACGAGAAGGCGATCGCCAGCGCGGACGCGATCATGGCTTACCTTCGGGAGACCGTCGCAGAGAACGGAATACGTCAGTCGATCCGCTTCCGCCATAAGGTCATTAGCGCAGCCTGGTCCACCGCGGACAGGCGCTGGCTGGTGGAGATCGAGCGCCTCGACACCAGCGAACACATCATCATGAGCTGCGGATGGTTCTTCTGCGCCAGCGGCTACTACCGCTACGACCAGGGCCACACGCCAGAATTTCCTGGGCGGGAACGGTTTAGGGGGCAGATCGTGCACCCACAGCACTGGCCGGAAGACTTGGACTATCGCGGCAAGCGGGTGGTGATCATCGGAAGCGGCGCGACCGCGGTCACGCTGGTGCCGGCCATGGCCGAGACCGCCGGCCATGTCACCATGCTGCAGCGCTCGCCGACCTACATCGTGCCGGTGCCGTCTGAGGACCGCCTGGCCAACACCCTGCCCAAGCTGATCGGCCGCGATCGGGCCTACGCCGTCACCCGGCGGAAGAACATCGCCAAGCAACGGCTTGTCTGGCGGTTCTGCCAGCAGTACCCCCGTGCCGCCCGACGCCTGATCCGCCACCTCAATGCCAAGCAGTTGCCGGCGGGATATCCGGTCGACGAGCACTTCAGGCCGGCCTATAACCCGTGGGACCAGCGGCTGTGCGCGGTGCCGGATGCCGACATGTTCAAGGCCATCCGCGACGGCCGAGCCTCGGTGGCTACCGCCCAGATCGAGACCTTCACCGAGCGGGGAATCCGGCTGCAATCCGGGGGTGAGCTGGAAGCCGACATCATCGTCACCGCCACCGGACTTAGCCTGCTGGCCTTCGGCGGCATCAGCCTCTCGGTGGACGGCGTGCCCGTCAACGTGTCAGAGAAGGTGGCGTTCAAGGGCTTTCTGCTCAGCGACGTCCCTAACTTCGTCTACGTGTTCGGCTACACCAACTCATCGTGGACCTTGAAGGTGGGGCTGGTGTGTGAACACTTTTGCCGGCTGTTGGCCTACATGGACGCTAATGGCCACACCATCTGCTACCCGCAACTAACCGGCCCCATGGAGACCCGGCCCTTGCTGGAGGTCACCGCCGGCTACGTCTCGCGGTCGGTTGACAAGTTTCCCCGCCAGGGCGCCGAAGGCCCGTGGCGGACCTGCATGGATTACCGCGCCGATTACAAGATGCTGCGCGAGGCCCCGGTCGACGACGGCCACCTGCAGTTCACCTCGTCGCCAGCCGACCCACTCGAGCCGGCGCTAACTGGCTGAGCGTGCGGTCGTTCCGGTGAGCCGGGACGATCGGCCCGGCTGCCGGTTCCGGTTGCGGTACGCGGTCGGCCCCGTCCCGAACCATCGCTTGCACGAGCGCGTCAGCACGCTCTGCTCGGCGTAGCCCAGTTCGCTTGCCAGGTGCGAGAGGCTGATGGCGGTGGTGCGCAGGTAGCGATCGGCGGCGTCCTTGCGGACTTGATCGACCAGAGCCGCGAACGTGGTGTCCTCATCGCCGAGTCGGCGCTGCAGTGTTTTCGGGTGCAGGTTGAACTGATTGGCGACCAGGTCGAGCGTGGCCGCCCCGGTGGGCAGCAGTTGGCGAACGATGGAGCGCACCGATTCGACTATCCCGGCATTTCTAGGGGTGATGCCGTTCAGGTAGTCGACGATAGCGCGGTGGGCCACGTCATCGCGGTGCAAGGGTCGGCCCAGGTCGGCGGTGCGCACGATGAAACCCGCGGTCCGCTCGGCGAAGTGAGGTGTGCAGCCGAAATACCGCACGTAGTCGGCTTTGGCTGTGAGCGGGTCGTGGGGTAGGTGCACGGACAGGGGTGCGTAATCCGAACCCATCAGAAAGCGCAGCACCCGCAGCGAGACACCCAGCGACAGTTCCGTGGTCTGCGGGTGCGGCAGCGCCCTGTCTAGAAAGAACTCGATCGTCAGGAACGACCGCTGCGGGTCGCCCAGCGGCGAGACATCGATCGCAATCACCGGGCTGTAGGCCGCCATGTATGTGCTGAAGATCCTCAGTGCGTCGGCCACCGTCGCGGCGGTGCGGGCCGCAACCCCGACTGGTCCCAGAATCTCGATGCCTTGCCGCTGCGCCAGCCGCCGCCCGAAGTCCGGCGTAGTGGTGGCCTGGGCCGCGGATTCGATCGCCTGTATCGCCGCGAGGTAGGGGATGAACGCGTCGTAATTGCCAGCATCCTGGTCCCGGATGCCCGCTGCGCGCAGCAGACTGGCCGGGTCGCCGCCTAATTCGGTGACCAGGCCGGGGTAGTTCGACAGCGCGGTCCCGCGCACCACGGACATGTGTCTCGAATTGTCAAAAGACTGTCGTGAAGTGTCAAGACATCGGCGTGGTTGGTGACGGATCGTGGAGTCGGCGTCTGCTTTACAGCCGAACTAAGACAAGGAGATTCACATGAGCACCACGTTGGGGCCCACCTCAGAGCAGTTTGTGGCGCTGGCCGCGCGGCCGGCAGACGCACCGGTGGTGATGATCAACCTGGTGAAGTTCAAGACCTCGGGTGGCCTGGCGTCCTACCTGCGGTATGGGTGCGAGGTGGCGCCGCACCTCGAGCGTGTCGGCGCCACTGTCCGCTTAGCAGGCGCCGCACCGGCGGTCATCATCGGCGATGGCGAACGGCCTTGGTGGGACGTGATTGTCATCGTGGAGTACCCGACACCTGGGGCGTTCATCGACATGGTGACGACGCCGGAAATACGCCAAGGTGCATGAGCATCGCGCTGCCGGGTTGGAGCGCGGCGACCTCATTGCGACGTCGGTATGGTCGGTCGCAGTGGACTGACCCCCGGCTGAGCCCAGGCACCAATGGAACCAGCTGATCAGCCAGGCGATGGTGGTCGGGGACAAAATGGTGGTCGCGGACAAGATGGTGGTCGGGGACAATGGGCCGTATGTGGCAGCGCTCATCGCGATCGACCCGGAAGCATTCGATGTGTGGAAGCAGCACCACGGCAAGGAGGCCACCGCCTCCGTCGCGGACTTGATCGACGATCCGGACCTGGCTGGCGAGATCGAGGTGCTTTATAGCAAGCGGTGACTCGCCCGCGCGTCGGGCCTTTCAGAGCTTGTAACCAATGGCGCGCAACAGGTCGCGCCGCTCGGCGACGTCACGATCGGTCTCCACTCCCACCGGGGTCTGTCCGTCGATAACGCCCGCAATGCCGCGGCCACGCGGAGTCACCGCGACGACCACATCGACCGGATTGGCTGTGGCACAGTAGATCCCGCAGACCTCGGGCACCGCCTTCAGCGGGTTGAGGACGTTGATCGGAAATCCCTCGCGCAGGAAAACCACGAAACAGTGCCCCGCCGCGATGGCCAGCGCAGTGCGGGTCGCGAGTTCGACCAACTCGGCATCGTTGCCGGTGCGGCGAACCAATCGCGGACCGGACGCCTCACAAAAGGCCAGCCCGAACTGCAGTGACGGGCTCACCCCGACCAGGGCCTCGTGCAGGTCTTCGACCGTTTTGATGAAGTGTGCCTGGCCGATTACTACGTTGACATCGTCCGGCTTGTCAACGGACACCACATCCCAGGACAGCGACGTCGTCGTCACAAACCCATGCTGCCACCAACGCTCGCTAGCGTCGCGTTCAAGCGACCGCGGTTAGAAGCCGGTAACGGTTTGGGTCGTGTCGCCGACAAATGGGTTTTGAACCACACGACGAGGTGTCACGGCGTTTCTTTTCCCGCGGCCGCCATCCCGTTGCCGCGACCGAGTCAGCAGATGATGCCCGGCTGAGGTTTGTGGGGCCAAGCGTCAGATCGATGCGACTGGTTCGCCGATGCGGCTGAGGCGCCACCTGCCGTCGCCGAACAATTCCAGTTCCTGGTGGTGGTGCGGTTCGACGGTGCTGCGGTGGGTGGCGCTGACCACTATGCAGTCCGGCAGCTCTTTCCTCAGCAGCTCGTACAGCGCGAACTCCAGTCCCTCGTCCAGGGCTGACGTGGCTTCGTCGAGGAACACCACCTTGGGTTTGGTCACCAGAACGCGGGCGAAGGCGATGCGTTGCTGCTCGCCGGGCGAGAGCACCTTGGCCCAGTCCTGGACCTCATCGAGCCGGGTGATCAGGTTGGGCATCGTGACCATGACCAGGGCGTGGCGCAGCGTCCGGTCGTCGATCTCGCCCTCCATCGCCGGATAGCTCACGACAGCCCGCAGGTCACCGAGCGGAAGGTAGGACAGCTGCGGGACGAACATGACGTCTTTTTGGCCGTCCGGGCAGCGCAGTGTGCCCGAGGCATACGGCCACAGCTGGGCCAGGGTACGCAGCAGCGTGGTTTTGCCGCAGCCCGACGTCCCGGTGATCACCAGGGCGTCGCCGGGCACAAGCCGCAAATCAAGCTGCTCGATCAGTTGCTTACCGGCCGGGGTGCGGACCTCGACGTCGCTGAGCTTTAGCGAACCGTCGTTGCTGGCGACGACGGACAGCTCCGACAGCTTCCGTGCCTTGGCGTTGGCCTCCGCCAACCCGTTGAGACGGATGATTGCGGCCCGATAGCTGGCGAATCGGTCGTAAGCGTTGCGGAAGAACGACAGTGATTCCTCAATCTGGCCGAAGGCACCGGCAGACTGGATCACGCCACCGAGTTTGATACTGCCCGCGAACAGCCGCGGCGCCTGCACGATAAACGGCAGCGGATTGATCGTCTGGCTCATTGTGACGTTCCAGCCGAGAAAGCCGATGGTGCGTCGCAGGTACCGGCGGTAGTTGGCGATCGTTTCGGCGAACCGATACCCCAACTGGGCCCGTTCGGCTGGCTCGCCGCGATACAAGCTGACCGGCTCTGCGGCGTCGCGTAGCCGGACCAGCGCATACCGGAAGGCGGCGTTGAACCGCTCGTTACGGAAGCTGAACCGGATGAGCGGGTGGCCGATCCAGAATGCGATCACCGTGGCCACCAGGACGTGGGCGAACACGACCCAGAACAGCGCCTTGGGGATGCTGATCCCGAGGACGACCAAGGTGCCGGAAAGATGCCACAAAATCGTCGCGAAGGACACCACTGAGACAACGGACCGGACCGCGCCGAAGAGCAATGTGGCCGATGTACCGACCGACGGAGTGTTCGTGGCGCCGCCGACCCCCGCGGTGAAGATGTCGATGTCCTGCTGGATGCGCTGGTCCGGGTTGTCGATCGGCGGCTCGATGAACCGCCCGCGGTAGTACGCCCGCCCGTCGAGCCAGTCCGCGGTCAGCCGGTCGGTGAGCCACACCCGCCACCGAATGAAGAACCGCTGCGCCAGATACAAATCCGCCATCACCTGTATTACGTGCAGGGTTGCGATGACGCAGAACGTCCAGATGGCCACCCAAAAGCCGTGGATGCCGGAATCACGCACCACGTCGTCGCCGGCGGCGGCGCCCTGGAACGCGGTCTGCAGCGCCGAGTACAGGTCGTTGCTGTAGTAGGTGAGCAACACGGTGATCCGCACCGAAATCATCACCGACAGCAGCAGCACCGAGAACAACGTCAACACCGGGGCGCTTCGCCGGCCCGTGAAGTAATCGCCGGTGATGCGCCAGAACTGGCCGCCCCATCGGGTGAACTGGACGACCACGATCGCAACGATGAGCAAACAGGTCCCGGTGACCGCCCAGGCCTCGAGAATCCACCGCGTCGACGAAACCAGCTCGTGGCCCCAGTCAATCGAGGGCTTGAATCTTTCCAACGGAGACCCTCCTTTTCTCGCCTTCTTCCGGGGCGTACCGGCCCTTCTTCAGCCGGCCGATGACGTGCTGTCGCGCGAAAGGTACCGTAGTTGCGGTTGTTGAGCCCGTGTCTGGCGAAACGGCGGCGCGCTAACCGGTGACCACCCGTCAGGGGTAGTCGGATAATCAAGCCAGGACCTCGCTAGGAGCGACGATATGACCGCAGTTTCTGACTCACCCAAAGTTGCGCCACTGCTGCAGGCGCTATCCGGGCGCGTCGCGGCAGCGGACCCAAGCCGTCAGCGCGAAATCACCAACGCGATGACTGGAAAGCCTCTGGGCCGCGTACCGCAGTGCACCCGCGAGGACGTTGTCGCCGCAGCCGAACGTGCCCGTGCGGTGCAGCGGGGGTGGGCCCAGCGCCCACTCCGGGAGAGAGCCGAGGTCATGCTGCGCTTCCACGGCCTGATGCTGGAGCGCCAGGACGAAGTTCTCGACATCATCCAGTTGGAGAACGGCAAGGCACGAGTGCATGCGTTCGAGGAAGTCGCCGATGTGTGCCTTACCGCCCGCTACTACGCCCACACCGCCGAGAAGTACCTCAGCCCGAAGCGCCGCCAA
>DATJBA010000125.1:0-38421 GCA_035515675.1 Mycobacterium sp.
CGTCATGGGGTGGAAGATCGGCAGTGACGGCTTTCGGATCGTCTTGTCGGTCGACGTCGCCACCATCACCGAGAAATACCTGGGCGAAGATGTCCGCAGATTCCTCGCCGACCACGGACTGACCCCGCAGGACATCTCGACCTGGGTTTGTCACCCCGGCGGGCCCCGGGTGATCGAGGCGGTCGAGAATGTGTTGGAGCTGCCCGGCGATGCTCTTGACCACACGCGAAACTCATTGCGCGACAACGGCAACTTGTCTTCGGTGTCGGTGCTGGATGTGCTTTGGGCCAACATGGCCGATCCGCCGCCGGAAGGTTCGATGGGACTGATGATCGCGATGGGTCCGGCTTTCTGCTCCGAGCTGGTACTACTGGCCTGGTGGGGCCTGGTCAAGAGATAGTGGAGACATGTATTACCTGCTGATCCTGGCGGTCGGGATCGAACGCCTGGCGGAGCTGGTGGTATCCAAGCGGAACGCGCAATGGTCTTTTGCCCAGGGCGCCGAGGAGTTTGGTCGCCCGCACTACGTCGTTATGGTCGTCATCCACGCCGCGCTGCTGATCGGCTGCATTGTCGAACCGTGGGCACTGCACCGGCCGTTCATTGGATGGCTGGGCTGGCCGATGCTGGTCGTGGTGGCGCTGAGCCAGGGGCTGCGCTGGTGGTGCATCACGACGCTGGGCCGACGGTGGAACACCCGGGTCATCGTGTTGCCACACGCGCCGTTGGTGCGATCGGGTCCCTACCGGTGGCTGCACCACCCGAACTATGTTGCAGTGGTGGCCGAAGGCTTTGCGCTGCCGCTAGTGCACACCGCGTGGTTGACCGCGGCCGGTTTCACGCTAGCCAACGCGATCTTGCTGAGGGTGCGCCTGCGGGTGGAGAACTCCGCTTTGGGCTACACATGACCGACTACGACACCGACCTACTGATCGTCGGCGGCGGCCCGGGAGGCCTCGCCACTGCGTTACACGCTCGCAGGCATGGACTTTCGGTGATCGTGGTCGAGCCGCGGGAAAGCCCCATCGACAAGGCGTGCGGCGAAGGGCTGATGCCCGGTGGATTGGCCGAGCTGACATCGCTCGGCGTGGACCCGGCCGGCATGCCGTTTCACGGGATCGCCTATGTGAGGCGACATCGTCGGGCGCAGGCGCGGTTTCGCAGCGGGCCGGGCCGCGGCGTACGACGCACCACGCTGCATGCGGCGCTAGCAGCGCGGGCCAAAGAGCAAGATACGGACTGGATTCGGGCGCGGGTGACAACCGTCGAACAAGACGCGCATGGAGTGACGGCCGCCGGCGTGCGCGCGAAATGGTTGGTGGGCGCCGACGGACTGCATTCGTCGGTCCGGCGCGCCGTGGGAATCAAGGCGACGGCCGGAACACCGCGGCGTTATGGCGTGCGCTGGCATTACCGGGTGCCGGTATGGTCGGAGCTCATCGAGGTGCATTGGTCCCGCTGGGGCGAGGCGTATGTGACGCCGGTGGAGCCGGACCTGGTCGGGGTGGCGATCCTGTCTCGTGAGCGACCCGACCTGGCCTGGTTCCCGGGGCTGGCCTACCGGCTGGAGGGCGCTAATCGCGGGCACGCTCGTGGCTGCGGCCCGCTGCGGCAGGTGGTCTCCCGCCGGGTCGCGGGACGGGTGCTGCTGGTGGGCGATGCGGCGGGGTACGAGGACGCTCTGACCGGGGAAGGCATCAGCCTCGCGGTCAAGCAAGCAGGCGCGGTGGTCAACGCCATCGTCAATGACGCAACGTCGTCATATGAGGCCGCGTGGCACCGGATTACCCGCGATTACCGGCTGCTCACCCGCGCGCTGGTGCTGGCCAGCACCCCACGCGTAGCGCGCCGTGCCATTGTGCCGGCATGCGAACTGCTGCCCGCCGTGTTCCGGACCGGGGTGAACATTCTGGCGCACTAGCGCGCCTTCCAGATCGGCTCCCGCTTCTCGGCGAACGCCAGAGGTCCCTCCTTGGCGTCTTCAGATCTGATCAGGGAACGCATCTCGCGCAGGATACGCTCCCAGCCCGCTTCGTCGGCGGTGATGACGCCATCATCAACCCCGTAGGCAATGCGCTTGCTGGCCTGCACCGACAGCGGCGCATTGACGGTGACCCGCGCAGCCAGCGCCAAGGCCGCGTCCAGCACCGAGCCCTCCTTGACGACCTGGTTGATCAGGCCCCACTCCCAGGCATCGGATGCGGTCAGCGGCTCCCCGGTCAACAACAGTTCCAGCGCTACTTTGCGGGGCAGCTGGTCCATGATCCGGAATACCCCGCCGGCCCCTGCGATCAACCCGCGTTTCACCTCCGGCAGCCCGAATTTGGCGAGCTCGTGGGCCACCACCAGGTCGCTGGCCAGCGCCAGCTCGGTGCCGCCGCCCAGTGCGGTGCCGTTGACCGCGGCGATGGTGGGCTTGTCGATGAAATGGCGCACGTAACCGGCAAAGCCCCACTCGCCGTGGTCGGGGTGATACAGATTCTCCCGGCGCGCGATCGCCTTGAGATCGGCTCCGGCGGAAAACGACTTGTCGCCGGCACCGGTGATCACCACGGCCCGCACCTCAGGGTCGTGTCGCGCTTCTTCCAGCGCATCCCCGACGCCGGTGCTGACGGCGCTGTTGACCGCGTTACGGGCGTCCGGCCGGTTGATCGTGATGACCATGACGTTGCCCGAGCGATCGACCAGCACCGCCGGCTGGGCGGCGGGGTCCGTCATAGCAACTCCACGATCGTCGCGTTGGCCTGACCGCCGCCTTCGCACATCGTCTGCAGGCCGTAGCGAATTCCCTTGTCCCGCATGTTGAGCACGATGTTGCCGTCTTGGTCCTTGACGCCCACGATCTGGTCATCGAAGGCACCGGAATCCTGTGCCGCTGCCGCTTTTTCGTGTGATCCCAGGGAGAATTCGTCGAGCGCAGTGCGGTCGAATCCCCACTGCTCAGCGATCATCTCTGCACCGAGGCCCTGGTTGGGGACCTTGCCTTCGTAGCGCGTCATGAACGCATCCGGATAGGGCCGCCCGCCGTTGGCCAGCGACGCGCCCATCGGGGTCCGCGACATCGACTCCACACCGCCGGCGACGACGACGTCGTAATGCCCGGCCACCACGCCCGCCGCAGCGAAATGTATGGACTGCTGGCTCGAGCCGCACTGGCGGTCGACGGTCACGCCAGGGACGGACTCCGGCCAGCCGGCGGCCAGCAGCGCGGTGCGGCCGATGTCGAGGGCTTGTTCACCGGCCTGCATCACGCAGCCCCAGATGATGTCGTCGACGATTTCGGGATCGATACCGGCCCTCTCGACCAGCCCGTTGAGAACCCGCGCGGACAGATCCCCCGGGTGCACCCCGGACAACCCGCCGTTGCGCTTCCCGATCGGTGAGCGCACTGCCTCGACGATGACGGCTTCAGGCATTGTTATGTCTCCTTTGACACTTCGTGGGACTTCGATGCTGTGGTCGTCAGTCGATTGTCAACCAACGCGTTGGGCGGTCGGGGGGCAGGGTGCTCTGACACAGTTTCGTCACCCGAGTGTTCCCGGATTAGAGCTGCGGCCGTGGTCGTGGGTGGTTGGTTGGCGGCCGGGATGGCCACGGCTGGCCAGGGCACCAGGGGTGTCGCCCATGCTGGGGGGCATTGTGCTGCGCTGTTAATCGACAGTTGCGGGACGGGTTGGGCTGGAGTAGGCCATGATTCCCCGCGCTGGCCGACACGAACTGTGCCGGTCCGGCGAGCATTTTCAGCACAACCGCAGAGCCGAAGAATTGATGTGAATTACGTTGCGGAAGAATGATTTTGATGCTCGGCAGTCAGATATGACGTCGTCATGTCGGCGATTTCGCGGGCCCACTGTTGCCATGTCAGGCCGTCGGGCCACCACGGTGCTGCCGCGGCACGGTGAGCGCCGGCGGCGATCACGCTGCGAAACGCCACGGTCAACGCGGTGGCAGGCTTTTCGTGCCTGATTTGTTCCCGATAGGGCGCCGCGGCGTCGAAAAACCTTTGCTGTAAGGCGGTTACGGTGCGCAGTCCTTGCTGGGGAGCGTCGGCGCTGCGACCACCGGCCAGGATAGCGGGAATGACGCGACCGATTTCGTCCAAGGTTTGGCTCAATGCGGCGGTGAAGGCGTCGAGGACGCCGGCCAGCGAGGGGCTTGCCGCGTCGAGTGCTTCAGTTACGGCGGTTTCGAGCCGCACCAGTATTTCGTGTCGGACGGCTTCGACGAGTTGTTCTTTGTTGGCAAAGCGCCGGTAAACGCCACCGATAGAGACTCCGGCGTGTTCGGCGACCCGGGCGATCGTGAACTCGTCGAGACCGTCATTGACCAGGACGTGTTCGGCCGAGGCGAGTAACCGTTGCAGCGCGGCTCGACTGCGCGCCTGCTGGGGCGGTCGCACTCCGGACTTCACCGGCGCGGGGTCCACGGCCGTTGAGCGTACTGCCCGGTTGGGACGGGATGGGCGATCCGCTCGATTACCGATGGTGAGTCTCGACGATGCAGCGCCATTCGGCATCGCCATCTCCTTCCGCGAATGCATCAGTCGTCGCGTGTGAGCCCGCCGACCGTCCTCCGATGTGTCGCCAAATCCTTACTCCCGCCAATGAAAATGCGAATTCTGATTCCGATCGTATCGGGTTGGCACTCTTTTGTTCAAGACCCACCATGTTGCCACAGTACTATAGCCTGGAATGGCAATTCACTGAACATTTTTCGCCGAGCGAGGGTGGTCATCGTAGACGGCGGCGGGAACGCGTCCTAGTATCAGAACCAAAATTCACATTCTGTCATCAGCTCCGACTATAGACGAGGGTCTCATGCTCAGGACAGTGCGCCAGTTCTGGCTGCCGTTGCTGGTGTTGGTGGCGGTCGTGTTCGGCGGGTTCGTGATCTCCCGGATGCACGGGGTCTTCGGGTCAGACAGAGAGATCACCCGCGAAGGCTCCGGCATTGCCAACGACGCGGCGCCGTTCAACCCGAAGCGGGTGACCTATGAAGTGTTCGGGCCCACAGGGGCGATCGCGACGATCAATTACCTTGACCTGTCGGCGAATCCGCAGAGCCTCAAGCACGTGCCACTTCCCTGGTCGCTCACGCTGACCACGACTTCGCCGGCGACCAGCCCGATTCTGCTCGCGCAGGGCAACGCCGAGACCATCGGCTGCCGTATCACGGTCGACGGCAAGGTCAAGGACGAGAAGTCCGCCGACGGCGTCGATGCTTTCACCTTCTGCCAGGTGAAGTCGGCATGAGCGTCGACCGCACGGGTACTCGGCCGATCATCCCGCGCTTCATTCGGACGTTCGCGGTGCCGATTCTGCTCGGGTGGGTGGCGCTGGCCGTGTTGCTCAACGTCGCCGTGCCCTCCCTGGAGGAGGTGGGCCAGGAGCACTCGGTGTCGCTGAGTCCCGCGGATGCTCCCTCGATGCAGGCCATGAAACACATCGGGCGAGTGTTCAAGGAATCCGACTCCGATGCTTCGGCGATGATTGTGCTCGAAGGCGACCAACCGTTGGGGGACGCGGCCCACCGTTACTACGCGGACCTGATCAAAAAACTCAAGGCCGACAAAGCCCACATCACGCATGTGCAGGATTTTTGGGGAGACCCGCTGACCGCGGCCGGAGCACAAAGCGGCGACGGCAAGGCCACTTACGTACAACTCAATTTGGCCGGCAACCAAGGCGAAGCGCTGGCCAACGAATCCATCGCCGCGGTCCGCCAGATCCTCGCCAGCACACCGCCACCGGCCGGCGTCCACGTCTATGTCACTGGCTCGACGGCGTTGATCGCCGATCAGCACCACGTCGGTGACAAGAGCCTGAAGTTGGTCACGGCGATCACGCTGGTGGTCATTCTGGTCAGCTTGTTCATCGTCTACCGCTCGGTCGTCACGGTGGTGCTGGTCCTGGTGATGGTGATGCTGGAAGTGATGGCAGCCCGCGGTGTCGTTGCCGCCCTGGGCCACTACGACGTGATCGGGTTGTCGACGTTCTCGGTCAATCTGCTGACCATGTTGGGTATCGCGGCGGGCACCGACTACGCGATCTTCGTCCTCGGTCGCTACCACGAGGCCCGCAACGCCGGCGAGGATCGCGCAACCGCGTTCGACACGATGTATCGTGGCACCGCGCATGTCATCCTCGGTTCGGGCCTGACGATCGCGGGGGCGACGTATTGCCTGCACTTCACCCGGCTGCCGTATTTCCAGACGCTGGGTGTTCCGCTGGCGATCGGCATCATGGTGGCGGTGTTGGCGTCGTTGACGATGGCGCCGTCGATGCTGGTGATCGGGAGCCGGTTTGGGCTCTTGGAGTCGAAGCGCGCTGCGCGCACGCGGGGTTGGCGACGGGTAGGGACGGCTGTGGTCCGCTGGCCCGGACCGATCCTGGCGGCGGCGTGTGCACTGTCGCTGGTCGGGCTGATCGCGCTGCCCGGCTACAAGACCAGCTTCAACGACCGCAAGTTCATGCCGACCAATATTCCGGCGATGCAGGGCTTCGCTGCAGCCGACCGGCACTTCTCCCAAGCCCGGATGAATCCGGAAATCCTGATGGTCCAAACCGACCAGGATTTACGCAACTCCGCGGACATGCTGATCATCGAACGCATTGCCCGAAACATCTTCCACACGCAGGGAATCGCGCGGGTGCAGACCATCTCGCGCCCGTTGGGCACCCCGATCGACCACACCTCCATTCCGTATCAGATGGGCATGCAAGGCGTCGCGCAGCAGTTGACGCGGGACTACATGCAGTCCCAGATGGACAACATGGTGATCATGGCCAACCAGATGGAGACCATGATCACCACCATGGAAACGATGATCGGGATCATGAAAGAGCTCACCGGCATCACCCACAACATCGTCGAGCAGACGAAAACGATGGTCGCCGAAGTGAACGATTTACGCGACCACATCTCCGATTTCGACGATTTCTTCCGGCCGATTCGTAGCTACTTCTACTGGGAGAAGCACTGTTTCGACATCCCAGTGTGCTGGTCGCTGCGGTCGGTGTTCGACACCTTGGATGGCGTCGACACCATCAGCGACGCCATTGGCGACCTGATACCTCAGATGGACAAACTCGACGCGGTCATGCCCCAAATGCTGAAAATGCTGACACCGATGGTCGCAATGATGAAATCGATGCACACCATGATGCTGTCGATGCACAGCACGATGGCCGGAATACAGGACCAAGGTGCTGCGATGCAGGGCAAAGGCAATGCGATGGGCCAGGCCTTCGATACGTCCAAAAACGACGACTCGTTTTATCTACCCCCGGAAGTGTTCGACAATCCCGACTTCAAACGGGGCATGAACATGTTCTTCTCACCGGACGGAAAAGCGGTGCGGTTCATCATCTCTCATCTCGGAGACCCCGCCAGCCCTGAGGGCATCGCTCATGTCGACGCAATCCGCAACGCCGCCTTCGAGGCGATCAAAGGCACACCGCTGGAAAACGCCCGCATCTATGTCGCCGGCACCGCGGCCACCGCCAAGGACATGAAAGAGGGATCCACCTACGACCTGTTGATCGCCGGAGTGGGAGCACTGATTCTGATCTTCATCGTCATGCTGGTCCTGACCCGCGCCGTCATCGCCGCAGCGGTCATCGTCGGCACCGTGCTGCTGTCGCTGGGCGCCTCGTTCGGCCTGTCGGTGCTGATCTGGCAGTACATCTTGGGCATCCAATTGCACTGGATGATCCTGGCGATGTCGGTGATCATCCTGCTCGCGGTGGGATCGGACTACAACCTGCTACTGGTATCCCGGTTCAAAGAAGAGATCCACGCCGGAATCAAGACCGGCATCATTAGATCCATGGCCGGTACCGGCGCCGTCGTCACCTCAGCAGGTCTCGTGTTCGCCTTCACCATGCTCTCTTTTGGAGCCAGCGCGCTGCTCATCCTCGGCGAAGTCGGCACCACCATCGGAATGGGCCTGCTGTTCGACACCCTGGTCGTGCGCTCCTTCATGACCCCGTCAATCGCCGCACTGATGGGCCGCTGGTTCTGGTGGCCCCAACGAGTACGCACCAGACCACTGCCAAAGCTCGGTCTGGCTGAAAGGCAAGACGCATCAAATTCACCGGCTCTTGCCGGGCTTGCGCAGGCCGTTCGATGAGAACCAAGATCGCCATGATAGTGCGTGCGAAACCCGTTGCAGATCAAAGCAGGCTCTGATCACTAGGAGCCGCCGTGGGTGTGTCCATCACGTCAGGGGCGAGCAGCATCAGCTTGTTGGCGACCCAACCCGGTTCAGTAATCATCATGTCGTGGCCGGTGTCGAGGTCCCACACGCGCCCGTTGGCCTTCTGCCGCAGGCCATCTACGTCACGAAACTGCATGAAAAACGTACTGCAGATGTGGGATTGAGGAACCTGGGCAAGCGCACCTTCGTTGGTCAGTGGCAGTGGCTGCTCAAAACACTTCCATGGGTGTGGCGTTAGCCGCGCCTTCATCCACTCGAGCTGGTCGGAGTCGCACACGCCGTAGTGCCCCAGTGTGTCATCAGCTGGGTACAGGCACATTTCGACACCGTCGACGATGCGGCTGTCAGCGCGCGCTGTCGCCATCATCGCAGCAGCCACGTCGACGAGCGACTGGCCGTTGGCGGGTGTTGCGGCGTCTAAGCTAAGCAGCACTTCGCGATTATGCGCCTATTCGGATGCTTCGAATAGCACCGGAAGCGACGTCGGCGACCGGAAGACCTGCCCGCGGATGTGCGGATCATCGCCCTCGGGGTCGAAACGCAGGTTGGCTAGCCGGTCGAACAGCAGGTTGAGCGCCACCCGCATCTCCAGCCGGGCCAGGTGCATTCCCAGACAAACGTGGACACCATGACCGAAGCCGATATGTGCTCTGGGCGAACGGAAGATGTCAAACCGATCCGGATCGGGGTAGCGATCGTCTTGCCGATTGGCAGCGCCTAGCATCGGCATGACCGCGGACCCAGCGGGGATGGGTACGCCCGCCAGCTCGGTGTCGCGGGTGGCCACCCGGGTGATCGTCAGGAGCGGCGGTTCCCACCGCACCGCCTCCTCGATCGCCTGCGGCAGCAGCGAGCGGTCGGCGCGGACCGCATCCAACTGATCAGTATTGGAAAGCAATCCGAACAGCATGTTTCCCAACGAGCGGTACGTGGTTTCTACGCCGGCAGGAAGCAGCAACCGCAAGAACGAGAAGATCTCCTCGTCGGAGAGCTTGTGTCCGTCGATCTCGGCATGGGCGAGACCGCTGATCAGATCGTCACGGGGTTCCTCGCGCCGCGCCGCGAGGAACGCCGTGAAGTACTCCTGCAATGCCGCAGAGGCGGCGCGGCCGCGCTGCGGGTTGATCGTGAAGCTGAGCAGAGAGATCGACCAGCGCTGAAACTGCGGGTAGTCCTCACGGGGCAGACCCAGCAGGCCGGCGATGATCTGGGTGGGATAGGGAAAGGTGAACTCCTTCACCAGATCGGCGCGCCCGCAGGAGGCGAACTGGTCGATCAGCTCGTTGCCGACCTTCCCGACCAGTTCGTCCTCCCAGCGCGCTAACGCCTTCTGCGAGAAGGCCTTTGCCACCAGAGACCGGTGGCGGCCATGCTCTGGCTCGTCCATCCCGAGCATGACGTGCTTGCCCAGCACATCGCCGAATGCGTCGATGATGATCGCCGACGAGAACGTCTCGTTGTCCCGCAGCATCTGCTGAACCTCTTCATGGCGATACACCATGAAGACCGGCTTGGCCTCCTCATGCGGCATGCCCGAGAAGTCGATGCGCTGCACGGGTTCCTCGCGCCGCAACCGGGCCAACTCGGTGTAAGGATCCCGAACATCGCCTGAGACAACGTCATCGAAGGCCCCGAAGTCCTCGAGATCGTCAAACAGCTGCACTCGTGCCCCTCCTTTAACCGGTCTGTCAGCCGGCCGGGTACCCCACCGATTTGATCTCGGTGTACTGGTCGAACCCGGCCACGCCGTTCTGGCGGCCCACCCCGCTGGCCTTGTATCCGCCGAACGGTGTGTCAGCGCCGTACGGAGCGCCGCCGTTGACGCCGATCCAGCCGGCTCGGAGCCGGCGGGCCACGGCCAGCGAATGCTCCAGCGAACCCGACATCACGTTGCCGGCCAATCCGTACACGCTATCGTTGGCGACCCGGATCGCGTCTTCCTCATCGTCGAAGGGGATGACGGCCAGCACCGGGCCGAAAATCTCCTCTTGGGCGATCGTCATGGAGTTATCGACATCGACGAAAAGCGTAGGCCTGACAAAGAATCCCTTGTCGAAGCCGGTCGGCGCATCAGGCCCGCCGACCAGTGCCGTGGCGCCCTCTTCGACCCCTTTGTTGATGTAGCCGAGCACGCGCTTACGCTGCTTGTCCGAGATCACCGGGCCGCACAGCGTTGCCGGGTCCTGGGGGTCCCCCGGCATGACGTTCTCATAGATGCTCTTGAGGATCGCCACACCCTCGTCGTAGCGAGACCGTGGCAGCAGCATCCGGGTCGGGTTGGCGCAACCCTGCCCGGCATGCATACACGGCGCGATGCCGATCGCACATGCCATCCCGAAATCGGCGTCTTCTAAAACAATGGTGGCCGACTTGCCGCCGAGCTCGAGGAACAGCCGCTTCATTGTCGCCGCACCTTTTTCCATGATCCGCTTGCCGACCGCGGTGGAGCCGGTGAACGAGATCAGGTCGACTTTCGGCGACAGGGTGAGCTCCTCGCCCACCAGGTGATCCGACGCGGTGACGACGTTGACGACACCGGCTGGGATATCGGTTTTTTCGGCGATCAGCCGGCCCAGGCGGGTCGCATTGAACGGGGTGTCCGGCGCCGACTTGAGCACCACGGTGTTGCCGGTGGCCAGTGCCTGGCCGAGCTTGTTGATGGTGACTTCGAACGGGAAGTTCCACGGCACGATCGCGCCGACCACGCCGACCGGTTCCCGCCAAACCTTGCGGGTGGTCAGCACACCGGTGAGGCTGATGACCACGTCGCCGAGGTCGGTTTCCCAGGGGTACTCGTCGATCAGCTTGGCGGGGTAGCGCAGCCCGTCGGCCAACGGGGCATCCAACTGAGGGCCATAGGTGATCGCTCGGGGGGCGCCAGCTTCAAGGATGAGCTCCTCGCGCAACTCCTCCCGCTCAGCGTCTATCGCGTCGTGGAGCTGCAACAGGCAGCGCTGGCGCAACGCGCGGTTGGTCGACCAGTCGGTCTCGTCGAAGGCCCGCCTGGCCGCATCGATGGCCCGGTGCATGTCCTCCTTCGACGCGTCGGCGACCTCCCCGAGGCTCTCCTCATTTGCCGGGTTGACGTTGGTGAAGGTGCCGGCTTGTCCGTCGACGAGCTTGCCGTCGATCATCATCTTCGGCTCGAAGCGAACCTTTACAGCCTCAGTCATGTGTGTCGCTCTCTGTAGGTGGGGCGTTCCGCAGAGCGCCGGGACGTGGGAGGCCCATCGCCAGACAGGTCACCCTATGGAGAGCCTTACTGGAAAGCAGCCGGTTGGCAACAAGCAACATGCGGGCGTCGACGCCGACGGCGTGCCGGGCGAACGGCGCACGGTCATCGACCACCTTGGCGAGCCCTTGGGCGAAACGCTCCGGTGAGCGCGCCAACCGCATCGCGGCGCGGCCCCGCCGGTCGATTTTGGTGTGCAGTGCCGCGTACGGCCCGCCGAAGTCCCGGTGGTCCGACGTCCCCGCGTCGGTGATGATGTCGGTGTCGAAGGTCCCCGTCACCACAACGGTGACGCCCAGCCCGAAGGGCGCCACCTCGCCGGCCAACGATTCGGCCCACCGTTCCGCTGCACCCTTGGCGGCCGAGTACGCCGAGATCTCCGGCATGCCGCGCACGCCGCCCTGACTGGAGATCACGACGATTCGCCCCCGTCCCGCGGCCCGCATCGACGGTAACAAAGCTTTGGTGAGCAGGACCGGCCCGAAGACGCTGGTTGCGAACATCCGCTCCCATAAGTCCATCGGTGTCTCTTCGAGCATCCCGGCAGCGGAGATTCCGGCGTTGTGCACGAGCGCATGCGGGGCGCCGACCGCCGCCTCGATCGCCTTGGCCGCAGCCGTGACCGAGGCGGAGTCGGTGAGGTCCAGCGGGATGGCGATCAATCGCGAATCATCGGCTGCGGCACCGGTCTTTGACCGTAGCGCCTGAATACCGGTCTCGGACGAGCGCATGGCCGCCACCACGCGCCAGCCCTGTTTGTACATGTGCGTCGCCGACGCGAGCCCAAGTCCGCGGGATGCGCCGGTGATGACGATGCTGCGCGGCTCACTCATGGCCGGGGTTTGCACACCGCCCTCCGTTGGCGGGCAGCTGCACGTTCGGGCGTCCGTGCGGCTGGGCGCTCATCCAGGTTGACCAGATCCCGACCGAGTACGGGCCCGGCTGCCCGTTGTGCTCATAGAAACCCTGAGGGTCATAAACCTTCGCCTCCGGGTACGGCCAGGGGCAGGCAACGGAGGTAGCGGCCCTGGTCCATTTGATGATTGCGAAGCCAGTCCCGTAGGCGAAGTAGGCAAGGTTGATCAGCACGAACATCACCGCGAACATCGCCAGCGTTGGGCGGCCCGGGAAGATTCGCACTCGCTGGGCCAGCTTCTCGGCCACCGTGCGGCCGGTGTCATCGCGGTACAGCAGCACACCCGCCGGGATCATCACAAAAGTCACCATCACGGACTCCCAGATCAGCGGGAACTGCCACGGCTTGCCGACGAAGACCGAGCCGAAAGGGATTACCTGGGAGTAGATGTACATCCCAGTGCGCACCAAGGTGATCTCCATCATGGCGTCGATGATGAAGCCGACGACCAAAATGATCGCAGCCAGGCTGATCAGCGGGTGGCGCCAGACGAACGAATCGACGGGCCGGCGGGCCTGGACCTTGCGCAGGATCCAGATCGCCGGGAAGTAGGGGCCAAGGTAGAAGCTGATGTATCCGATGACGAGGAACGGCTCCACGGTGGGCGAAAGTGACACCAGCGGCCAATCTTCCGGCCAGTGCCACAGTTGCGGGTTGTAGACCGCGTAGGGCGACCAGTTCATGATCGGGTCTTGCCAGACGATGAACGTGGTGACGATACCCATCAACAGAATGGGGTGACGGGGGTACCGGCGCCACGCCACCACATAGATGACGATGACTTGGACGACCATGATGATGGTGAAGATCTGCAGCAGTCCCAGCCAATGGCTGTAGCCGAACAACGGCTCGACCGGTCGCGGAGCGCCGGTGACGTTCGGATTGCGAATCCGGTCGGAGACAGCGCCGGTGCGCGCGTAGTACGCGATGACAGCGAGCACCGCGACGGCTACGAATATCCAGATCGCGGCCCAAACGGGCACCTTCTTTGGCTCGGTGATCGCACTCTTTGCAGACGGATTTGTAGACGGCGCTGTCTGTTTGGTAGTCATCGGTCATTCCTGTCTATTCCGGACCGAAGCGTTCAACGAGATGGGAATTGACGCCGTCGGCGTCCAGCCTCCGGGCGACCAGGTAGCCGGCGCCCATCCAGGCGCGCCGGGTCCACTTTCCGAACGAAACCCTGGTCCCGGGTGCGCCGGACGCGGCGGGCAGCATCTTCACGCGCTCCAGGGCATCTTTTACGCCGCGGGGACTGAGGGGATGGGCGTCGGCGAAAGCGCGCAGCAGCGTGGCCGCCACGTCGCGGTTCACCACCGGCACGCAATACTGCGGGCGCCGGGCGTACGTCTCCTCGTATTGGTCCAGGAAACGCTGGCCGACCTGGTTGCCCTCGTCGTACTGATCGATGCCGGTCCACCCCAGGAACGCTTGCCACATCACCGGGTTGATCCACGCGTTCTGAAACGCGGTGCTGGTGAAGCGTGGCGGGTCCCAGTTCAGTTCTGCCAGCGCGGGGTTGATGAATACGATCCCAAACCCGAAGCCGCAGTGCACCAGGGCAGTCGGCTTCGCCTCGTGCAACGTGCGGAGCGCCTGGCCGACGTCTTGGGCCGTTTGCGCAATCTGCGCTTCGGCGACGATGCGAATTCCCTTGTTCCGACAGGAGTTCCGAAAGTTCTTCAGATAGCTCTCACCGACCAGCGACTGCTCGACCAGCACGCCTACCTCCGTGTGGCCGCCTTTGGCCAGTAAGTCGGTCCAGAAGATCGGTTCGTCGGTCATCGATCCTTGGGGAAACGCGAAGGTCCACTCCCCCAACCAGTCGTCGCTACCGCACACATTGATCCCTGGGACCCGGAAGCGCTCCTCGATTGCCTCCCGCGTCGGGATGGCGTTCTCGGAAATGTGCGGGCCGAACACGACCAGACAGCCTTCGTCGACAAGTTCCCCGTAAGCGTCGATGACCGCCTTGACGGTGCCCTTGGGCAGTCCCTCGACCTCCCGGTACACGATCTGTACCGGCCGGTCGATCACCCGCTGACGCAGTCCGTCGCTGAACACCAGGTCGAATGGCCGGGTCAAGTCGTCCCGCATTTCCTGCGGGTAACCCTCCGGCAGCAGGAAATCAAACAGGTAGCCGATCTTGATCGGCTCCGCGGTGCTCTCGTAGGACAATCTGACCTCCCGCCTACCACGCACGTCGCCGCTGCCCGATTCGCAAACCTAAAATTTGTTCTGACCCTAGCCTGGGGGACGTCTCATCGTCAATCAGCCCTACCGGGGCCACCTTCCAGGACAATCGATCACCCCATCGCGACTGGGGCTACGCCTCGGCAAACTCGGTGTCGACGCGCTCACCGCACCGCAATGCTGCAACTGGCCACCACCGTCCCGGCTGCAGTCCTCGTCGACCTGCTCGGCATCCACACCACGACTACCGCCGGATCGGCACCTGCCGCCGGCGGAGACTGGTCCCACTACGCCGCCGAAATCACCCGCCAACCCAGATCAACCGACAAGACGATTCGATGACCTTGACCGGGTTATCAACACCAGCCACCAGATCCTCACGGACGGACCCAGCTACCGTCCCCAGACATGACCCAACCCCCATAACCGATCGACCAAGCTTTAAGGAGAGGTTGACTGGGTCAATGACTTTGAACAGCAGTTTTACCCACGCTGGATCGGATTGTTGCGGTCGCGGTTGCGACCGCGATGACGGTGTGGGTGTCGTCGACGAGCTCCCCCGACAAGGAAAGCAATGTCTCAGCCTCGCCGAACTATCCGGCCCCGACCGACGAGGCGACCCGGTCGAGCCGGCGCGAGAAACTGCACATGCAGATCGAGCGTGGGCGCGAACTGTCCCTCATCGAGCGTCGCAACCAACGCAGGACCGAGCGTGTCATCGAGCTTCGCAGCAAGAAATCCTCCCTGCACCACGCCGGCATCTCAGCCTTGCCGGCGAGTAGGTCCCAGAACGATCCTTTGCGAGTCATGGCAGACAAGGTATCGGGCGGATCGGACACGAACTGGTGACCATCCGCTTGCACGGCCCCACCGAATCCACCGACAGCATTCGACATCTTCCAATAACGCCGTTTAGCAGTTTACGCGCCACGGCTACCCGACCCACACCCGTCGATATGTAGGCGACTCAGCGATCGGGTGGCCGGAAGCCAATAGAAAGGCGAACGAGAGTTTTTCAATTCGAGTGTGAACGAATTTCGCCGAGCGAGATAGCGATTCAGCAGCCCGCCAGGTAGACGTCGATCATCTCCGACAGCCCGTTGGCGGCATGGGAGTCGTCGGTCAGCGGTCCGGCGATGGCGGCGCGAGCCGCCTCGCGGGGGTTTAGCCCGTCCGCAATGAGCCGCCCAGCGGCGATGAGCACTCTCGTCGATGCCACCTCACGTAGGCCGGCGGTCTCTAGTCGGCGGATAGCCTGACCTAGCCGCACCAGTTCGGCGGCGGCCTCATGGTCGACGCCAGCTTCATAGGCAAGGATCTTTTCTTCGATATCGGGTGCCGGAAAGCCGAACTCGATGGCGACCATTCGTTGGCGGGTGGAGTCTTTGAGGTCTTTGAGCACACTTTGGTACCCCGGGTTGTAGGACACCACCAAGCAGAATCCCGGCGCCGCGTCGATTGTCAGCCCGAGTCGCTCGATCGGAAGTTGGCGCCGGTAATCGGACAGTGGATGCAGGACGACGGTGGTGTCTTGGCGTGCCTCGACGACCTCGTCGAGGTAGCAGATCGCCCCCTCGCGCACGGCGCGGGTCAACGGGCCGTCAACCCACTCGGTTTCACCACCGCGCAGCAGAAACCGCCCCACCAGATCGGCCGTGGTCAGATCGTCATGGCAAGCCACGGTAATCAGCGGCCGCTGAAGGTCGTAGGCCATGGCCTCGACGAAGCGCGTCTTCCCGCAGCCCGTAGGGCCCTTTAGCAGGACCGACAACCCTTGCCGGAAAGCAGCTTTGAAAATTCCCTCTTCGTTGCCGACCGGCACATAGTAGGGCCGTGCAGGCCGCGTCTTGCTGACCGCTTCGGACAGCTGAGCGGTCGCACCACCCTCACCGCCCATTAAAGCCTGCCCCTTGGTTTTCCAAGAGGTCGATCGTGCACAACATCAGTTGGTTAGCACCGTTTCCCTTTCCCGCGCCCGCTCTCGACTTAGATACCCTGACGTAAAGAACTGACGGTTAAGCGTTTTCGTTGTGTGAGCCGTCGACGAGCCTCCGCGGATACCAGGGCCGAGCGGCATAGCGGCCCAATCACGTGGCTGAGTTGCTCGATTCTGGGAACGGTCGCGTGGGCGGCGCTACCGAACACATGCCGAAGTTCGTCGGTGTCGGTGTGGGCACCTATGGTCAGACACAGACACCCGGCGCCGCGCCGGCGCGCCTCGGCGAGCGCACGCCGGGCATCGGCCGCTCCGTACACGCGTTCGTAGCCGTAGTCGTACGCCAAGCCGTCGGACAGCACAACGAGTAGCCGCAGCGCTGTGCCGCCTCGGGCTTCCAAGACGGCGGCGCCATGCCGGATCGCGGCACCCAACCGCGAGTATGCGACGGGCGTTAGGCCGTGCAGACGGCGCAACACCAACGCGTCGAGGTTGTCGTCGAAGCGCTTTACCGGCATGAGGTTTACGGCAGATCGGCCGTGCGAGTGAAATGCATAAAGCGCTACTCGATCGCCGAGGTCGTGCAAAGCGACGGTCAGTGCGACCGCCGCCGCTCGTTGTTGCTCATGCACCGTTTGGCCCGCGGCGCCGGGTTCGGCAACCGATCCCGAGACGTCGAGCAGGATTAGCACCGAAAGATCGCGTCGGCGGCGAAGGCTACCGAGGTAAACGGCCTCGTCGGGCGCTGACTCGGCGATGGCCTCCACGCGCGCCTCGACGGCGGCATCGATATCGATATCGTCACCCTGAGCTTGTCGGTGGCAACGGTCGAGGCCGACACCTAGGCGGGCGAGTGCTCGGCGCAATCCGTACTCGTCCGAAAATCGCTGGGAACTGCCGAGCTTGGGAGGCGGCTCGTTTTCGCGGACCGTGCACCAGTCGGGGCGGTAGCGCCGTCGATACACGTCCCACTCGGGGTACTTGATGCCACCGGCTTCACCGGCCTCATCCACAGTGTCCGAGGAAGCTGTTGAGGCGACGGCTGTGCCTGCCCCTGGTGTACCCGAGCGTGTGCGGTATGTCGGCGAATCAGCCCCCGGTTGACCTCCTCTGTCGCCGAGCCGACGCGCCGCCCCCAGCATTTTCTTGAGCAACCGGCCAAGCGCACCTCCCCCGCCCACCGGGCTGGAGAAGATGTCGACAACGTCTCCGGCCTCGTTATTCGCTTCTTCATCGAGTTCGGAAAGGACTTTGCTCCGGTGCGGATTGTGCTCGCCGGTCGTTTCCGGTTTTTCAGCGCGCCCCTTCGACGCCAACAGATTCCGCGCACGGATTGCTCCGAAGGCCCGTGGTGCGTCGGCGATTGCCTGCCGGCTCAGCGCTGCGGCCAGTGACGCCGCGGGCGAATCGCTGCGAGCGGCCACAGCGCAGTCGACGAGCGGCCGCACCACTGGCGGCAAAAGGTCGCCGTTCACCGATAATGCGCGGTGACCTTCGACCGTGAGGTATCGCCTGGCCAGCGCCGGGCGCCGGATGAGTCTGCGGACAACCTCGGGCTCCAGGCTTCCGGCGGCCAGCAATGACGCCTGTACAGCGAGCGCTTGGATCTGCTCACCGGTGCTGGTGTCGGCATCGACGAATACCGTTGCACCGTCGGTCCAGGCTCGATCGCCGGGCTCGACCGGGGCGACTTCCAGCGTTCTGCCGGCAAGGGCTGATGCCAGCAAGCTGAGCCGGCGCGGGCAGTCGGTGTTCACCTCGGCGCTGCTCAACGAGTCCTTCTTCTCCGCATGGACGATGATTGACCAAACATCTGTTCCAACGTAGAGTCCGCGGATAGCCACAGTCAATCGGATGAGGTCGCCAAAGGAACGTGGATTTCTCATACCCGCCGAAGGCGCAGGACTTCCGTGAGGAACTGCGTGCCTGGCTCGCCGTGAACCTGACCGACGACGTGGTGGCTGCCGGTCGACGCCGTGGCGCTGATGCTGCCGCCTTCGAGACGCTTCGCGCGTGGGACGGCAAGATGGCCGATGCGGGATGGGCTGCCGTCTCGTGGCCACGTGTGTACGCAGCTGGCGCGCAGCGGCGTCATACATGCGCTGTGGGCCGCCGACGCGGCAGACGCTACCGAGCGACACCTTGCCGCGCTGCGCCTGAAGGCATTCGCCGGGCGGTTGGCCACAGTGGCCGACACCGCAATCCAAATCTTTGGTGGCATCGGCTACACCTGGGAACACGACGCACACCTCTACCTCAAGCGGCTGCTGAGCTGGAGCGCCTTCCTCGGCGGCCCCGACCGCTACGTCGAGGAAGTCGGCGCACGGCTCGCGCAATCCATGATCCACCACGAACGGGCCGGGACCCAACATGATTGACTTCTCCGGTCAGGTCGCAGTCGTCACCGGAGCGGGTCGAGGACTCGGCCGGCTCTATGCGCTCGAACTCGCGCGACGTGGCGCCTCGGTCGTCGTCAATGATCTCGGCGGAACCATGCACGGCGAAGGGGCAGATCCCAGCGTCGCTGACGTGATCGTCGACGAGATCGAGCGTGCCGGCGGCGTCGCGGTGGCATCGCACGACTCGGTAGACAGCCCCGAAGGGGGTGAAGCGATCGTACGCGCAGCACTCGAGCGGTTCGGACGCCTCGACGCGGTGGTCAGCAATGCCGGCATCTTCAACAGCATTGCCTTCGAAGACCTCTCACCGGAGGACTGGCGACGAATGGTGCGGGTGCATCTCGATGGCGGGTTCTATTTGAGCCAGCCCGCGTATCGAGTGATGAAGTCACAGGGCTATGGCCGGTTCGTCTTCATCTCTTCTTCCGGCGGAATGTTCGGGCAGCCGCTGGAGGCCCACTACGCCGCGGCCAAGGCCGGCCTGGTGGGATTGGCCAATGTCATCGCGATCGAAGGGGCGCCGCACGGGATTTTCGCCAATACCGTGCTGCCTTTCGGTTTTTCACGGATGGTCACCGAGACGGTGGGAGATCCCAAGGCACTTGAGGAGATCGGCTTCTTAAAGATCATCCGGCCCGAGCTGGTGGTGCCGATTGTCGTCTACCTGGCCAGCCGGAGCTGTGAGGTCACCCATCAGAACTATTCCGCCTGCGCCGGGCGCTTCGCGCGGGTGTTCGTCGGGCTGGGCGCGGGCTGGCTTGCCGAGCCTGGCAGTACACCGACGGCGGACGACATCGCCGATCATTTTTCGCAAGTGTCGGCAACAGAGCCGTTCGTTGTTCCGGCCTCCATCTTCGAGGAGGTCTTCGGCGTCTGCGAACGGCTCGGTGTCACGCAAAAGACCTAGACCAAATCCAAAGGAGCACAACATGAAAATGGACGACTTCGTTCTCGTGTCGGTTGACGACCACCTCGTCGAGCCGCCCGAGATGTTTGACGGTCACATTCCCGCCAAATACAAGGACGATGTGCCGAAGCTGATCCAACGAGACGACGGCATCGACGCCTGGGTCTTCGAAGGGCAGGAGGCAACCAACGTGGGTCTCAACGCGGTGGCGGGTCGGCCGCCGGACGAATATGGAGCCGAGCCAACAAGATTGAGCGAGATCCGTGAGGGCTGCTACAACATTCACGAACGCATCCGCGACATGAACGCCAACGGCGTGGTGGCGGCGATGAACTTTCCCTCATATCCGCAGTTCTGCGGCCAATACTTCGCTCGTGCGCGGGACAAGGACCTCGGGCTTGCGGTGCTGCGCGCCTACAACGACTGGCACATCGACGAATGGTGCGGCACCTATCCGGGACGGATGATTCCGCTTGCCCTCCCGCCGATCTGGGACCCCCAGCTAATGGCCGAGGAAGTGCGGCGGGTGGCCAACAAGGGTTGCCACGCCGTCACCTTCTCGGAGAATCCCACCAAGCTGAACTATCCATCGCTGCACGATCCGCACTGGGATCCATTCTGGCAAGCCTGCAGCGACGAGAACACGGTCGTGTGCCTGCACATCGGGTCGTCGTCTTCGGTGGTGATTACGTCAGTCGATGCGCCCGTCGACACGATGATCACCCTGCAGCCGATGAGCATCGTGCAGGCCGCCGCGGATTTGGTGTGGTCACCGGTCTTGCGAAAGTTTCCCGAACTGACGTTCGCGCTCAACGAGGGCGGCATCGGATGGATTCCGTACTTTTTGGAGCGCATCGACCGGGTCTACAAGATGCACCGGGCGTGGACGCATCAAGACTTCGGTGACATGCTGCCGAGCCAGGTGTTCAACGAGCGCATCGTCACGTGCTTCATCGACGACGGATTCGGCGTCGAGAATCGCCACAAGCTCAACCTCGACATGATCACGTGGGAATGCGACTACCCGCATTCCGACTCGACGTGGCCGATGGCGCCCGAGACACTTGCCATCTACCTCGGCGGTGTCCCGGATGACGAAATCAACAAGATCACTTACGAAAACGCGATCCGGGTGTTCTCCTTCGACCTGTTCAAACACATACCGAAGGCGCAGGCGACGGTCAGCGCCCTCCGGGCGCAGGCCAAAGATGTCGACCTGGGCTACCGCTCTTCGGCCCGACTCAAGAAAACCGGCACCCAGACCGTGACGGTTCTGGACCTCGCCGCGAAACTGCCATCCTCGAGCTAGGACCCTCGGTCGTGGACATCGAGCAGCTCCTCACCACCACCCGCTCGGCACGCAAGTCACTCGACCTCGACACCCCGGTCGACCGTGATGACATCCGCGAATGCCTTCGCATCGCGCTGCAGGCTGCCAATGGGTCCAATCAGCGGTCCTGGCGGTGGCTCGTGGTCGGCGATGCGGCCTTGCGGGCGAAGATCGCTGAGCTGTACCGCGACGCGTATCTGTTGCGGATGGGTGGGCAGATGATCGCCGAGCTGATGCCCCCGGGACGCAGGAGAGTCGACTCATGGCGTCGACCGAGTGGCTGGTGGAGAACATGGCGAAGGTGCCCATGTTGATCATCCCGTGCTACGAGCCGTATATCCCGCGGGTTGCCGGCGACGAGTCGTTTTATCAAGCGATGGTTGCCGACGCCCCGTCGAGGAGGTTGTCGTCGTCGACGAGTGGGGCGGCCCCGCCCTCTAAATTGCTATACAGCCTTATGCAGCGGATTAACCACTGCCCTGAAAGGTGTTCTAGCCGTGCGTTGGGTAGTTGCGACTCCGAAGGGCGCCACAAATCTTCTGGTAGCGTTAACCAAACATTGGGTCAGTTGCTTTTTGCTCGACCGGCGCTGGGCGGTCACGTGATCGGTCGGGCACGCGTATGACGGGAGTTGCGAGTCGTGGAGGAGATGTGGCGCGTCCGTATGTGACGCCGAAGCTTCACAATGTCCAGAAGAACACCCGAGACCTTGCGCGCAACGGCGGCCATGCATATGGCGACGGCACGCGCCGAACGGAGATCCTCGAGACTGCGGCCTCGTTGATCGGCTCGTCCGGCTTCCGGACATCCCTGCAGGATATTGCCGAGGCCGCAGGCATTCTCCCGGGAAGCTTGTATCACCATTTCGAATCCAAAGAAGCCATCCTGGTCGAATTGGTCCGGCGCTATCACGCTGATCTTGATCGCATCGGGGAAACCGCGCTGGCGTACCTAGACGAACCCGACCCGCGCTCCGCTTCGGAGAAGATCACCAGTCTTGGATCAGCAATCGCCAACTGCGCGGTACGGCATCGCGCCGCGCTGCAGATGTCGTTTCATGAGGCTCCGAGCGCCAATCCGGAACTTACTGAATTGGCGCACCGGCGACCTACCGCGATCCTCGAGGCGATGCTTCAAACGCTCCGCGCCGGCAGGTGGGCCGGATACATCAGATCTGATCTCGATCTCCCCATCCTGGCCGACCGGGTCTGTCAGACGATGCTACAGGTAGGGCTCGACGTCATCCGCCACAATGCCCCCACCGATCGGGTTGCCGCACTGTTATGTCGAATCATTTTGGATGGTCTAGCGAGCCGGCCGCCCGGCGACGCAGAACTTGATCGTTCTTCCGCATTCCTGGCCGCCGACGAAGTCATCCAAACATGGACCGACGACACCGAAGCCGAGCCCAATGACAAGGCAGCGCACGTCCGTGCGGTAGCACGAATAGAATTCGGCCGCAAGGGATATGAAGTTACGACAGTCAGAGACATCGCGTCGGCGGCGGGCCTTGGTACCGGCACGGTCTACCGGTTGATCGGCTCTAAAGACGAGCTCTTGGCGTCCATCATGCGGTCATTCGGTGAGAAGGTTGCTGCTGGCTGGACCTCCGTGCTCCGCTCCAACGCAACACCCATCGAGAAGCTGGATGCGCTGAGTTGGGTCAACGCTAATGCGTTGGATCAGTTCTGCGACGAGTTTAGAATTCAACTCGCATGGATGCGGCAGTCGCCGCCGGACACCCCCAATCCCGGTTGGATGTACACCACGCGGCTACGGCAGATGAAAACGTTGCTGTCGGAAGGGATTCGGTCGAAAGAGATACATATCGACAGCCCTTCCAAGGAAATGCTGGCACGGTGCGTGATCGGCCTGCAGTGGATACCGGAAAACATCCTTCGCGCCGTTGGCAGACGCGCGGCGCTGATGCATGCCCGTGACACCGTTTTGCGCGGTGTCGCGGTTCGCGGGAACTAGGTATTGAACCAACTAACTGTTCTACATACAGTAGGTCAGTTAGTAACGGCCGCGGAGAGGAGCTCAATGACTGTTATCGATCGGTTGCGGTACGACGGCAAGCGGGCGCTGGTCGTCGGCGGTGCGACGGGCATGGGCGCCGCGGCGGCCAAGTCGGCAGCCGAGCTCGGCGCCGAAGTGACAGTGATGGATTACGCGCCGGTGACCTATGACGTCGCCCAGGCTCTGCAGGTCGACCTGCGCGATCCCGCGTCGATCGACTCCGCGCTCCAGCAGGTCGGCGGACCGATCCATGCGGTGTTTTCGGCCGCCGGGGTTGCCGAGGGGCCGGACCTGATGAAGATCAACTTCGTCGGCCACCGCTATCTCATCGAGCGCCTGCTCGACAAGGGCCAGCTGCCGTCCGGCTCGGCGATCTGTTTTATCTCCTCGGTCGCCGGCATGGGGTGGGAGAACGATCTGCCGCTGTTGCAGGAGTTCCTGGCCGCGCCCGACTATGCAGCGGCCCAAGACTGGGTATCAGCGCACGAGGCCGAAGGCATCATCCACTACGGCTTCAGCAAGAAGGCCGTCAATGCCTATGTGGCAACACAGGGCTATCCGCTGCTGAAGAAGGGCATACGGATCAACGCCATTTGCCCGGGTCCGACCGACACTCCGTTGGCCCAGGCCAACGCCGACCTGTGGCTCACCTTCGCGCAGGACTACCGCGACGAAACCGGCTCCAAGGTGCACACCCCGGAGCAGATGGGCGACGTCATGTGCTTCCTCAACAGCGCCGCCGCCTTCGGCATCAACGGGATCACGCTGCTGGTGGACTACGGGCATACGATGGCGTCGCTTACCGGGGCATATCCGCCCGGCAAGCCCATCATCGATCTGATCATGGGGCGCGTCTAGCTAACTTGAGCGGAGGCTTCGTCAAATAGGGAAAGCCATGGCACGCGTCATCGTCATCGGCGGCCACGGCAAGGTCGCGCTGCACCTGACTCGCATCCTGACCGAGCGCGGCGACGAGGTGAGTTCGGTCTTCCGCAATCCCGACCACTCCGACGACGTCGCGGTCACCGGCGCCCGGCCGGTAGTGGCCGACATCGAGCGGCTCGACACCAATGCGTTGGCCAGTCTGCTCGCCGGGCACGACGCGGTCGTCTTCTCCGCCGGAGCGGGCGGCGGCAACCCGACGCGGACCTACGCCGTCGACCGCGACGCGGCGATCCGGGTGATCGATGCCGCCGCGCAGGCGGGTGTTCGGCGGTTCGTGATGGTGTCCTACTTCGGCGCCGGCCCGGATCATGGCGTAGCGCAATATGATTCGTTCTTCCCCTATGCGGAGGCCAAGGCGGCCGCGGACGCACACCTGCGTGCCAGCGACCTGGATTGGACCGTGCTTGGGCCGGGCCGGCTCACCCTCGAACCGGCGACCGGCCGCATCGCATTGGGCAAGGGGAAAGGGGAGGTCTCCCGAGCCGACGTCGCGCTCGTCGTAGCCGCCGCGCTGGAAGACGACTCGACCATCCGCCGGACCATCGAATTCAACAACGGCGACATCCCCATCGCCGAAGCGCTGCCGGGCTGAGTAAACTGCACGGCGTAGCTGGTCTGCTGTCGCCGCACCACGCGGCGCCGGCATCGAACGAAGCAGATTGGTAATGCTTCGTGAGAGGGAACCCGGTGAGAATCCGGGACTGTCCCGCAGCGGTATGCAGGAACGACCGCCGTCACAAGCACTGGTCGACCGACCGGGAAGCGACGGCCATTAGGAGCACCACCCGGTGCGTGCCTGCAAGTCCGAAGACCTGCCAGCTGCGCCGGGCGCGCCGCGTCCGGCGGCTCATCGCCTCGTGGAATGGGCGTTAGGCTGCAGCCGTTGCGGTTATGTACTTAGGGTGCGCACCGCAACCGGATCGGCTGCACGTCCGCCGGCGGTGACCACCACGCCGAGTGAAGGACGAAGAATATCGTGACCCCTAAAGCATTCACCGCAACGGTTACCGGCTCCCCACGCATTGGTCCGAAACGCGAACTTAAGCGCGCGACCGAGGGCTACTGGGCCGGACGCACCAGCCGATCGGAGCTGGAGTCCGTTGCCGCAACCTTGCGCCGCGACACATGGGCCGGCCTGGCCGCTGCGGGCCTCGACTCGGTGCCGGTGAACACCTTCTCCTACTACGACCAGATGCTTGACACCGCGGTCATGCTCGGCGCCCTACCGGCCCGGGCGGCGAGGGTCTCCGACGATCTGGACCGGTACTTCGCCGCCGCGCGCGGCAACGACGAGGTCGCGCCGCTGGAAATGACCAAGTGGTTCGACACCAACTACCACTACCTGGTTCCCGAGATCGAGCCCGCGACCCGGTTTTCGCTGAACCCGGACAAGGTGCTGTCTGAGCTGAAAGAAGCACTCGGACAAAGCATTCCCGCCCGCCCGGTCGTCATCGGACCGGTCACCTTCCTGTTGCTGAGCAAGGGAGTCAACGGCGGCGGCGCGCCGATCGAGCGGCTCCAGGAGCTGGTGCCGATCTACTCCGAGCTGTTGTCGCTGCTCGCGGACAACGGCGCACAGTGGGTGCAGCTCGACGAGCCGGCGCTGGTGACCGACATCTGTCCCAACGCGCCCGCACTGGCCGAGGCGGTATATAACGCGCTGGGCTCGGTTAGCAACCGGCCCGCCATCTACGTCGCCACCTACTTCGGTGACCCTGGTGCGTCTCTGGCGGGACTGGCCCGCACGCCGGTCGAGGCGATCGGCGTCGACCTGGTGGCCGGTCCCAACGCGGCGGTCGCCGCGGTGCCCGAGCTCGCCGGCAAGACCCTGGTGGCCGGCATCATCGACGGGCGCAACATCTGGCGCACGCACCTGGAGTCCGCGCTGGGTAGGCTGGCGACCCTGCTGGGCTCGGTCGCCACCGTCGCGGTCTCGACATCGTGCTCGACCATGCACGTGCCGTACTCGCTGGAGCCGGAAACCGACCTGGACGACGCCCTGCGCAGCTGGCTGGCGTTCGGGCAGGAGAAGCTCGCCGAGGTGGTCACGCTGGCCCGGGCACTGCACGACGGACGCGAAACGGTCGCCGATGAGATCGCGGCGTCCAATGCCGCCGTGGCCTCACGCAAGAGTGATCCGCGGTTGCACAACGACCGGGTCCGGGCCCGTATCGACTCGATCGTCGCCTCGGGTGCGCACCGCGGCGACGCGTCCGAACGTCGCGCCAGCCAGGACGCCCGCCTGCACCTGCCGCCGCTGCCGACCACAACGATCGGCTCCTACCCGCAGACCTCGGCGATCCGCAAGGCGCGCGCCGCGTTTCGGGCCGGTGAGATCGACGAGGCTGAGTACGTCAAAAGGATGAAGAAGGAGATCGCCGACGTCATCAGGCTGCAGGAGCAACTCGGCCTGGATGTACTGGTGCATGGTGAGCCGGAGCGCAACGACATGGTGCAGTACTTCGCCGAGCAGCTGGAGGGCTTCTTCGCCACGCAGAACGGCTGGGTGCAGTCCTACGGCAGCCGCTGCGTACGTCCGCCAATCCTGTACGGCGACGTGTCCCGGACCCACCCGATGACGGTCGAGTGGATCACCTACGCACAGTCGCTCACCGACAAACCGGTGAAGGGCATGTTGACCGGGCCGGTCACGATCTTGGCCTGGTCTTTCGTCCGTGACGACCAGCCGCTTGCCGATACCGCCAACCAGGTGGCACTGGCCATCCGCGACGAGACGGTCGATCTGCAGTCCGCCGGTATCGCGGTGATCCAGGTCGACGAGCCCGCGCTCCGTGAGCTGCTGCCATTGCGTCGCGCCGACCAGGACGACTATTTGCGTTGGGCCGTAGGCGCTTTCCGTCTGGCTACGTCCGGCGTCGCCGACTCGACGCAGATTCACACTCATCTGTGCTACTCGGAGTTCGGTGAGGTCATTGGGGCCATCGCCGACCTGGACGCCGACGTGACGTCCATTGAGGCGGCACGCTCACACATGGAGGTGTTGGATGACCTCAACGCCGTCGGCTTCGCCAACAGCGTCGGTCCGGGCGTCTATGACATCCACTCGCCGCGGGTGCCCAGCACCAACGAGATGGCCGAGTCGCTGCGTGCCGCGTTGCGAGCCGTACCGGCGCAACGACTGTGGGTCAACCCCGACTGCGGGCTCAAGACCCGCAACGTCGACGAGGTGACCGCGTCGCTGCAGAACATGGTCGCCGCGGCGCAGGAAGTTCGGACGGGGGTTTAGGCACCCAGCGTCACGCTGGCGTGTCCCCCGCAAGCGGGCGGTGCCCCCAGGTCGGGCGTCGCCGTCACGCTCACGTGGCGCTCACCGCTACTCGGAGAGCACCTGGACCGGAACGTCGTCGACCCAGGGCTGCCGGGTCACCATGTCGGCGACTTTGACGATGCCGTGCTCGAACTCGCCGGTCGCCGCATCCACCAGGCGATAGGCCTGGGTCTGCTTGTGGATTGGCTGCGCGTCGAGCAAGACCACTCGCACCTCACCCGGCTGGAAGTGGCAACGCTCCTGCATCGCGTTGATCAGCTGCTCGTTGTGCATGTGGCCGTCGCCGAAATTCCAGCCGATGGCGGTGCTGCACATCCGCTCGCCGTCGGTGATGACGTAGTCGTCCTCCGACTCCCCTGCCATGGCGCGGTGCGCCAACGTGAACAGCGCGCGGCCGTGGGTGTTGAAGCCGCGAAACGCGTACCCCATGTAGATCGGGATCTGCGCCGCTTCCGGGCTGCCGTAGAACCGCTCCAGCTGGGCCTGCGGCATGCTGGCGATCGCCACGATACCCCTGCTGATCTTGTCGTTCGCCGAGGGCTTGATGCACCACAGCGTGGTATCCCAGTTGCCGGCGTAGTATCGCATGCCCGGAAGAAAGGAGATCTTGCGCGGGAACATGTTGCCGAGTGCCACGATTCCGGCGATGACGATAAACAGGATCGCCACCGGCACAGGGTGTTTCAGGTCGCTCAGGCCCAGTCGGGTGTGCGCGACGAACAACGACAGCACGCCGAAGATCATGAAGACGTTCCACTCCAGCGGTACCCCCATCGGGATGGACGCCAGGATTCCCAGGTGGAAGCAGACCATGACGGAAGCGGCCACCGCGGTCGGCCAGCCGCCGTGACAGAAGAACAAGGGTAGGGGCACCAGCATCTCGATGGCGGTACTCAGGTGAGCCAGCCACCGTGACAGCCGCCCGGGCCGCAGATCGTCCGGGAAGTTCTCGAAGAAGCGCCGTTTCAGCCACCGGAACCGCACCAGCGGGTTGTTGGACATCATCGTGGAGATCACGAACGGGAAGTGTTTGTTGAGCTTCGATATCGCCGCGCCTATCCAGATCACCAGAAACACCAGCTTGGAGGCGACGATCATGTCGACACCGCCGAACAGGAAAGTCACCGTCATCGTCACGTAGACCTCGCCACGGGCGGCCAGAAAGATCACCTTGTCGCGCAGCCCCAGCACGCCCGTGATGAGCAGGATCGTCACGATCTCCCACGTCGGCAGCAACCCGATCTTCGTGTCCAACTCCGGTATCGGCCCGGTGCCATCCGATATCAACGCCCCCAGCGTCACCAAAAGGAGCAGTCCATACAGCCCGACATCAATCGGTTTGCGCTTGGTTCCCTTGGTCCACGGGACGCGATCCGGCCACGGTGGCAGCCGGATAGTGCCGAACCGCATCCAGTACAGGATTGAGCCCATCGGCGGAAAGAATCGGTTGTTCAGCGGCCCGAAGCCGCAGCCCAGCCCAATCACCTCGAACAGCATCGTGTAGAGCACGACCTTCTGAAACACGATCGGCTCCGACCACCACGACGCGACGCCGGTGAATCCGTTGATTCCCTTGGTGGTCAGCGCGAACAGCCACGCGCCCAGAATGTAGAGGAGGATTTTGGCGACGTAGAACAGGTGCAGTGCGACCGGCGTTCCGAAACCCACCTCGGCCCAATGCTTGGCCATTGGGCGGATCTTCTCGCTGCGGGTGCCCTTGCTCCACTCTTCCATGTCGATCTGCGGTAGGTCGGGCTTGAGAAATCCCATGGTTTCACAGACTAAAACGTGTTCCACGTGTGCGTGCTGGGAAGTTCGAAGAAGAATACTTTTGCCCGGGGATTCTTTACCGGATACCGTGAAGTTGGTTCGGCATGCGCTTTAGGAGATGTCCACGACGGGCGGACTTCGGTTCTTGGTGTTGGCAATGATTGCTGCTGTCTCACCGATCGCCCTCGCCGCCGGGAGCGGTATCGCTCGCGCTGACCCCCCGCGCCGGGTGATTCGTGCACCGTGTTGCACGCCACCGCCAAGGACGCTAACGGTCGGACGATGTGGTGCAACCCGCCATGACCGGCGATCACAGCTTGGTGTGGCAATACGGCGGACCGGAGTAGCTGTTAAGCGCAGCCAATAGTCACTTGCCGGCCAGTGCCCTCTGCTCGCGCCCCGAGTACGCGCTCAGCGGCCGGATCAAGGCGTTGGACGCCGCCTGTTCCATAATGTGCGCGGTCCATCCGGTGATCCTGCTCATCACGAATATCGGTGTGAAACAGGGGATGTCGAATCCCATCAGGTAATATGCGGGGCCGGTCGGGAAATCGAGATTGGGATTGATGCCGGTGGCTTCCAGCATCTCAGCTTCCAGAATGTTGTATATCCCCATCCAACGCTGACCGTCGCGGACGGCGGCGACGCTGGCCAGCGCCTTCTTCCTGGTCGGCACCCGGGAGTCACCGTTCTTGTAGACGCGGTGCCCGAAGCCCATGATCTTCTCGTTGCGCGCGAGCTTGCCGCGCAGCCACTCCCGCGCATTCGTCGGATCGCCGATTCGATCATCTCGTGCATGACGGCTTCGTTGGCGCCACCGTGCAGCTGACCCTTGAGGGCACCGATCGCCCCGGTCACCGCGCTGTAGATATCAGACTCGGTCGAGGTCACCACTCGAGCGGCGAATGTGGAAGCGTTGAAACCGTGCTCGGCGTAGAGGATCATCGATTGCTCGAAGGCAGTGACGATTTCGGGTTCGGGGACTTCACCGAAGCGCATCCGCAGGAAGTTCTCGGTGTATCCCAGCCCGCTGTGCGGTGCGATCGGAGCTAATCCGCGACGACGCCGCATGTCGATCGCGACGATGGTCGGCAACACCGCGAGCATGCGCAGCGACTTCGCACGGTTCGCCGACTCGTTGTCCTCGTCGGGATCCTCAGCGCCCAGGTAACTGATCGCGGTGCGCACCACGTCCATCGGATGGCAGTTGTCGGGCAGCTTGGTCAACAGCGACAGCATCGACCGGTCCACCCGGCGGCTGGCGCGCTCCCGCTGACAGAACAGGGCCAGCTGGGCGTCGGTTGGCAGTTCGCCGTGCCACAGCAGATAGGCGACCTGCTCGAAACTGCAGCCGGTTGCCAGATCCTGCACCGGATAGCCCCGGTAGGTCAGCGAGTTGGTCTCGGGCACCACTTTGGAGATCGCGGTGCTGTCGACGACCACGCCGGCAAGGCCCTTGTGGATCTTCGGCTCGGTGCGAGCAACGGATGTCATTGGGATGGTCCTTCCAGCGTGAAGTTGAAGATTTCGTCGTCGAACTGGCTGTAGTCGGCATAGCGCAGCAGCTCGTAGAGCCGGCTGCGGTGCTGCATTCGATCCAGCAGGCCGGATTGGGTTCCCGCTGAATCGGTTTCGCGCAGGCCAGCCTCGACGGCGAACATCGCCAGCCGCAACGTGGTGACCGGGTAAATGACGACGTTGTAGCCGACGTCGGTCAGCTGCGACACGCTCAGCAGCGGCGTCTTGCCGAACTCGGTCATGTTGGCCAGCAGCGGGGTATCCACCGCGGCGCGAAACCGCTCGAAGTCGGCCGGCTCGGTCAGCGCTTCGGTGAAGATCAGATCGGCGCCCGCGTCGGCGTAGGCCTTGGCTCGATCAATCGCCGGGGGCACCCCTTCGATTCCAGCGGCGTCGGTACGGGCGCAAATGATGAAATTCGGGTCCCGCCGTGCGGATACCGCTCCGCGCACGCGCTTTACCATGTCGTCGGTCGAAACGACGGCCTTGCCGTCGAGGTGGCCGCACCGCTTTGGGCTGACCTGATCCTCCAAGTGGCATCCCGCCAGTCCGGCGTCCTCCAAGATGGTCACGGTGCGCGCGGCGTTCAGTGGCTCACCGAATCCGGTGTCCGCGTCGATCAACGTGGGCAGGTCGGCGATTTGGGCACCGTGCGACGCGACCTCGGTCAGCGTCGTCAATCCGATGTCCGGCAACCCGAGGTCGGCCGACACCGCAGCCCCGGACACGTAAACCCCCTCGAAGCCGACCTCCGCGACCACCTTGGCCACTAGCGGCGAGAAAGCGCCCGGAAGTCGCAGCAACCGACCCGAATTCAGGCCTGCCCGCAGTGCGGCGCGCTTGTCGGCGGCACCGGCTGTCGCGCCCAGCAGGCCGCGCCCGTCCTTCACTGGAAGACCCCTGCCGGAATCACCGGCGCCTTGTCCAGCACCCGCGGATCGACCACCACATTCAGCGCATCCAGGGTGCCGCCCTTGAGATCGGCCAAGGAGTCCACTGCGGACAGGAACCTTTGCTGCTCAGCGGGTTCCACGACATCTTCGGCGAGCTCATTGAACTTCTTGACGTATTGCTCGCGCGCGAACGGCCGCGCGCCCAGCGGATGGGCATCAGCCACCGCCAGTTCGTCGGAGATCACCTCGCCGCTCTTGAGTGTCACCTCGGCGCGCGCCCCGAATGCCTTCTCGGCGGGATCGGTCGAGTGGTAGCGGCGGGTCCACTCGGGGTCTTCGACCGTGGAGATCTTGTGCCACAGTTCGACGGTGTCGGGCCGGTGGGCGCGCTCGGGAGCATAGGAACGCTCGTGGTGCCAGGTGCCGTCCTGCAACGCGACGGCAAAGATGTACGGCAGCGAGTGGTCCAGCGTTTCCCGTGATGCGTCCGGATCGAACTTCTGCGGGTCCCCGGATCCGTTTCCGATCACGTGGTGGGTGTGGTGGCTGGTGTGCAGCACGATCGACGCGATCTGGTCGAGGTCACCGATGCGCTCGCGTAGCCGCCGGGCCAGATCGATCGGCGCCTGGCTCTGGTACTCCGCGGAATGCTCCTTGGTGTAGCTGTCCAAAATGGCGCGCTTGGGTTCGCCCGCGGCGGGCAGCGGCACCCGGTATTCGCGCTCGGGTCCTCCCAGCAGCCAGGCGATCACGCCGTCCTCTCCCTCCCAGATCGGCGCGGGTGATCCCTCGCCGCGCATCGCCCGGTCGACCGCCTCGATGGCGATCTTTCCGGCGTGCGCGGGCGCGAACGCCTTCCAGCTGGAGATCAGGCCCTTGCGGGATTGGCGGGTGCTGGTGGTCAGGTGCAGTGCCTGTCCGACAGCCTGGTAGATGGTCTCGGCGTCCAGCCGCAGCATGGTCCCGATGCCTGCGGCCACCGACGGGCCGAGGTGAGCGACATGGTCGATCCTGTACTCGTGCAAGCAGATTCCCTTGGCCAGGTCGATCTGAATCTCGTAGGCGGTCGCCAGACCACGGATCAGGTCGACGCCGCGCACGCCGAGTTGCTGCGCGACCGCGACGAGCGGCGGGATGTTGTCGCCGGGGTGGGAGTACTCGGCGGCCAGGAAGGTGTCGTGGAAATCGAGCTCGCGCACCGCGACGCCGTTGGCCCAGGCGGCCCATTCCACCGAATAGGTGCCGTCGACGCCGAACACCCTCGCCCCCTGCCGCACGCGGTGGGCCAGCGCCTGCTGACGAGCAACGGTGACCGGCCGGCGCAGCACGGCCGCGGCGCTGACGGCGGCGTTGTCGATGATCCGGTTGAGCACCATCTCCGCGGTCTCTGCCTCGACGGCAACCGGATCGGTGGCGACCTCCGCGATCTTGGCGGCCAGATGCTCGCTGCGCGGGAAATCGTCGGCGCTGCGTCGCGCCCTAACCGTATGCATCAACATAATCCGCACACTATGCAAAGCCCGTCGTTAAGGAAAGTCCCTGTACTTGCGTATTTTCGTGTCCTCGTCCGCCGAAGATTGCAAACTTTGCGAACACGATGTGGAGTAATGTGGCGGCGGTGACGAGGATGTTTTCGGGTGCCCGGCTGCGGCGGTTGCGAAATGAGCGCGGTCTCACCCAGGCAGCGCTGGCCCAAGCCCTGGGCTTGTCCACCAGTTACGTCAACCAGCTGGAGAACGACCAGCGGCCCATCACCGTCCCAGTACTGTTGGCGCTCACAGAACGCTTCGGCCTGCCCCCGCAATACTTCTCCTCCGACACCGATGCGCGGCTGGTCGCCGACCTCAGCGACCTGTTCACGGAAGTCGGCGCCGAGCATGGGGTCAGCCGCGATCAGATCGAAGAACTCGTTGCCCGGATGCCCGAGGTCGGCCGCAGCCTGGTCACCGTCCACCGCCGTCTGCGTGATGCCACCAGGGAACTGGAGGCGTATCGATCTCGCGCCACCGCGGAGACGTCGCTGCCTCCCGAGCGGCCGATGCCGTTCGAGGAGGTTCGCGATTTCTTTTACGACCGCAACAACTACATTGGCGACCTCGACATCGCTGCCGAGCGTATGTTTGCAGAAAGCGGCGTGCGCCCCGGCGGATTGGACACCCAGCTGACCGAGCTAATGCGCGACCAGTTCGGCATCACCGTGGTCATCGACGATGACCTGCCCGAAACCTCCAAGCGCCGCTATGACGCGGACACCAAGGTGCTGCGGGTCGCACGCTGGCTGCTGCCCGGCCAGCGTGCCTTCCAGATGGCCACTCAGCTCGCTCTGCTCAGCCAGTCCGACCTGATTTCGGCCATCGTGGCCACCGACCACCAGCTCAGTGCGGAATCTCGTGGCGTGGCCCGGATCGGCTTGGCCAACTACTTCGCGGGCGCTTTTCTGCTGCCCTATCGCGAGTTTCACCACGCCGCAGAAGAATTGCGCTATGACATCGATCTGCTGGGCCGCCGATTCGGGGTTGGCTTCGAGACTGTGTGCCACCGGCTTTCGACACTGCAGCGCCCGCAGCAACGCGGGGTTCCGTTCATTTTCGTCCGCACCGACAAGGCCGGGAACATCTCAAAGCGCCAGTCGGCCACGGCATTTCATTTCAGCCGGGTGGGCGGCAGCTGTCCGCTGTGGGTGGTGCACGACGCGTTCGCCCGGCCGGGGCGGATCGTCGTGCAGGTGGCGCAGATGCCCGACGGCCGCTCGTACTTCTGGGTCGCCAAGACCACCGCGCCGGAAGGCCGCGGTTATCTGGGCCAGCACAAGAGCTTCGCCGTCGGGCTGGGCTGCGACCTTGCTTATGCCAACAAACTCGTCTACTCCGCCGGGGTAGTGCTCGACGACCCGACCACCGCGGTCCCCATCGGAGCAGGCTGCAAGATCTGCAACCGGCCGTCATGCGCCCAACGCGCGTTCCCCTATCTCGGCGGGCGGGTAGTGGTCGACGAGAACGTGGGCAGCAGCTTGCCCTATTCGTCCACCGACCAACGGGTTTGAACCGCCCGAGAATTCCGCATGAACCCGCTACTTCCGGTGTCGCGATCGGTGTAGTTTCCTGCTGGGGCGACACTAACCGAGGAGCCAGTCGTGTCAGAGGTCGATTATTGCGTGGTTGGTGCCGGATTCGCAGGTTTGACGGCTGCCCTGCGGTTGAAACAAGCGGGTCGCTCGGTGGCCTTGCTGGAAGCGCGCGACCGGGCAGGCGGTCGCACGTTCACCGTCACTCGTGACGACGGGGTGTGGATCGACCGCGGTGGCGCGTGGGTCGGGCCGGGACAGGACCGGATTTATGCGCTGATGGACGAATTCGGTGTGCCGGAATACAAGCAACACAACGACGGCGACGCCATGATGATCGTCGACGGGAAGAAGCACCGCTACAGCGGCACCATCCCCTGGACCATGAGCCCGTGGGCGGTGAGTAACCTTGGTCTTGGTTTGCTCTCGATCGAGAAGATGTGCAAATCGATTCCGCGCGAAGCCCCCTGGGAGGCGAAGCGGGCCGCCGAGTGGGACCGGATCAGTCTCGGCGAATGGCTCGACAAGAACACGATGTCCAAGCCGGCCCGCGACATGCTGGACATGGCGCTGGCGGGCCCCTACACGTCGGCGGCGTCTGAGGTTTCACTGCTGTGGGTGTTGCTGCAGATGGCGTCGGTGGCGGCCCGACATTTGTCATTTCCGGCAAGGGTAGCGCCCAGATGCCCAACCGGTCGGCGGGATGGGTGCCATTTACCGCCCGATGGCCGCCGAGCTCGGTGATGCGCTGCACCTTTCGCAGCCGGTCCGGCAGATCACCCAGGATGCCGATGGTGTGACCGTCCGCGCGGACGATGTGATCGTGCGGGCACGCCGAGCCATCGTGGCCATTCCGCTGGCAATCGCAAGCTCGATCGACTACGAGCCGACGCTGCCGGTGGATCGAGCATTTCTGCACCAGCGCATGCCAAGCGGCGCGGTCTTCAAGATCTCGATCATCTACGACGAGCCGTTCTGGCGTGCCGAAGGACTGTCCGGCCAGTCCGCCTCGCCGGGATCCCCGGCCACCCTGACCATCGACGCCTGCACGGACACCGGAGACCCGGGGATTATGTGCGTCATCACGGAGGGACCCGCCGCGCGTCGGCTGGGAAAGCTCGACGAGGCCGAGCGGAAGGCGGTAGTGATCGGCGAACTTGTCGATCGGTTGGGCAGCAAAGCTAATGCGTACCGAGAATTCCACGAGCAGAACTGGACTGTGGAGCGCTACTCGGATGGCGGGATGCTCAGCCATGCCCCGACCGGCGTGTTGACCGAATTCGGCTACACCCTGCGTGAGCGCTGCGGTCGCGTCCACTGGGCCGGAACCGAAAGCTCGGCCATCATGTGCGGGTGGATCGACGGTGCGATCCGCTCCGGTGAGCGCGCCGCGGCCGAAGTGATGGCAGCCGAAACCGCAGCGGTCGGCTGAATGGGGCTGCATTCAAATCACTCACGTCGCTGACCGAAGACGAGCCAGACACCCTGCATCAATCCTGGGCAAGCCTCTCGGCAGTCGTCGCCATCATCCTCCTGTGCGGCGCGGCGTTGGCTGGCGCTTTAGCCTGGGACTATGACCGACGACACGCGCGACGCTGACCTGGAGACCCACATCCAGGAGTTTCTGAGGGCGCTCAATCAACGTCCGGCTGAACTGATCCAGAAGCACATAGCACAAATCGAAAAACCGGACCCGCAGGATATGGAAGACCTCCGACGCTACGTCACTGACCTCAAAAGGAACTACGGGCAGGGCTTGACGGCCATGTACGGGCGGATCGCGTCACATGGTCGCGCCATATGTGAGTTGACAGATGAAACCGAAATAACCGGACCGGTCGAGAAGATGATGGCTTTGGTAGCGGCAGACGCCGATGATGTCCCGAAAGTGCTGCTGAGTTTTGACGCCGCCGCCAACGAGCTGAATCTTCGCACTATCTTAGGGCTGTTCCAGACGCTTCGTGATGCTGGTGCTCGCGGGCTGCCGCGTCAGGGTCAGCTCGACGAGTTGATGGTTGACTTCACGACGTATTGCCTGATGCGCTTCCCGCCTTCTGACGACGATTAAAAACGGGCTCACAACCTGTGTCCGTACAAAACGAAGCTACTGTACGGACACGAATTTGCCTCTAGCGCAACGTATCTCATCTGCAGTATAACTTTAGGCACGACTAAGTCAGCTGTGGTGGTGAGGCGTTGGGAAAATTCGGGTGTCGCGGCGAGGGCTTCGGCCTCGGTGAGGCGGGTGCCGGTCAAGCACGAGCCACTCGGGATCGCGGTTGTGGGTCTTCCACGAACGGGCATTGCGCTCGAGGTCGTCGATTATTTTGAGGCTGGGTCGTTGCTCTTCGAGCCACTCGTCCATCTCCTTCCACTGGCGCAACAGACTTTCGAGAGCGACTTCGACCATCACTTCGCCGTCGCGGGTGTCTTGGACCATCAGCCGTTTGGCGACGAGGGCATCGATGAGTGGCCGGCTGGCCTCGGGTAGTTCGGAGTATTGCGCCGCGCGTCGCAGCGGCCGCTCGGTGTCGGCGTTGATCGTCACCAGCCACGGAAAGGCTGACCGCATCAGCTGCAGTTCGGTACTCCGCTGCAAAGGATTACGCGAGAGGACTTCGGCGATTTCCCGGTTGACGATGTCGCCCATCCCGTGACAGTCTTGCGCCGCAGCGGGGGCACACCAACACTTCCGCCTTTTGGCACCATTCGGGGGTGAAGTTTTCATCGGTGACCTCTTCGAGGCGAGCGCAAATGATCCGCTTGCCGAAACCCTCGGCGGTGCGGAACTCGGTGCCGCATTCGCGCGAGGCTGGCCAACTCGCCGATAGCAAACAGATCACCGTTTCACAACGCGAGTTTTCGTTGAATAGTTCACGTCGCCACTGAGTCCCTGCCCGTAGCCCGGTAACCGGATCGATGTCGAGGAAGATCTCGTTGACCAGCTGTGGCTCCTGTTCGCTGAGCCAATCCTTCAACGCCATGGCCGCGCGCACATCCTCACTGGCATGACTTAGAAAAATCCGCGACACACCACACCACCAGTCGACCCAGCGAGCCCCCCAACCCAGGTGGATCAAAGCATACGGCCGCCACGTGCCGACGTTGAGCCGAAGAAGCCGAAGAAGGAGTGGACGTGACTGGTCTGGGACAGATCGCCCTGAACAGCGCGCCAGTTTTTGGCGGCGCAATGCTGGCCATTGCCGCCGGGCAATTCAGGGGTACGGACTATCGAGGGCTGATCAAGCAAGACATGGACCTGCTCGACCGGCTGCCCGAAGAGGCCACCAAACTACGCGCCGAGTTGCAGCGCACGATCGAGGCAAGCATCGATGATCTGATAGGCGCCGCCGACAGGGGCCGTGCGCTGCGCAGGGCCGGGATGTCCTACCAAAGCAATTGGCGGGACATCGTGACTAGCCACCGAGCACAAAGTGCTAGAAAACCAGCCAGACCCCCACGACCACGGACAACCCGCACCAACACCTTCCACCGGAGAAGTTGCTATGCGAAGGCGACGAAGACGACCCGTAACTATCCAGCTTGTTTGGCCGGCGGACGGTAAAAGATGAGCAACTGGCCGATGGCCCCGGCGAGGCCAAGCACGACCGAGAGCAGCAAACCTGACCAGCCGTAGACCCAATAGTTCTTCCCGAAGATCAGGTAGTCCAGACTGAGCCTCCCGGGCCCCGTCGTGGCCACGGCGACGGCGCTGACCGCCAGCACCAGGTTGTATTCCCAGCCCTCCTTGACGATGAAGAAGCCGTTGGGCCGGTGCACGGTCCACGCCGC